>JBAUTW010000566.1:0-2394 GCA_049582365.1 Burkholderiales bacterium | reverse complement strand
GAGCTGGGCCCAGCCGCCCGAGCGCTGGAAGCTGCCGATCGAGTGCTCGAGCACCGGCCCGATGGTGGCGTCGGCCGAGGGCAGCAGCGTGGCCGAGATGACTTCGAAGGTGGCGCGCGTGACGTCGCGGTCTACCGGCTGAACCGCGCCCTGCGCTGCGCCGGGCGCCGCGCGCCAGCGCGCCAGCAGCCCCTGCGCGGCGCGCACGAACACCGGAACGAAGCCGAGCAGGTCCTGGTGGCGGAACATCGGCGCGCAGGCCTGGCGCTGCCACTTCCACTCGGCGCCCTCGCTGGTGAGCAGGCCGTGCCCCAGCAGCGGCGAGAGCAGCCGGATCTGGGTCAGCTTGTGGAACTTCTCGCGCTCGTCGAGCAGCACCTGCTTGAGCAGCGCCGGCCCCATGACCCAGGCGCGCGCGGCACCCTCGCCCGAGCGGAAGAACTCGGCCTCGTACGCCTCGCGCGGCACCACCTCGAGCGGGTTGCGCACGAAGCGGGCGGCGAACGCCAGGCGCCCGAGCGGCATCGAGGGCGGAATCACGCGCGGCGGGACCAGTCTCATCGCGCCTCCATTATGATGCAGGGCCATGTGCGGACGATACGTCAGCCCCGAGCGCGCCGCGATCGAGCGCGCCTGGCAGGTCGGGCGCGGCAACAGCAACCCGTTCGGGCGGCGCTACAACGTCCTGCCGGCGACCGAGATCCCGATCCTGGTCGAGGGCGGCTCGGGCGGGCTCGAGCTGGCCGAGGCGCGCTGGGGGCTGATTCCGTCCTGGTGGAAGCAGGACAAGCCGCCCTCCTACTCGATCAACGCGCGTGCCGAGGAAGCGGCGGCCAAGCCGATGTGGCGCCACGCCTGGCGCCACTCGCGCTGCCTGATCCCGGCCGAGGGCTGGTATGAATGGCAGGCGGCGCAGCGCACCGATCCGGCGAGCGGCGAGCTCAAGCCCTACAAGCAGCCGCACTACATTTTTCGCCGCGACCGCAGGCCGGTGTGCTTCGCCGCGCTGCTGGAGACTTCGCCCGCGGCGCAGCTCACCTGCGCCATCCTCACCCGCGCGGCCGCCGCGTCGGTGGCGGAAGTCCACGACCGCATGCCGGTCGTGCTGCCGGACGAGCTGCTGATGCGCTGGGTGCGCGCGGACGTGGACAAGGCCGAAGACGCGGCCGGCATGGTAAAACTGGCGCAGTCGAACTTCGCCCACTACGCGGTGAGCACCAGGCTCAACTCGGCCAAGAACGACGACCCCGAATTGATCGCGCAGCTCGAACAAGGAAAGCAAGGCCGATCATGAGTCAACCGCTGCTTTTTACCCCGCTCGCGCTGCGCGCGCTCACGCTCAAGAACCGCATCGTGACGGCGCCGATGCACCAGTACGCCGGGGTCGAGGGCTTCGCCACCGACTGGCACCTGATGAACGCCGGGCGCTACGCCGCCGGCGGCGCGGGGCTGGTGATGATGGAATCGACCAAGGTCGAGCGCCGCGGCTGCGGCACGCTGGGCGACCTCGGGCTGTGGGACGACAAGTTCGTGCCGGCGCTCGCGCGCTGCGCGGACTTCGTGCATTCCTGCGGCGCGGCAGCCGGGATCCAGCTCGGCCATTCTGGCAGGAAGTCGCGCATCCAGCGCCCGTGGGAGGGCGGCCAGCCGCTCCGCAGGTCTGATGCGATCGCCGACTGGGACGCCTGGGAGCTGGTGGCGCCGAGCGCGATTGCGTTCGACGCCGCCTCGAGCGCGCCGCGTGCGCTCGAACGGGCCGAGATCCGCGCCATCGCCGAAGCCTGGGGCCGCGCCGCGGCGCGCGCCCATGCCGCCGGCTTCGACGTGGTCGAGATCCACGGCGCGCACGGCTTCCTGATCCACCAATTCCTGTCGCCCGCGTCGAACACGCGCGGCGACGAATACGGCGGCTCGGAAGAAAGGCGCATGCGCTTCGCGCTCGAAGTGTGCGAGGCGGTGCGCGCGAGCTGGCCCGAAGACAAGCCGCTGTTCCTGCGCATCTCGGCCGAGGACGATTCGGGCTGGGGCCCGCAGCAGAGCGTGGCGCTGGCGCAGGCGGTCAAGGCGCTCGGCGTGGACGTGATCGACTGCAGCTCGGGCGGCCTGGTCGCCAGGCCGCCGGCGCTCGCGCCGGCCTACGGCTACCAGGTGCCGTACGCCGAGAAGATAAGGCGAGAGGCGGGCGTCGCGACCATGGCGGTCGGCCTGATCGTGCACGCACACCAGGCCGAGGCGATCCTCGCCGAGGGCCGCGCCGACCTGGTCGCGCTCGCGCGCGAGATGCTCTACAACCCGAACTGGGCGATGGACGCGGCGCAAAAGCTCGGCGTCGATCCTGAGTTCACACTGGTGCCGCCGCCTTACCGCTGGTGGCTCGCCAAGCGCGCGGCCGCG
>JBAUTW010000565.1:0-1676 GCA_049582365.1 Burkholderiales bacterium | reverse complement strand
GCGTAGCGCAGCTGGAGCGGCATGCGCAGCAGCGCGTCGCTCGGCACGCCGACGCGCCGCATCAGGCCGAACAGCTCGCCGTAGGCGCCGATCAGGATGTGCTGGCCGTTGTCGAGCGCCCGGCCCTGCGACACGATGCGGCGTGCGCGCCCCCCGGGAACCGGGCCCGACTCGTACACCGTGACCGGCACGCCTCGATGCGCGAGCGTGACCGCGCAGGCCATGCCGGCGTAGCCGGCGCCGACGATCGCTACGCGCCGATCCACGTCTTCCAGGCGATCCAGAGCTTGCGCAGCGGGGTGAGCGAGGTGCGCCGGTCGAGCACCTTGAAGCCGTCGCGCTCGATCTCGGCCAGCAGCGCGCGGTAGATCGCGGCCATGATCAGTCCCGGTCGCTGCGCGCGCCGGTCCGCCTGCGGCAGGGCGCCGAGCGCCTTGTCGTAGCAGGCCTGCGCGCGGCGCGCCTGGAAGCGCATCAGCGCGGCGAAGGCGTCGCTGTAGCGCGCGTTGAGGATGTCTGCCGCGGTGACGCCGTGCGCCTTGAGGTCTTCCATCGGCAGGTAGATGCGGTTGTTGCGCGCGTCCTCGCCGACGTCGCGGATGATGTTAGTGAGCTGGAACGCGGTGCCCAGCTGCCGCGCGTACTCGAGCGTGCGCGGGTCCGAGTAGCCGAAGATCCCTGCCGAGAGGATGCCGACCACGCCCGCCACGCGGTAGCAGTAGCGCTCGAGCCCCTTGAAGTCGAGGTAGCGCGACTGCTCGAGGTCCATCTGCATGCCGTCGACGATTTCATTCAGGCGTTCGGCGCTGATGCCGTAGCTCGCCGCGCCGGGCGCCAGCGCGCGCGTCACCGGGTGCTGCGGCCTGCCGGCGGCCAGATTGGCGATCTCGGCGCGCCACCAGTCGAGCTTGGCGCGCGCGAGCTGCGGGTCGGAGATGGCGTCCACCGCGTCGTCCACTTCGCGGCAGAAGGCGTACAGGGCGGTGATCGCGCGCCGCCGCTCGGGCGGCAGGAACAGGAAGGCGTAATAGAAGCTCGAGCCGCTCCCGGCCGCCTTCTGCTGGCAGTACTCGTCCGGGGTCACAGGGCGCGCCAAAGAAGCAGGGGCCAGTCGTACCAGGCGAGGACCGGGCGGCGGCGAAAGACGTCGAACCGCACCGCGCCGAGCTTGTCCAGCACCCGCAGACCGCCCTGGACCGTGGCGCGGATCTCGAGCCCGACGCGCCCCGGCAGGCGGCGCCCGAGCGGCGCGCCGCTGTGGAACATCGCGCGCGTGCGCTCGACCTGGAACCCGAGCAACGCGCGCCAGGCGTCGTCGCAGCGGCGCTCGGCGATATGCGCTTCGCTCACGCCGAAGCGCGCCATCTCGTCCTGCGGCAGGTAGATCCTTCCCTTTGCGTAATCGAGCGCAACATCCTGCCAGAAATTCGCCAGCTGCAGCGCGCTGCACAGCGCGTCGGATTGCGCGATGTTGCCGGGCGTGGCGGCGCGGAACAGGTGCAGCAGCAGGCGCCCGACCGGGTTGGCCGAGCGGCGGCAGTACTCGAGCAGTTCGGCGTAGTCGGCGTAGCGCGGCTTCACCACGTCCTGCGAGAAGGCGTCCAGCAGGTCGTGCAGCGGCTCGAGCGGCAGCCCGCGCTCGCGCACCAGCTGCGCCAGCGCGCGCAGCACCGGGC
>JBAUTW010000564.1:0-3457 GCA_049582365.1 Burkholderiales bacterium | reverse complement strand
GCGACCAGGCCGCCGGGGCGGACCGCTTCACGCATGCGCGCAAGCAGGCCGCGCGCGTCGGCGCAGGCGAAGAACATCAGCAGGCCGATCGACACCACGCAATCGTAATCGCGCGCCGGGACGTAGTGGCGCAGATCCGCGCAGTGCGCTTCGAGCGCGAGGCCGCGCACGGCGAAGCGGCGCGCGAGATCGGCGATCGCCGTTGCACTGGAATCCAGGGCGGTCACGCGGCAGCCGCGCCGCGCTGCCTCGAGCGCGAGGTTGCCCAGCCCGCATCCCAGGTCGAGCACCTCGCCCGACAGGTGCGGCAGGACCGCGCGCTCGAAGGGATTCAGGGCATAGTCGCTTGCTTCGACCTGACGCTCGAACTGCCGGTCGAAAAATTCGAGCGCGCTTCGGCGCGGGGGCTCGATCTCGGTACTCACGGGCCGAAAACCTGATGGTTCTTGACTTCAATCAAATCGACGCAGGCCACATCGCCGAGCATATCAGCACCGGCTATAGGAGAGTTCCATGACGCTGCTCGAATTCGCACGAGGTCCGGCGCTGACGACGGCGCTGACCGTATTCGTCGCCGGCACGCTGTGGCGCATCTTCCGCCTGGCGACCCGCCCCGCGCCGCTCGACCGCTCGGTGCCGCGCGTCGACGCCGCAGCAGCCAGCGCGCTGCACGGCATCCTGCGTCGCTTCTGGCCGCATCCGCGCTTCGGCGCCAAGATCGGGTTCTCGGTCTTCATCGGCTACCTGTACCACATCGGCCTGGCGGTGATCGTGTTCGCCTATCTGCCGCATATCGAGTTCATCCGCAAGCTGATCGGCGTGGGCTGGCCGGCGCTGCCCGCGCCGGTGACCTATTTCGCCGGTGGCGTGACGATGTTCGCGCTGCTGGTCGCGCTCATGCTGCGGCTCACCGACCCGGTGAAGCGGCTGCTGTCGCGCTTCGACGATTATTTCAGCTGGCTGGTGATCTTCCTGCCGGTGGCGACCGGCATGGCGGCGTTCGACACTGCCGCCGGCGGCTTCAACCAGACCTATATCGCGGTTCACCTGCTGACGGTCGAGCTGTTCCTGCTCTGGTTCCCGTTCGGCAAGCTGATGCATGCGGGACTGGCGTTCTGGTCGCGCGGGATAACGGGCGTCAAGTACGGGCGCCGCGGAGCGATGCCATGAGTCTCGAAAGCAAGCGCCCGGCGCCGGAGCGCGTCGCGGCCGCGATGAATGCCTTCGTGCGCGACTTCACGCGCGAAGCCGCGGTGCACATGGACGCCTGCATCCGCTGCGGGCACTGCGCCCAGGCCTGCCACTTCTACACCTCGACGCTCGATCCCAAGTACACCCCGATCAACAAGCTCGAGCCGTTCCTGCACGCCTACCGGCGCACCACCGCGCCCTGGGCGCCGCTTGCGCGCCTGCTCGGCGCGGAGAAGGAAGTCACGCTGGCCGAGCTCGAGTCCTGGCAGGAGCTGATCTACGATGCCTGCACCATGTGCGGGCGCTGCACGCTGGTGTGTCCGATGGGGATCGACATCGCGGCGCTCATCTCGCGCGCGCGCCACGGCATGTTCGCCGCCGGCCTCGTTCCCGAGGACCTGCGTGCCGCGGCCGAGCGCGCCGAGAACGAGATGAGCCCGCTCGGCGCGACGCCCAAGGTGCTCAAGGAGCGCATCGACTGGCTCGAGGACGAGCACGACATCAAGATTCCGCTCGACCTGCCGCAGGCCGACGTGCTGATGACCTTCTCGTCGGTCGAGATCATGAAGTATCCGGACTCGCTGGTCGCGGCGGCAAAAGTGCTCAAGCACGCGGGCGAGAGCTGGACCGTCTCGACCAGGGGCTACGAGGCGACCAACTTCGGCATGCTTTCTGGCAACCGCGACTGGCAGCACGACATGAGCGAGCGCATCATCGACGCCGCGATCGAGTGCAAGGCGAAGACCGTGGTGCTGCCCGAGTGCGGACATGCCTACGGCGCTCTCAGGTGGGACGGCGCCAACGTGCACGGCGCGCCGCTGCCGTTCGAGGTGCTGCACATCTCCGAATACCTCGCGGCGCTCGCCAGGAAAGGCAAGCTGCGGCTCAAGCCGCTCGCGAAGTCGCTCACTTTCCACGATCCCTGCCAGGTGTCGCGCCGCGGCGGTGCATCCCAGGCGCCGCGCGAGGTGCTCGCCGCGCTGGGCGTCGAGCTGCGCGAGATGGGCGACCATGCCGACGCGGCCTGGTGCTGCGGCGGCGGAGGCGGGGTGGTGGCGATCAAGCGCGCGGACGAGCTGCGCCGCGGCGCGTTCCGCATCAAGATGGAGGAAATCGACGCCACCGGCGCCGAGCTGCTCGCCACCAGCTGCGCCAACTGCCGCCTCAGCTTCGACGACGGCGCCGCCTACCACAAGTGGGACAAGTCGATCCAGAGCCTCACCGAGCTGGTGGCCGAGCGCCTCGAGGGCTAGCTATACTCGTGGCAAGGGGCAGCGCCCCGCGGCGGCAGCCGCGGCGAGTTGACGTTTACGTAAACGTCAAGTAGCGTAACGTTCCCCGGAGGCCCTCGATGACCGACCTGTCCGAGTCGAAGAATCTGGTCTACAAGGCCAAGCACAAGATCCGCTTCGTCACCGCGGCGAGCCTGTTCGACGGCCACGACGCGTCGATCAACATCATGCGCCGGATCCTGCAGGCTTCTGGTGCCGAGGTGATTCATCTCGGCCACAACCGCTCCGTCGAGGACGTGGTCAGCGCGGCGCTCGAGGAAGACGTCCAGGGAATTGCGGTGTCGTCCTACCAGGGCGGGCACATCGAGTACTTCCGCTACATGATCGATCTGTTGCGCCAGCGGGGCGGCGAGCACATCAAGGTGTTCGGCGGTGGTGGCGGGGTCATCGTGCCGGAGGAGATCCAGGCCCTGCACGCCTTCGGCGTGGCGCGCATCTACTCGCCCGAGGACGGGCAGAAGATGGGGCTGCAGGGCATGATCAACGACATGCTGGCGCGCTGCGACTTCGATCCGTCGCAATACGCGCCAAAGGACCTCAGGGCGCTCAAGGCGGGAGACCGCCGTGCGCTGGCGCAGGTGATTACCGCGCTGGAGTCGGGTGCCTTCAATGAAGATCTGAAGAAAGAGCTTCTTACAGCTGCGAAGTCAAAATCGGCCCCGGTGCTGGGCGTTACCGGCACCGGCGGCGCGGGCAAGAGCTCGCTCACCGACGAGCTGGTGCGCCGATTTCGCCTGGATCAGTCGGACCGGCTGAAGATCGCGATCATCGCGGTCGACCCCTCGCGCAGGAAGACGGGCGGCGCGCTGCTCGGCGACCGCATCCGGATGAATGCGATCAACGGCAAGCAGGTCTTCATGCGCTCGCTCGCGACGCGCGCCTCGGGCGCCGAGATCGCAGCCTCCCTGCCGGAGGCGGTCGCGGCCTGCCGCGCCGCCGGCTTCGACCTGGTGGTGGTGGAAACTTCCGGCATC
>JBAUTW010000563.1:0-38053 GCA_049582365.1 Burkholderiales bacterium | reverse complement strand
GGGACGTTCGGCGCCGGCTGGTCGGGCGTGATGCCTTTGACCACCGCTTCCTGGCGCTCGCGCTTGGGCTCGCTGGGCGCGCCGGGTGCCGCGGCTTCTTCCGGCTGCTCGACCAGCTCGTAGCTCGCCGGCACGTGGTCCATCTCGTTCAGCTCGTCGTGGCGCAGCCGCTGCACCTTGTAATGCGGCGTCTCGAGGTGCGGGCTGGGCACCAGGACGATGTTCACCCTGAGCCGCGCCTCAAGCTTCTGGATCTCGCCGCGCTTCTCGTTGAGCAGGAAGCTCGCCACGTCGACCGGCACGTGGGCGTGCACCGCGCCGGTGTTCTCCTTCATCGCTTCTTCCTGCAGGATGCGCAGCAGGTGCAGCGCCGTGGACTCGGTGCCGCGGATGAAACCGGTGCCGCTGCAGCGCGGGCAGTTGATGTGCGCGGTTTCCTCGAGCGAAGGCTGAAGCCGCTGACGCGACAGCTCCATCAGTCCGAAGCGCGAGATCTTGCCGATCTGCACCCGGGCGCGATCGAAGCGCAGCGCCTCGCGGAAGCGGTTTTCGACTTCGCGCTGGTTGCGCTGGGATTCCATGTCAATGAAGTCGACCACGATCAGCCCGCCGAGGTCCCGCAGCCGCAGCTGGCGTGCGACTTCGTCCGCCGCCTCCAGGTTTGTGCGCAGCGCGGTTTCCTCGATGTCGTGACCTTTCGTCGCGCGCGCCGAGTTGACGTCGATCGCGACCAGCGCCTCGGTGTGGTCGATCACCACCGCGCCGCCCGCGGGAAGGTTCACATGGCGCGCGTAGGCACTCTCGATCTGGTGCTCTATCTGGAAGCGCGAGAACAGCGGCACATCGTCGCGGTAGAGCTTGACCTTGCCGACGTTGCCCGGCATCACGATTTCCATGAACGTGCGTGCCTGTTCATAGATCTCGTCGGTGTCGATCAGAATCTCGCCGATGTCCGGTTGGAAGTAGTCGCGGATCGCGCGAATAACCAGACTGGACTCGAGGTAGATCAGGAACGGCTTGGCGACGTAGCGCCCGTCAGGCCCCGGCGTACGGTCGGCCGAGGCGCTCTCGATCGCGCGCCACAACTGCATCAGGTAATTCAGGTCCCAGTTCAGTTCCTCGGCGGAGCGTCCGATCGCGGCCGTGCGTGCGATGACGCTCATGCCTTCCGGCAGGACCAGCTGGTCGAGCGTGTCGCGCAGCTCGTTGCGCTCCTCCCCTTCGACGCGGCGCGAGACGCCTCCGCCGCGGGGATTGTTCGGCATCAGCACCAGATAGCGCCCGGCCAGGCTGATGAAGGTTGTGAGCGCGGCGCCCTTGGTGCCGCGTTCGTCCTTTTCCACCTGGACGATCAGCTCCTGGCCTTCCTTGAGGGCGTCCTGGATCCTGGCTTTCCCGACATCTATGTCGGAGCGGAAGTAGCTGCGCGCGACTTCCTTGAACGGGAGGAAACCGTGCCGTTCCTCGCCGTAGTCGACAAAGGCGGCCTCGAGACTGGGCTCGATGCGGGTGATGACGCCTTTGTAGATGTTGCTCTTGCGCTGCTCCCTCGATGCCGATTCGATGTCGAGATCGACGAGTTTCTGGCCTTCTACGATGGCGACGCGCAGTTCTTCCTGCTGCGTCGCGTTGAATAACATGCGTTTCACTTCCAGTTCTCCTGCGCTCGCAGGGGAACCGGCGGTCCGTCGGTCAGGATTCTCCTAGTTTTCGACCAGTCAAAGCCTTCTTTCGGTTCGGCGACATTGCCTGTCGGTTTGCCAAAACCCGGCGGCGGCCGGAATCCGTGCACCCTTCCTTAAGGGGTGCGGGCGTTTCCGAGGGAAAAACCCTCTGCGCGCGCTTCTAGTACTATCGCTACTCCCGGTGAGCGAAATTAACCTTTGCTTCGGGCCCTGCTTCAGCAGGGCGGAGGCGGGTTGCAGATCCTGGCGGCGCTAGGCGCTTACCGCGAACCTGTGCCTCGCAACTCGAAGCAGCCCCGAGATAATACGGAAAATGAATGACTTAAGCAAGGCTCGGGCCACTCTGCTGGAAGTCGGCGAGGAAAGCGCAGCGCAGCGCATCGACAATTTCCTCATCCGGCGCCTCAAAGGGGTGCCGAAAAGCCATATCTACCGCGTGCTGCGTAGCGGAGAAGTTCGAGTAAACAGCGGCCGGGTCGGTCCGGACTATCGCCTTCGTACCGGCGATCGCGTTCGCGTGCCGCCCGTCAGGCTGGCTGACAAACCCGTGCGGCCGGCGCCACGCCCGGTCGAGCTCCCGGTGGCGTACGAGGACGCGGCGCTGCTGGTGGTAAACAAGCCTTCAGGCACCGCCGTGCACGGCGGCAGCGGCGTCAGCTACGGCGTGATCGAATCGCTGCGGGCGGCGCGCCCGCAGGCCAAGTTCCTCGAGCTCGCGCACCGGCTCGACCGGGACACCTCCGGGCTGCTGATAGTGGCGAAGAAGCGCAGCGCCTTGGTGGAATTGCACCGCATGCTGCGTCAGGGAGAACTGGAGAAGGTGTACGTGGCGGTCGCCGCGGGGCGCTGGCGCGGGGGAACGAAGGAATTGCGCGAGTCGCTGCACAAACACGTCACCGCGAGCGGCGAGCGCAGAGTGAGCGTGCGCGCGGAAGGTCAGTCAGCCGTGACGCGAGTCAGTCCGCTGGCGCAGAGCGGCGAGCTGAGCCTGCTCGAGCTGCGCCTGCTGACCGGACGCACGCATCAGATCCGCGTCCACCTGGCGCATGCCGGTCACCCCATACTGGGGGACGACAAGTACGGAGACTTCGAGCTGAACCGGACGCTGGCCAAGCAAGGTGTCAAACGCCTGATGCTGCATGCGCGCAGGCTGGTGATGCGGCATCCCGCGAGCGGCATTGTCCTGCGCGTGGAAGCTCCCTTGCCGCCGGACATGCGCGAGTTCGTCGAACAGAGATTTGCCGGCCATGGCGGCTGAGCCGCGCTACGCGCTGCTCGTGTTCGACTGGGACGGTACCCTGATCGACTCGGCCGCCACCATCGCTGAGTGCATCCAGGCGGCCAGCCGCGACATGGGGCTTCCGGTGCCGGACCGCGAGCGCGCTCGCCACGTCATCGGGCTGGGGCTGCAGGACTCGTTGAGGCATGCGGTCCCGGAGTTGCCGCGCGAGCGCTATCTTGACTTCGCCGAACTGTATCGGCGCCATTTTCTGGCGCGCGAGAGTTCGATGTCGCTGTTCGATGGAGTGCCGCAGCTGCTGTCCGAGCTCGCCCGGCGCGGGCACATGCTGGCAGTGGCAACCGGCAAGAGTCGCGCAGGGCTTGACCGCGCGCTGGCGGCGAGCGGGCTAGGCGTGCATTTCGGCGCCTCGCGCTGCGCGGACGAGACCGACTCCAAGCCGCATCCGGCGATGCTGCTCGAACTGATGCAGGAGTTGGACATGGAACCGCACCGGGTGCTCATGATCGGCGATACCTCGCACGACCTGGAGATGGCGCGCAACGCGGGAGTCGACGCAGTGGCCGTAACCTACGGCGCGCACCATGAGCAGACGTTGCGCGCGCTCGAGCCGCGCGCCTGTGTGTCGAGCGTGGAAGCCCTTGCGCGATGGCTGACGCAGAACGGCTGATCTGCGTTGCCGCGGCGCTGGCGGAGGGGGGGCGCGGCGTACGCTTCGAGGTCGATTACTTCGGCGAGCCCGTGCCGGCGTTCGCGGTGCGCTTCGGCGGCACTGTCAGGGGCTACCTGAACCGCTGCAGCCACGTGGCGCTGGAGCTGGACTGGCGCGAGGGGGACTTCTTCGGCGCGGACGGACACGATTTGATATGCTCGTCGCACGGGGCGGTATACGACCCCGCCAGCGGCGCGTGCCGGGGCGGACCTTGCAACGGCGCACCTCTCGTGCCATTGCGCGTCACGGAGCGCGACGGCAAAATCTTCTTCTTGGGATTCGCAGATGACTGACGACGGCGGGCAGTGGGAACGCGGGTTGATCGAGAGGCTCGCGATGGCGGCGCTCAAGGAACAGCGGCGCTCGCGCATGTGGGGCATCTTCTTCAAGCTGTTGTTCTTCACCTACCTGACCGTGATGATCCTGCTGGCGGTGGACTGGCGGGACAAGACCGCCGAGGCGGCCGGCGCAAGCCACACCGCACTGGTGGAACTGAACGGTTTGATCGCGCCCGGCACCGACGCGAGCGCGGAGAAGATCAACGCGTCGCTGCGGGCCGCATTCAAGGACGGCACCACCAAGGGCGTCGTGTTGCGCATCAACAGCCCGGGCGGCAGCCCGGTACAGGCGCAGAACATCTACGACGAAATCCGGCGCCTGCGCAAGAAATACCCCCGCATTCCGCTTTACGCCGTGGTCGAGGACATCTGCGCCTCGGGCGGCTACTACGTCGCGGCGGCCGCGGACAGGATTTACGTTACGCGCTCGAGCATTGTCGGTTCGGTCGGCGTGCGCATGGACGGATTCGGGCTGACCGGCCTGATGCAGAAGCTCGGCGTCGAGCGCCGCCTGCTGACCGCCGGCAAGAACAAGGGTTTCCTCGATCCGTTTCTGCCGGAGGACGAAAAGCAGAAGGAGTACGCACAGGCGATGCTCGACCAGATCCACCGCCAATTCATCGACGACGTGCGCCAGGGACGCGGCAAGCGGCTGAAGGAGACGCCGGACATCTTCAGCGGCCTGATATGGACCGGGCAGCAAAGCATCGAACTGGGGCTGGCCGACGGCTACGGCACGCTGAATTCAGTCGCGCGCGAAGTGATCAAGGCGGAAAACGTCGTCGACTATACGCAAAAAGAGAACCTGGCGGAGAAGTTCGCGCGCCGCTTCGGCGCGAGCGCCGCAAGCGCGCTGGCCGAATTCGCGGTGCGCGATGCGCCGACGTTGCGCTGAGCAGGGAGCTCGAGCCTATAGTTGGCTCTCCGGGGATGATGGGTGGATGTAGGCCCAACCTTCGGCTTCGCGGATCGTGATTTCGCCCATGCCAGACGGAACGATGCTGATGAAGCTGTAGAGGTTCTTGCGATCGACGTGGAGCTCGCGCAGAGTATTCGCGCACTGCGAGAGCTGCACGCCGTGTTCCTGGAGGTCCTTGAGCCGTTTCTCGAAGCCGTTGTGTTTGACGTAGACGGCGAACCCCTTGCTGTTCGCCAGCAGCTCGACGTGAAGAGTCCGGCCCTTGAAGCGCGGGTCGTGAAGCAGGTTCTCGACGTTATTCAATGTCTTCTTGATGGTGGCCTCGTCTCCACCATCGATGTGGAAGATCACGCCGTACTCGGACTTGGTGGCGGGTGCACCGTGAAACGCCTCTCCTGAGTGTGCCGCAGATGCCATCCCAAGCACGAGGGCGCCACCGATCAGCGAGCGAACACTGCTTTTCATTTTTCCTCCTCCTTTGGCAAGTTGAGTTAGGTACGCGCGAGTCTCTGCGGACTTTGGCACGCGCGCGGCTGCGCGCACAGGGAGTATGCAGTCGACCGTGATCAATGTGCCATTAGAGCTTTTTCGAAATCGATAGTGCGGGCTAATCCGACGGTGCTAAGCGAGCAGCATGAACACGCTCGGACGTCGGCCGGGAGCTGGCGCGAAGGCACGCCAGGCAGCAATCGAACGCGTGACGACGCTCTCTTGCGGAAGCGTCAGGTCAGATGCGATGCATAGCCGAGTGTCCGGCGCGCACACGCGAAGCAGAGACGTCACCATCGCGTCGTTGCGGTACGGCGTCTCGATGAATATCTGCGTCGCCGCCTCGGCCTTGGAGCGTTGTTCGAGCTGACGGATGCGCTGTTCGCGCGCTTCCTTGTCGCGGGGGAGGTAGCCGCAGAACCCAAAGCGCTGACCCTCGAGGCCGGAGGCCATCAGAGCGAGAACGAGGGAGGAGGGTCCGATCAGCGGCGCGACGCGGAAGCCTTCTCGATGCGCCGCGGCGACCAACAGGGCGCCCGGATCGGCGATCGCAGGGCAACCCGCCTCGGACAGCAGGCCAAGCGCGCGTCCCTCCCGCAAGGGGAAGAGCAGGGCACGCACCGAATCGCCGCGAGTGTTCTGGTCGAGCACCTCGATACGTAACTCGCGCAGGGCGCACGGCATTCCAACCGCGGCCAGGAACGCACGCGCGCTCTTGGCGTTCTCGGCCACGAAATCCTGCAGGCTGCGAATGATAGCCAGCGCGGACTCGGGCAACGCGTCAGCAGGCGAGCCGCCGAGCGGAGTCGGAATCGCGTAAAGCGTGGGGTGCATCAACCGAGCACGGGCATGCCGGCCTGGGCCAGCATCGTGCTCAGGGCGATGAGCGGCAGGCCGATGAGAGAGGTGGGATCTTCGGTCTCGATCCGCTCGATCAGGACGATGCCCAGCCCTTCCGATTTCGCGCTGCCGGCGCAATCGTAAGGTTGTTCGATGCGAAGATAGGTCTCGATTTGTCGCTCGTCGAGGGAGCGAAATACGACGCGGCAAGGAACGATGTGGGAGCGGGCTTCTCCCGTGCGGGCATCGAGCAGGCTTACCGCGGTGTGGAAGTCGGCCGTCCTGCCGCTCAGGCTGCGCAGCTGGCGCAGCGCGTTGGCATGGTTGCCTGGTTTGCTAAGACGCTCGTCGCCGAGCGCGGCAACCTGGTCCGAGCCGATCACCAGTGCATCGGGGAAGCGGCGTGCGACCGCGCGCGCCTTGTCCAAGGAAAGGCGCCAGGCTGTCTCCTGCGGGCGCTCTCCAGGCAGCGCTGTCTCGTCCGTGTCCGGCGCCGACGTTTCGAAGCGCAGCGGCAGGCGTCGCAGCAGGGCGCGGCGGTAGGCGGAGGTGGACGCTAGCACCAGTTCTCTAGGTTGATCCATGACTTTGTTTTGACAAGGTTTTTCATGGATGATATCATTTTCCGTTTATGCCGCACCGCCCTGTCATCGACGGATACGATTTCGCCGCATCGCGTGCCTGCCTGGGCGGTGTTTGGCCGATAGGCGATTTTGCCCGCCTCAGTCCTCTGCTGTCGTCCCAGGCGGGTACGGTTGAATATTCGCTCGCAGGCATGCCGGACGCGAAGGACAGGCCAGCTTTGCACCTTAGAATCCGGGGTGCGCTGCAGCTCGGCTGCCAGCGCTGTCTCGCACCCATCGAGTTCCCGCTGCGGATCCACGCCGTACTGGTGCTGGCGCGTTCGCAGGCGGAAATCGACGCCATGCCGGTAGAGGCAGAGGGGCCGGACTGGATGGTGGCGAGCAAGGCAATGGAAGTGCACGAATTGCTCGAGGATGAGTTGTTGCTCGCGGTGCCGTACGCGCCGCGTCACGAGCATTGCGTCGCGCAGGCAAGAGCGGGTGCGGGATCGCCCGCGTCGCCGTTCGCGAATTTGCGCGGCATGCTCGGGACGCGCGAGACGCAAGCGCGAGGCAAGCGCAGTTGAATCTCCGCAAGCACCGGCTGGCGGAACCACGAACCTGATCAAAGGAGCTTCATCATGGCAGTACAGCAGAACAAGAAATCCCCTTCCAGGCGCGGCATGCGCCGCGCGCACGACTTCCTCGGGCAGCCGGCGGTCGCGGTCGAACCGACCAGCGGCGAAGTGCACCTGCGGCATCATGTGAGCCCGACCGGCTACTATCGCGGCAAGAAGGTCGTCGAGCGGAAAGGCGAGTAGGCGGCGCAGGCCGAACCGCGCGCAGTTCGTTGCGCGCATTCGTCGGGCGATCCCGCCGCGCGCTCGGGCGCGGTGACCACGCTTTAGGCGCCGGATGGACATTACTGTTGCGGTCGACTGCATGGGAGGGGACCACGGGCCCCACGTGACGGTTCCCGCCGTGCTGGAGTTCCAGCGCCGGCATGAGGACGTCGATGTGGTGCTGGTGGGCTTGCGCGACGCGATCGAAGCGGAGCTATCCGCTCGCCGCGCGGCCACCGGCCCTCGCCTGCGGGTGCACCACGCGAGCGAGGTGGTCACCATGGACGAGCCTCCGGCCGGTGCGCTGCGTTACAAGAAAGACTCGTCCATGCGCGTCGTCGCGGACCTGGTCAAGAAGGGCGAAGCGCACGCCTGCGTGAGCGCCGGGAATACCGGCGCGCTGATGGCCGTTTCGCGCTTCGTGCTCAAGACGCTGCCTGGCATAGATCGGCCCGCGCTTGCGACCGTGGTGCCGAACATGCGCGGCGCACATACCTACATGCTGGACTTCGGCGCCAACGTGGACTGCAGCGCCGAGCACTTGCTCCAGTTTGGGATCATGGGGGCGATGCTCGTGGCAGCGGTGGAGCACAAGGATCGGCCGTCGGTAGGTCTGCTCAATATCGGCGCCGAGGACATCAAGGGCAACGACGCCGTGAAACAGGCTGCGGAATTATTGCGCAACAGCGGGCTCAATTTCTTCGGCAACGTGGAAGGCGACGACATCTACAAGGGAACGACCGACGTCGTGGTCTGCGACGGCTTTGTGGGCAATGTTGCGCTCAAGGCCTCGGAGGGGGTGGCGCGAATGATGGCTGCGGCGCTGCGGCAGGAGTTCACTCGCAATCCGCTGCGCAGGCTTGCCGCGCTCGCCGCGCTGCCGGTGCTCGGCGCGTTCCGTCGCCGCATGGATCCGGGCCGTTACAACGGTGCCAGCCTACTCGGCCTGCGCGGCATCGTGATCAAGAGTCACGGCTCGGCGGACGTGTTCGCCTTCCGCCAGGCGCTTTGGCGCGCAGTCGAGGAAGTGCGCAACAATGTTCTGCAACGCATCACGCAGCGCATGGCGCAGTTGCATCCGCCCGCCCAGCACGAGGTTCCGGCGGCGCCGGTCGAATGATCTACTCCCGTATTGTCGGCACCGGCAGCTTTCTGCCTCCCCGGATCGTTACCAACGACGAGTTCGCGGCGCGCCTGGAAACCAGCGACGCCTGGATACGCGAACGTACCGGCATCGTGCAGCGACACATCGCAGACGAGTCGCAGGCCTCGAGCGACCTGGCACTCGAGGCAAGCCGTCGCGCGCTGGAAGCCGCCGGCGTCGGTGCGGATGAGATTGATCTGATCGTACTGGCCACTTCGACACCCGACTACGTATTTCCAAGTACTGCCTGCCTGCTGCAGGCCAAGCTCGGAATCAAGGGTTGTCCGGCCTTCGACGTGCAGGCGGTATGCAGCGGTTTTGTCTACGCTCTGGCGACTGCCGACAGTTTCATCAGAGGCGGAACGTACAAGCGCGCTCTGGTGGTGGGCGCCGAGGTGTTCTCACGCATCCTCGACTGGAACGATCGCGGAACGTGCGTCTTGTTTGGCGACGGAGCGGGCGCGGTGGTGCTGGAGGCGGCGGAACGCCCTGGCGTGCACGCCGCGGTGCTGCATGCGGACGGCAGCCAAGCCGGGATGCTCTCCGTGCCGGGAAACGTATGCGGTGGCCGGATACTCGGCTCGCCCTTCCTGCAGATGAACGGTCAGGGTGTCTTCAAGTATGCAGTCAGAGTGCTCGACGAAGTCGCGCGTGAAACGGCGGCCGCGGCGAAAATGGATCTTTCTCAGATCGACTGGCTGATTCCTCATCAGGCAAATGTGCGGATTCTCGAGGCGACGGCGAGAAAGCTAGGCATGCCGCAGGAGCGCGTAGTCGTGACCGTGGACCATCACGGCAACACTTCCGCGGCTTCAATCCCGCTGGCGCTGGACGAGTGGGTGCGCGCCGGCAGAATCCATGCCGGACATCGCGTGCTGATGCAAGGGGTTGGAGGGGGATTCACGTGGGGTGCAGCGCTGGTGACGATGTGAGAGGCGAGAAAGAATGAAATTGGCAATGGTGTTTCCGGGACAGGGTTCGCAATCGGTGGGAATGCTGCAAGCCTATGGCGGCCTGCCTGGAGTGGCAGAAGTGCTGGCCGAGGCCGAGGCAGTGCTGGGCCGCGAGTTCGTGGAAATGCTGGATCAGGGTCCGGCCGGGGCGCTCAATTTGACCTTGAACACGCAGCCGGCGATGGTAACCGCCGGCTACGCGGCGTACCGCGCCTGGGGCGCGCTCGGCGGTCCGCAGCCTGAGCTCGTTGCCGGCCACAGCCTGGGGGAATACACGGCACTGATCGCGGCCGGCGCGATCCGTTTCGCGCAATGCCTGCCGCTGGTGCGGTACCGCGCCCAAGCGATGCAAGAGGCGGTGCCGGAAGGCAAGGGCGCGATGGCCGCGATTCTGAACCTCGATGACGACAGCGTCCGGGTCGCATGTGCGGAGGCGGCGCAGGGGGAGACGGTGCAGGCGGTCAATTTCAATGCGCCGGGCCAGGTGGTGATTGCGGGACACAAGGCGGCGGTGGCGCGCGCAATGGAGGCCTGCAAGGCGAAGGGTGCGAAGCGCGCGCTCCCCCTGCCGGTAAGCGCTCCATTTCACTCGAGCCTGATGCAGCCGGCCGCGGAGCGCCTGAGGGATTACCTCGAACTAGTCGAAGTCGCGTCGCCCGTCATACCGCTGATCAACAACGTCGACGTGGCCTCGCCACGGGACCCTGTTGAGATCAAGGACGCGCTCGTGCGGCAGGCAGCGTCGGCGGTTCGCTGGGTTGAGACGGTCCAATACATGGCGCGCAGCGGCGTGACGCATGTGATCGAGTGCGGTCCGGGCAAAATCCTCGCCGGGCTGGTCAAGCGCATCGCTCCCGAGCTGCAGGGAATAGCGTTGTCCGACCGCGCCGCACTGGAGCAGGCACTGGCCGCGCTCAAGGGGGCCTGAGCATGCTGACGGGCAAAGTCGTTTTGGTTACCGGCGCCTCGCGCGGGATAGGGCGCGCGATTGCGCTGCAGCTGGCGGTGGAGGGCGCCACCGTTATCGGCACCGCCACCAGCGACAATGGGGCGCAGAGTATCGACGACGCCCTGGTCCAGGCGGGCGCAAAGGGCGGCGGGCGAGTGCTGGACGTGCGCGACGCGGCGCAATGCGACGCACTCGTGACGGCGATACAGAAGGAATTCGGCGACATTCTCGTGCTGGTCAACAATGCCGCTGTGGTGCGCGACAACCTTGCGCTGCGCATGAAGGACGCCGAGTGGGACGAAGTCATTGAAACCGACTTGCGGTCGGTATTCAGACTCTCGCGCGCCGTCATGCGCGGCATGATGAAGGCGCGCTGGGGACGAATCGTGAATATCACTTCCGTGGTCGGTGCCGCGGGCAATCCAGGCCAAGCCAACTACGCCGCGGCCAAGGCAGGCGTCGTCGGGATGACAAAATCGCTGGCGCGCGAGCTTGGCAGCCGCAACATCACCGTAAACTGTGTCGCCCCCGGGTTCATCGACACCGACATGACGCGTGCGCTGTCAGACGAGCAACGAGCAGCGCTTCTGGCCCAGATTCCGCTCGGGCGATTGGGCCAGGCAAGCGATGTCGCGGGCGCGGTCGCGTTTCTCGTGTCCCCCCCCGGGGGCTATGTGACCGGGACCGTGCTGCACGTGAACGGCGGCATGTATATGTAGCAAAAGCGTTTTCTCGGTGCGGGTAGACACAACCGTTTTGGTAGAATACGGGCCCTCTTGGCCTCAAAGGGAAGGAACCATATGGAAAACATCGAACAACGTGTGAAGAAGATCATCGCCGAGCAGCTCGGCGTCAACGAGGCCGAAATCAAGAACGAGTCTTCGTTCGTTGACGATCTGGGTGCGGATTCGCTGGATACCGTCGAGCTCGTCATGGCACTCGAGGAGGAATTCGAGACGGAAATTCCGGACGAGGAGGCCGAGAAGATCACCACGGTGCAGCAGGCCGTGGACTACATCAAGGGCCATCAGAAGTCCTGAGAATTTCTGAAGGCGCAGGGGTGCTGGAGATATTGCCCCCGGCGACCCGTAAGGAGCGAAGTTGTCCCGTCGCAGAGTCGTCGTAACCGGGCTCGGCATTGTGTCGCCGGTGGGCCTCACGGTAACCGAAGCCTGGGAAAACGTGCTGGCCGGCAAGTCCGGCATTGCGCGCATCACGCGCTTCGATCCCTCGCGTCTGGCAAGCCAGATCGCCGGCGAGGTCAAGGGCTTCGACATTGCGCAGTACCTATCGCCCAAGGAAGCGCGCCGCATGGATACGTTCATCCACTACGGCATGGCTGCAGGGCTGCAGGCGTGGCGCGACGCCGGCGTGAACGTTTCCGGCCAAGACGCGGAGCGAGCAGGCGTCAATTTCGGCTCGGGCATCGGCGGGCTGCCGTTGATCGAGGCGACGCACGACGAATTGCTGAAAAATGGTCCGCGGCGAATCTCACCGTTCTTCATACCAGGCACGATTATCAACATGATCGCAGGCAACCTGTCGATCATGCTCGGGCTCAAGGGGCCGAACCTCGCAATTGTCACCGCGTGTACGACCTCTACCCACTGTATCGGGGAGGCCACAAAGTCGATTCGCTATGGCGACGCCGATATCATGATCGCGGGCGGTGCGGAGGCCACCGTCACCGAGCTCGCGATCGGAGGATTCGCGTCGGCGCGCGCCCTGTCCACACGCAACGACGATCCCGCGGGCGCCAGCCGGCCGTGGGACCGCGACCGCGACGGGTTCGTGCTCGGCGAAGGGGCCGGTGCCGTGGTACTGGAGGAATACGAGCACGCCAGGGCCCGTGGCGCACGCATCTACTGCGAGGTCGTCGGCTATGGAGTATCCGCCGACGCTTATCACATGACCGCGCCCAGCGAGGACGGAGACGGGGCTTACCGCTGCATGCGCAATGCGCTCAAGGACGCCGGCCTGACGCCCGACGTGGTCGATTACATAAATGCCCACGGTACCTCGACCCCGCTCGGCGATGTCGCGGAAACGATTGCGGTGAAAAGATTGCTCGGTGAGCATGCGAAACGGGTGGCCGTGAATTCCACCAAGTCGATGACCGGCCATCTACTGGGTGCCGCGGGCGGCGTGGAAGCGGTGTTCAGCATTCTTACGACGCACCATCAGGTCTCCCCGCCGACGATCAATCTGCAGAACCCCGATCCCCAATGCGACCTCGACTACGTTCCCAACGCCGCCCGTGACATGTTGGTGCGCTTTGCCATGTCCAATTCGTTCGGCTTCGGCGGCACCAACGGTTCCCTGGTTTTCGCCCGGGTTTGAGCGACGAACGGACCCTTCGCATCCAACTTTCGCCCTCGCGCAGCCTGGCCGCGACCATAGTCGTAGTGCACGGGGGCGCAGCCGTGTGTGCCGGCATGCTCGTGGCCGGTGCGACGGGGATCTGTCTCGCGCTCCTTATCGCCGGCCTCGGCCTCGCGGCGGCCTGGGATCGGGCGCTCCTGCGCAGCAGGCGATCAGTGCAGGCGCTCATTATCGGGAGCGGAGGCAGCGTGATCCTGGAGCTGGCAAATGCTGAGCGCGTTGGGTTGCGCATTTCCCCGAGGCGCTTCGTCAGCGTACTCGTCGTCATCCTCCCGGGCGCTCCTTGGATGCACCGCACCATAGTCGTCTGGCGCGACATGCTGGATCCGGACCTATTCCGGACCCTGCGCCTGTGGGCGCTGTGGGGGCGAGTTCCGGACACCGGAACGTCGCAGTCCGTGACATAAGCCAACAGGCCCGAAGAACTATTTTCTAAGGCGATTGTCTGTGACACAGAGGAAGCAGCGGGCGGGGCGGGACAGCGCGAAGGCGGCGCAGGCGCGCACATTGGGAGCCTGCGGTGGCTGACCGCGACATCGACGCTCAGCTGGTTTCGCGGGCCCAGAAGGGCGACAAGCACGCGTTCGAGCTGCTGGTGGAAAAGTACCAGCGCAAGCTGGCCCGCTTGCTATCGCGGTTCGTGCGCGATCCGGCCGAGGTGGAGGATGTGACGCAGGAAGCCTTCATCAAGGCCTACCGGGCCCTGCCGGGGTTTCGCGGAGACAGTGCGTTTTACACTTGGCTTTATCGAATAGGGATCAACACTGCCAAGAACTACCTAATAGCACTGGGGCGGCGCGCACCGACTTCGACCGAAGTGGTGGCCGAGGAAGCGGAAGGGTACGACGATGCCGAGCAGCTACGCGATATCGATACACCTGAGAGTCAGTTGCTGTCGAAGGAAATTGCGCAGACGATGAATGCGACGATCGATGAGCTGCCGCAAGAGCTGCGCACAGCCATTCAGTTGCGTGAGATCGAGGGTATGAGTTACGAAGATATCGCACAGATCATGAATTGCCCGATTGGCACCGTCCGGTCACGTATCTTTCGAGCGCGGGAAGCGATCGCCGAGAAGCTTCGGCCTCTGCTCGAAACGGCCAAAGACAAGAGGTGGTAGAGGATGAAAGCGAAGATCTCGATGCTGATGGATGGCGAACTCGGCGAGCGCGAATTCGAGGCTGCGCTGGCTTCGCTCGCGCGCGAGGACGAGGCCCGACGGGCATGGTGTACCTACCATCTCATAAGAGATGCCCTGCGCGGCGAAAACGTGCCGGGGACAAACTTGGCGGCCGGCGTCGCGGCTCGTCTGGCTCGGGAGCCGACCATCCTGGCGCCGCGACGTACCGTGCAGATCCCGGTGCGCGGGCGCTGGATGGCGTTGTCCGCCGCGGCCAGCATCGCCGCGGTCGTATTGGTAGGGTGGCTCGCGTTTGCGCCGCGACCGATGCCGGATACGGGTCCGCTCGCGGCGCGGATCGCCGCTGTACCCCGGACAGCCACCGATCCGCTGGCGCGCCCCCAGGCGGCCGTACGCGTGCCGTTGCCGAGCGCAACCGACGACTATCTGCTCGCCCATCTGGGTTATTCGCCGCGCCTGACGCTGCAGGGCGTAGCACCGTACATCCGCACCGTATCTAATGAAGCTGTCGAGAGCGACGCCCGATGAGGAGTAGCCCGCCCAGAGTAGCGCTGCTTGCACGAACGATATGGATCGTCGCGGTGGCGTGGGGCGGCATCGCGCAAGCGCAACAGGCGGCGCCCGACGATGCGGTGTATTGGCTGGGCAGGATTTACCAGGCGACCCAGCGGCTTTCCTACACGGGGACATTCGTCTACCAGCAAGGCGGCCACAGCGAGACGTCGCGAATTGTCCGTCGCGTTGGCTCCCGCGGGAGCGTTGAGAAGCTGGAGGCCCTGGACGGGGCGCCGCGAGAGGTCCTGCGCACCGAAGACGAGGTCAAGTGCTACCTTCCCGATCGACGCACCGTGAAGGTCGACCGGCGCGGCGACAGACGCGCTTTCCCGGCGCTGCTTCCGGCGCAGATCGGCACGCTCGAAGAGCACTACACCATCAGCAAGGGCGAGATCACCCGAGTCGCGGGATACGAGTGTCAGGCAATCCTGCTAATGCCGAAGGACGACCTGCGCTACGGCTACAAGCTCTGGGCCGACGTCCCCAGCGGAATGCTGCTGAAGGCGGTCACTCTGGACGAAAGCGGCAAGGCGCTGGAGCAGTTCACGTTCACCCAGCTGGCGATCGGGCCGGTGCCGCTGAGCGAGGTTCGCGCGCCGCAGGCCCCCTCCAGCTGGCACGTCGAGGACGCGGATGTCATGCCCCTGGACTTAAAGACGACCGGGTGGAGCGTATCTCCCGATCTTCCGGGATTCAAGAAGGTGATCGAAGTGAAGCGCAGGATCCACGAATCGAGGCAGGTTGAACAAGTGGTGTATTCGGACGGTTTGGCGGCGGTTTCCGTCTTCATCGAACTGCCGCCGAGCGGCGGCAAGCGGCAACGCATGGGGTTGTCCAGCCTAGGCGCGATCAACATCTATACTCGCGAGGTGGCGGATCATGTTGTTACGGTGGTCGGTGAAGCACCCGCGATAAGCGTGAGGCGCATTGCCGACTCCGTGCAGTTCCATTCTCCGCGTTGAAGTCCATGGATAGCCAGATGCGAGTACTCAAGCTAGTTGCAACCGCATGCCTGCTCGGCCTCGTGGGGCACGCCGCCGCGCAGACGCGGGAATTGCCGGATTTCACCCGACTGGTCGAGGAGCAGGGACCGGCGGTGGTCAATATCAGCACCAAGCAGGCGGTCAAGCGCAGGGCGCTGCCTCAAATCCCCGGCATCGGGGACGAGGAACTGCAGGAATTTTTTCGCCGCTTCATGCCGAAGCAACCGATTCCCGAGCCGCGCTCCGAAAGCCGCTCGCTCGGGTCGGGCTTCATCATCAGCCCGGACGGTTATATCCTCACCAACGCGCACGTCATAGAGGGGGCCGACGAGATCGACGTCCGGTTCACCGACAAGCGCGAGTTTCAGGCCAAGGTTGTAGGTGCGGATCGTCGCACTGACGTGGCCCTCATCAAGGTGGAGGCGCGCGGCCTGCCGGTGGTCAAGTTCGGCGACCCCTCGCGACTCAAGGTGGGCGAATGGGTCGTGGCGATCGGTTCACCTTTCGGGTTCGACAATACCGTGACGGCGGGCATCGTATCCGCCAAGGGGCGCTCCTTGCCGGACGAAAGCTTGGTGCCGTTCATTCAGACCGACGTTGCCATCAACCCGGGCAATTCGGGCGGCCCGCTGTTCAACATGCGGGGCGAGGTGGTGGGCATCAATTCGCAAATATACAGTCGAACGGGCGGGTTCATGGGACTGTCGTTCGCCATTCCCATCGACGTGGCGCTCGATGTCCAGGGGCAGCTCAAGGAAAAGGGCAGGGTGTCGCGCGGACGCATCGGCGTCGTGATCCAGGAAGTGACGAAAGACCTTGCGACATCGTTCGGGCTTGACCGACCGCGCGGCGCACTGGTGAACACGGTGGAAGAGGGCAGCCCGGCGGCGCGTGCGGGAATTCGGCCGAGCGACATCATTCTCGCGTTCGGCAACAAGCCGGTGGAGGCGTCGATCGATTTGCCGCGCATCGTCGGTGCCACGCGGCCGGGTTCCCGGGTGCCGGTCGAAATATGGCGCGATGCCGCTTCGCGAACGACGAATATTACCGTCGGAGAGCTTCGCGAAGAAAAGGTCGCAGCGCTCGAACCGCCGCCGGAGCAGAAACCGGCGGATGTCGCACCGAATCGCCTCGGCATCGTGGTGGGCGAGCTTACGCCGCAGCAACGCAAAGAACTGAAGTTGACGCACGGCGTGGTGGTAACGGACGTGGGGCCGACAGCGCGCGCAGACCTGCGGCGCGGCGACGTGCTGCTGATGCTCGTTCAGAACGGCCGTCAAACGGAACTCAAATCGGTGCAACAGCTAAACAAGCTGCTGGTGGGCCTGAACAAGGACGCGGTGGTCACGCTCCAGGTGCGGCGCGGCGACAGCACTGCGTTCGTCACGATCCCAGGGCTCGCCGACGAAGGCTGATCTGTGGTGCGCCTGACCCTTTACGGGCGTACCTACTGCCATCTGTGCGAAGACATGCTGCGTGCGCTCGAACCTCTTCAGGGCGAACTGCAATTCACGGTCCAGACGATCGATGTCGACGCCGATCCTGCGCTGGAGGTTCGCTACGGGGAGCGCGTGCCGGTGCTCGTCGGTCCCGATGGGCGCGAGATCTGCCACTATTTCCTCGACCTGACGGCACTGACAGACCGCCTTGCGGTAAGATAGCGTTCATTTCCCAGAAGGGTGCCGCGGGCACCCTTTTTTGTGATGGCGCAGAGCCACATCCGCAACTTCTCGATCATCGCGCATATCGACCACGGCAAGTCGACGCTCGCTGATCGCTTCATTCAGATGTGCGGCGGTCTTTCGGACCGTGAAATGGGGGCCCAGGTGCTCGATTCGATGGAGCTCGAGCGCGAACGCGGGATCACCATCAAGGCGCAGACGGCGGCGCTCCGCTTCCATGCGAAGAACGGCGAAACCTACTTCCTCAATTTGATCGATACGCCGGGGCACGTCGACTTTTCCTACGAAGTAAGCCGCTCGCTCTCGGCCTGCGAAGGTGCCGTGCTAGTGGTCGATGCCTCTCAGGGCGTCGAAGCGCAGACAGTGGCCAATTGTTATACGGCGATCGAACTGGGGGTGGAGGTTATTCCAGTGTTGAACAAGATCGACCTCCCCTCCGCCGAGCCCGAGCGGGCGATCCAAGAGATCGAAGACGTGATCGGGATCGATGCGCACGACGCGATCCGCGCCAGCGCCAAGACCGGAGAGCGCGTTGCCGACATCCTGGAGGCGGTCATCGCACGTATTCCGCCGCCGAGGGGCATCGAGAACGCACCGCTAAAGGCGTTGGTGATCGACTCCTGGTTCGACAACTACGTCGGCGTGGTCATGCTGGTGCGTGTGGTCGATGGCCGCTTGCGGACCAAGGAGAAGGTCAGGCTGATGAGCACAGGCGGGTCGCACCTGTGCGAGCAGGTCGGGGTCTTTACCCCGAAGGCGCAGGCGCGGGACGAATTGTCGGCCGGTGAAGTCGGCTTCGTCGTTGCGGGCATCAAGGAGCTGCGCTCGGCGAAAGTGGGCGACACGTTGACCCACGCGGACAAGCCAACCAGCGAGCCTCTGCCCGGGTTCAAGGAGGTCAAGCCCCAGGTATTCGCCGGACTATATCCGGTCGAGTCGAACCAGTACGAGGGCTTGCGCGACGCCCTGGAAAAGCTGCATCTGAACGACGCGTCGTTTCACTATGAACCCGAGATATCGCAGGCGCTTGGCTTCGGATTTCGGTGCGGATTCCTGGGGCTGTTGCACATGGACATCGTTCAGGAGCGCCTGGAACGCGAATACGGGATGCACCTGATCACCACCGCACCTTCGGTGATCTACGAAGTGATGTTGCGCGACGGATCAGTCGAGCAGGTGTCGAACCCGGCCAAACTGCCGGAACCGGACAAGATCGCGGAGATCCGAGAACCGATCATTTCGACGACGATCTTCGCGCCGCAGGAGTACGTCGGCGCCGTAATGACCCTGTGTACGCAGAAGCGTGGCGCGCAGACCAACATGCACTATTCCCCCAGTCACGTGGTGCTCTCGTACGATCTTCCTTTGAACGAGGTAGTCTTGGATTTCTTCGATCGCCTGAAATCGCTCACACGGGGCTACGGTTCGCTCGACTACGACTTCAAGGAGTACAGGCCGGCCGACATGGTGCGTCTCGACGTGCTCGTCAACGGCGAGCGCGTCGATGCACTTTCCAGCATGGTCCATCGCTCGAACGCACAGGCGCGCGGACGAGATCTGGTTACACGGCT
Source organism: Burkholderiales bacterium (assembly GCA_049582365.1). Lineage (GTDB taxonomy): Bacteria > Pseudomonadota > Gammaproteobacteria > Burkholderiales > SG8-39 > DAHVFK01. Next base: position 19,065 of record JBAUTW010000563.1, on the reverse strand, counting down.
GCGGGGCCTGATACCACGACAGATGTTCGATGTCGCGATTCAGGCCGCGATCGGGTCGCACATTGTCGCGCGGGAAAACGTCAAGGCACTTCGCAAGAACGTTCTTGCGAAGTGCTACGGCGGAGACATTACGCGCAAGAAGAAGCTGCTCGAAAAACAGAAGGAGGGTAAAAAGCGAATGAAGCAGGTCGGCGCAGTTGAAATACCGCAGGAGGCATTCCTCGCGGTTCTGCAGATGAGCGACAAATGAGCTTTGCGCTGTTCCTGCTGATATTGCTGCTGGTTACCGGCGCCGTGTGGCTGCTGGAAATGACCTGGCTGCGCAAGCGCCGCGCGGCGCAGGCGCTCCAGCCCTGGTGGGTTGAGTATTCCGTCAGTTTCTTCCCGGTCATCGTCGTGGTGTTCCTGCTGCGGTCATTCATCGTCGAGCCCTTCAAGATCCCTTCCGGATCCATGATCCCCACGCTGCAGGTGGGCGACTTCATCCTTGTGAACAAGTTCATCTACGGCATCCGGCTCCCGGTGCTAAATGAGAAGATCATCGCCATCGGCAAACCGCATCGCGGAGACGTCATGGTGTTCCGCTATCCAGAAGATCCGTCGCTGGACTACATAAAGCGGGTGGTGGGTCTTCCGGGCGACAAGATCGAATACCGCGACAAGCGCCTGACGATCAACGGCCATCTTGTGCCGGAGCGGGAGGTCGACGACTACCTGTCCAAGGAACGCATGCAGTTCTACAAGCAGTACGTCGAAGATCTCGGCGGCGTGAAGCACAAGATCCTGATCGACCAGAATGCCCCCGCGTATGTGCCGCAGGTGCGCACATTCCGCTTCTCGGAGAATTGCAACTACAATAGAGGTGGCCTGGATTGCACCGTGCCGCCGAACCACTACTTCATGATGGGCGACAACAGGGACAATTCGAGCGACAGCAGGGTATGGGGGTTCGTTCCCGATGCGAACATCATCGGCAAGGCTTTCTTCATCTGGCTCAATCTCAATGATCTGAGCCGGTTTGGAACCTTTCATTAACGCGCGTGCCGGGAGGGAAGATGCGCAACAGGCAACTGGGTCTCAGCCTCGGCGGTCTCATAGTCGGATCGGTTGTACTGATCTTCGTGGCTCTGCTCGGATTCAAGGTGGGGCCCAAGTACATGGAATACTTCACCATCAAAGACGCGATCACTGCGATTGCAAACTCTGGGGAAACGTCCCCGGCGGAGATTCGCAAGTCTTTCGACCTGCGGCAGGCTATCGACGAGATGCCGTCGGTCAAGCCAAGCGATCTGGTGATTTCCACGGAAAGCGGGCAAGTGGTGATCTCGGTCGGCTATCGGAAGGAAATCCCTCTGTTTGCGAACGTTGGGCTGTACATCGATTTTCAAGCGAGTTCCTCCGGTCCCTGAGCCCCCTTGACTCAGCCTGCGACGTTCGAGAGTCGTCTCGGCTACCGCTTCCGCGACGCGGCGCTGCTGGACCAGGCCCTTACGCATCGCAGTTACGGATCGCCCCACAACGAACGACTCGAGTTTCTCGGCGATGGCGTGCTCGATTGCGTCGTTGCGGAGTTGCTCTACTGTCGCTTCCCGTCGTCATCCGAGGGCAAGCTGACGCGCCTCAGAGCCGGTCTCGTGCGCGAAGAGACGCTTTGTGAACTCGCACGCAAGCTGGCGCTCGGCAACCACCTGCGCCTGGGAGAGGGCGAACTTGCAAGCCCCGGGGGGCCGCGGCCATCGATCCTTGCCGATGCGATGGAGGCGGTTTTCGGGGCTGTGCTGCTCGACGGCGGCTACGAGGCCGCACGCGAAACGGTGCTCGCGGTCTACGGCGATGCTCTGGAAGAACTTGATCCGGACCGAACCGGCAAAGACGCGAAGTCGCGTTTGCAGGAGTATCTCCAGGGGCGCCACCGTTCTCTGCCCGAGTATCGCGTGACGGCGACTCTCGGTGCCGCGCACCTTCAGACGTTCGAAGTCGAGTGCGTGGTTGCAGAACTGGGCTTGCGTGCGATGGGTAGCGGAACAACGCGCCAGCGCGCAGAGCAGCAGGCAGCGGAGGGGATGCTGCGGGAACTCGGACAATGACCGGGTTTCGCTGTGGAACCGTCGCGATCGCAGGGCGACCCAACACGGGAAAATCTACGCTGCTCAATCGACTCGTTGGCGAGAGACTGTCGATCGTGTCGCCGAAAGCGCAGACCACGCGCCATCTGGTCACGGGGATATTGAACACCGGCGACTGTCAGTTCATCTTCATCGATTCACCCGGCCTGCAATCGCGCCATCGGGATGGCCTTCACCGGACGCTGAACCGACGTGCGGCGGATGTGGTCCGGGACGCGGACGTCGTGGCGTTTGTCGTCGATGCCGCGCGCTTCGGCGCTGAAGATCGGGCCGTTCTGGAGCGCATCCCTTCCGAGCGCAAGGTCGTAGCGGTGGTGAACAAGATAGATCGGCTGAAGCGTGCCGCCGAGCTCATTCCATACATCGCGCAAATGAGCAAGGCACGCGATTTCGCGGCGATCGTGCCGGTAAGTGCGCGAACCGGGAAGAACTTGCCGGAATTGCTGAGCGTCCTGCGCGATGCACTGCCAGAGGCGCCCGCCATGTACCCGCCGGAGCAGCTGACGGATCGCGACGAACGATTTTTCGCCTCGGAGCTGTTGCGCGAAAAACTGTTCCAGATGCTTGGCGAGGAGCTGCCTTACCGCTGCGAGGTGGTGATCGACAGCTTTCGTGAAGAAGGTCGTTTGCGCAGGATCGAAGCGACGATCCTTGTCGAGCGCGAGAGCCAGAAGGGCATCGTCGTCGGAAGCAAGGGCGCGCAGCTCAAGCGCATGGCCGAAGCCGCCCGCAAGGACATGGAGCGACTGTTCGGCGGCAAAGTCTACCTCGGCGTCTGGGTCAAGGTGCGGCGCGGCTGGACCGACGACGAGCGCGTCTTGCGCGGACTGGGCTATGGATAGTCGCGCAATGCGGCGCAGGGCAGATCACGAAGCGGCGTTTGTCCTGCATACGCATCCGTACAAGGAGACCAGTCTTGTCGTTGAGGCATTCAGCAGGCGCTTCGGCCGCGTGGCGCTGCTCGCACGCGGCGCTCGGCGACCGCGTTCGGCGGTACGCGGCGTGCTGCTCGCCTTTCATCCGTTGCGGTTGAGTTGGACCGCGTCCGGGGAACTCGGCACACTGGTTGCGGCAGAATGGGCGGCGGGGCTGCGCTCGCTTGAAGGTCTCGGCCTGATGTGCGGGTTCTATCTGAACGAACTTCTTCTGCGGCTGCTGCCGCGCGAGGATCCGCACGAAGAGCTTTTCGACGCCTACGCCAACAGCCTGGCGCGCCTCTCGGCGCGGGCACCGCATGCTGCCGTACTGCGAGGCTTCGAGCGCAGAATGCTGGGGGAACTCGGGTATGCTCCAGTGCTGGAGCGCGACGCCGCGACCGGCCTGGCAATCGAGCCGGAGCAACGCTACGCTTACGAGCCGGATCGTGGTCCGGTCGCGGTGACGGGCAGGGAAGGGCGCACCGGCGCCGGAGCCGACGTAGTGGTCAGTGGCCGCACCCTTCTCGACCTTGCGCGTGACGAATATGAACGCGCCGAGACACGGGACGAGGCCCGTGCGCTGCTTCGCGCCCTGATCGCGCATCGACTCGGAGGCCAAACGCTTCATACCCGCACCGTGCTGATGGAGTTGCAGCAGCTATGATTGAACTCGGCGTCAATATCGACCATGTCGCAACCGTACGGCAGGCGCGCCGCACTTACGAGCCCGACCCTGTCTGGGCCGCGGTCGAGGCGCATCTAGGCGGCGCCGACGGCATCACGGTGCATCTGCGTGAGGATCGACGCCATATCCAGGACGAGGACGTGCGGCGGTTGCGCGAACTCACGCACATCAAACTCAATCTCGAAATGGCAGCGACCGAAGAAATGGTCAAGATCGCCTGCAGCGTAAAGCCCGAGATGGCAATGCTGGTTCCGGAGGGCCGGCACGAGATCACTACGGAGGGCGGACTCGATGTCGTCTCGCAGGAGTCCAAGCTGAAGGACGCGATCGCGCCTCTGGCTGCGGCCGGGATCAAGGTGTCAGTCTTCATCGATGCAGAACTTCGGCAGGTCGAGGCGGCGGCACGCATTGGAGCGGTCGTTTGCGAAATACACACCGGCCCCTACGCACACGCGTTTCATTCCAAGGGCCGCGACGCCGAGAGCCCGGCGGTGGTGCACGAACTGGACAAACTCAAGCACGCCGGAGAAGCAGTCCGCGGCCTGGGCATGCGGTTCAACGCAGGCCATGCACTGAACTATTTCAATGTGGAGCCGGTCGCACGTCTTGCCGGCGTTCGCGAATTGCACATCGGGCATGCCATCGTAAGCCGAGCCGTATTCGTCGGGATGCGCGAGGCGGTGCGGGAGATGAAGCGCCTGATCGTCGAAGCCGCGCGCTCGCCTGATCGATGATTTACGGGGTCGGAACGGACATCGTGGAGATCGCGCGTGTGCAAAAAGTGCTTGCGCGCTACGGCGAGCGCTTCGCCCAGCGGATCCTGTGTCCACCGGAGTTGGCGCGCTTTCGGGCCCACCGCCAGCCTGTCGCATACCTCGCCAAGCGTTTCGCGGCCAAAGAGGCTTTCACGAAGGCGCTTGGCACCGGCATTCACGCGCCTGCCAACTGGCACGGCGTATGGGTCGTCAACCTGCGATCCGGCCAACCCAAGCTCGAGTTCACGCCTGCGCTCGCCGCGCTTCTGGCGCAACGCGGTGTGGGGCGCTGTCACTTGTCCCTTTCGGACGAGAGGGCGTTCGCCAGTGCAACCGTAATTCTGGAGTCTGGCGCATGAGTGCGGCGCCGGGGCCGGCAATCATCGATGTAGTCGGCAGCACGCTCACGGACGGAGATCGTAGCCGCCTGCGCCATCGCTCCACCGGCGGCGCGATTCTGTTCGCGCGCAATTACGAGAATCCACGGCAGTTGCGCGCCCTCGTTTCGGAAATTCGTGGTCTACGGTCTGATCTTCTCCTGTGCGTCGATCACGAGGGCGGACGAGTCCAGCGCTTTCGGGCCGGATTCAGTCCACTACCGCCGATGCGCAGGCTGGGAGAGATGTGGGACGGCGACCGCGGCGCAGCATGCGACGCGGCACTGGCGGCAGGTCTTGTGGTTGCGGCCGAGCTTGCGGCGCATGGGCTCGATTTCAGCTTTGCGCCGGTGCTCGACCTAGACTACGGAAGCAGCAGCGTGATAGGCGACAGGGCGTTCCACTCGGATCCCCTTGCGGTAGGGGAGCTCGCCGCAGCGTTTGTCCGCGGTCTGGGCCAAGGGGGCATGGCGGCGGTCGGAAAGCATTTCCCGGGTCACGGTTTCGCCAGCGCGGACTCGCACGTCGACGTCCCACGCGATGAGCGTCCGCTGCAACAGATCCTAGCGCGAGACGTGGCGCCTTACGAGCCGGCGATCGCAGCGGGCCTCGCGGCAGTGATGCCGGCCCACGTAATCTATACGCATGCGGATTCCGAGCCTGCCGGCTACTCGCGTTTCTGGTTGCAGGACATCCTGCGCAATCGTCTGGGCTTCACCGGTATGATCTTCAGCGACGATCTCTCAATGGAGGGTGCGGGCACCGCTGGGTCGATTCCCGAGCGCGCGCGCGCGGCGCTCGCGGCGGGCTGCGACATGGTGCTCCTTTGCAACGATCCGTCGGGCCAGGATCGGCTGCTCGACGCGCTGGGCGACATTGGTCCGGCGCCGGTGGAGCTGGTAGCTCGCATGCGGGCGCGACACTACGAAGATCGGCGCACCGAAGTGGCCTATCTTAAGGCAGTGCAGGCCCTGAGCCGGCTCGCCTGAGAAAGTTCAGGCACGCTCCATGTAGGTGCCGTCGTTGGTGTTGACCTTTATCCGTTCGCCCTGGTTGACGAACGGCGGGACCTGTACCGTGATCCCGGTTTCCATTCGCGCCGGCTTGAAGGTGGTTGTCGCCGTGGCGTTCTTGATGGCAGGCTCGGTGTCGGTAACCGTCAGCACGACGGACGGGGGCAACTCGACACCGATGGCGCGACCATTGTAGAAATTGATTTGCACGTCCGTATTCGGAAGGAGAAAGCCGGACTGTCCCTCCAGAAAATCCGCGGACAGCGAAAGCTGCTCGTAATTCTGCTTGTCCATGAACACGTAGCTATCGCCGTCTTGGTAGAGGTATGCCATGTCGCGCGGTTCGACGAACGCACGCTCGACCTTATCTTCGGTGCGGAACCGCTGGTTGGTCTTGGTGCCGGACTCGATGTCCTTCATTTCGACCTGCATGAACGCGCCACCACGTCCACCAACGTGGACGTGGTAGCACTTAAGGACCCGCCATACGCGCTTGTCCCACTCGAGCAGGTTGCCGACCCGGATCTCGACCGCCGATACTTTTGCCATTGGGTATTGCCGAATTCCAAAAGGCGGGAATTTTACACTAAATCAGAGGCATGGCGCTAGAATTTAGGTTGAGACCATGAGCCAAGCGTTCGACCCGAAGGCCTTCGTCGCCGGCCTTCCCGGCCTGCCGGGGGTGTATCGCATGCTCGGCTCGGCTGGCGAGCCGCTTTACGTAGGCAAGGCGCGCGATCTCAAGAAGCGAGTTGGTTCCTATTTCAACCGCAGCGCTGCGATCAGCCCGCGAATTCGCATGATGCTGACGCAGGTTGCATCGATCGAAGTGACCGCAACTCGCTCGGAAGCAGAAGCGCTTTTGCTGGAGAATAATTTCATCAAGAGCCTGGCGCCGCGCTACAACATCCTGTTTCGCGACGACAAGTCCTACCCTTACTTGATGATCACCGGCCACGCTGTTCCGCGAATCGGGTTTCACCGCGGCGCAAAGGATCGCCGCAACCGATATTTCGGACCTTTTCCTCACGCGCACGCAGTACGCGACGCGATCCAGCTTCTGCAGCGGGTATTCCGGCTGCGCACCTGCGAAGATAGTGTATTCGAAAACCGTTCGCGGCCCTGTCTATTGCATCAGATCAGACGCTGCACCGCGCCCTGCACGGGTCTTATAAGCCCGGAAAGATATGCCCAGGACGTGCACAACGCGGTGCTTTTCCTCGAGGGGCGAGAAGCCGACGTGTTGGGAGCGCTTACGCAGAAAATGGCCGCGGCTGCCGCGGCGCGGCTCTACGAGGAAGCGGCGATCTATCGCGACCAGATCCGGGCCTTGTCCCGGGTTCAGGCACGACAATACGTCGAGAGCGAGCGCGGCGTAGATGCCGACGTGGTCGCCTGCGTGCTCGAAGGCGGAATCGCCTGCGTGAACTTGGTCATGATCCGGGGCGGCCGGCACGTCGGCGACCGCAGCTTCTTTCCGCAGAATGCCGCAGGGGCTACCGCCGGCGAGGTGCTTGCTGCCTTCCTCGAGCAGCATTATCTCGAGCAGCCGGTCCCGCCGCTGATACTGACCAGCGACGAACTGGACCGGGCCGCCCTTGAGACGGTACTGCGTGAGCAAGCGCCGCGCGGAACACAGATCGTCGCACCGGCTCACGGCGAGCGCCGTGTTTGGCTTGACATGGCGCGCAAGAATGCCCAGTTGGCCATCTCGCACCGCGAACGTGAGCGCACCACTCAAGAGGCGCGTACTATCGCCCTGCGCGACGCGCTTGGCCTGCCAGCCTCGGCAGAACGAATCGAGTGTTTCGATGTCAGCCATACGATGGGGGAGGCTGCGGTCGCCTCCTGCGTCGTCTACGACCATCACGCGATGCAAAAGAGCGAGTACAGGCGGTATAACATTAGAGATGTCACTCCCGGTGACGATTACGCGGCGATGCGCCAGGCGCTTTCGCGGCGCTACGAGCGCGTAACGGCAGAGGCGGGGAAGATTCCGGATCTGATCCTCATCGACGGCGGCAAGGGGCAAGTCGGCGCCGCCAAGGCGGCGCTGGTGGAGCTAGGGCTGAACGACGTCAGCGTGATCGGCGTCGCCAAGGGCCCACAGCGCAGGCCGGGCCTCGAGGAACTTGTGCTAGAAAGTGAAGGGCGCAGCATGATCTTGGCGCCGCAGCATCCCGGTTTGCATCTGATCCAGAGCATCCGCGACGAGGCGCACCGGTTCGCGATTGTCGGTCACCGCGCCCGGCGCGGCCGATCTCGCACGACCTCGTCATTGAACGAAATCCCTGGTGTCGGAGCCAAGCGGCGGCAGCGCCTTCTGGCGCACTTCGGCGGATTGCGCGAGGTCCACGCAGCTGCGGTCGATGATCTTTGCAAGGTTGACGGCATCAGCCGCAAGCTCGCCGAGCAGATATATCGCCGTCTCCACGATGAGGCAGGCCGCTGATGCCGCTCAATCTGCCCAACCTGATTACCTGGCTGCGCATCATTCTGATTCCCCTCATCGTTGGCGCCTTTTATTTGCCGGACGCCTGGCTTACGATGCCGAGCAAAAACTTGGCGGCAACGGTGATCTTCATCTTCGCCGCCGTTACCGACTGGCTCGATGGGTATCTGGCCAGGAAGCTGGACCAAATGTCCGCGTTCGGAGCGTTTCTCGACCCGGTGGCGGACAAGCTCATGGTGGTTGGCGCCCTGATCGTGCTGCTGCAACTGGACCGGGTGGAGTCGGCCGTCGCGTTGATCATCATAGGGCGTGAAATAGCGATTTCCGCGCTGCGCGAATGGATGGCCAAGATCGGTAAGGCCAGGAGCGTGGCGGTTGCGTTCGTGGGCAAGGTCAAGACGGCTAGCCAGATGATCGCCGTGCCGCTGCTGCTCTACCACAACGACCTCTTCGGCACGATCAATTGCCAACTGCTGGGCACCGTGCTTATCAACGTCGCCGCCGTGCTGACCGTCATTTCGATGATGTACTACCTGCGCAAGGCCCTGCCGCATCCGACTGCGACGGGTTGAGCGCCGACCGGGATGGCCTTATAATCCGTCGCTCGTTATTGCGGGAATAGCTCAGTTGGTAGAGCGCAACCTTGCCAAGGTTGAGGTCGGGAGTTCGAGACTCCTTTCCCGCTCCAGATTCCGTCGGGGAGAGCCTCCAGGGGCTCTCCCTTTTTGCTCCAAGCCCTCGGCGGGGTGGCAGAGTGGTCATGCAGCGGCCTGCAAAGCCGTGGACGCCGGTTCGATTCCGACCCCCGCCTCCAGAATTATCCGCGACAATCCGGCATCGCCCGGGTGGTGAAACTGGTAGACACAGGGGACTTAAAATCCCCAGGCTGAAAGGCCGTGCCGGTTCGACTCCGGCCCCGGGCACCACGTCAGCTGCGGCCGAGTCTCAGGCGTGAATAGTTCCTGCCGAATACGTACGCGTATTCTCGCGATCCAACCAGTCTCTGCGCCAGCAGCACGCCTAGCCCACCCACCGGTCGGGTCCGTACGGTACTGTCGATTCCCACGGGGGCGTGGCTGAAGGGATTGAATGGGCGGGCGTTGTCCTCGAAGGTGATCGAAATACCGGTCTCGTCGCATGAAAGGCCGATCCAGATCGGCTGATCGCACTCACAGCCGTAGCCGTGACGGATAGAATTCGTGAATAATTCCTCAAGTACCACATTTGTTCTTAGACAGGAGTCGCGCGGTAGGCCGGAGTCGGTGCAAAATGCTTCCAGACAGGCGCGCAGGTCCCGAAGCGCGCTCATGCGGGCCGGAAATACATGGGTTCGCGTCTCGGTCATGTTAGGGGCATTATAGTGAGTGACTTGCTAGGGAGGCATTATGCGCGGAGCGATGACTTTGGCGGGAGTGGTTCTGGCGCTCGTGGCATTCGGCGCTGCGGCAGACGACGCTGGGCAGATCAAGACTGCGCAGGGCAGTGCGCAGATCGAGCGTGACGGCCAGCGGATCGCGGTGGCGCCAGGGTTCCACGTCCGACAGTCCGATTCGATCATTACGGGCGATGACGGAACCGTCGGGGTGACGCTTGCCGACAACAGCTTGCTGTCGATCGGCCCGGACACGGTGATGTCTCTCGACAAATATGCATTCGACAGCACAACGTACGAGGGTGAGATGGACGCGTCGCTGAAGAAAGGCACACTCGCCGTTGTTTCGGGCAAACTGGTTAAGCACACCCCGGGAGCGATGAGGATTCATACCCCGGCGTCCATCATGGGCGTGCGCGGCACTAAGTTCATCGTCCACGTCTCGGAGCCGCGAAGCTGATATGGGAGCTTTGGTCTACGCCGTGTTGCTCGCGGCGTATGTCGTCTTCGGCGTGCCGACGCATCGGCTCGGCGAGGAAACCGTAGTAGTGCTGCCGGGCGAGAACGGCAAGATTGGCGGGGTCGTGGTTCGGCGCGGATTGCAGGAAGAAGTAGTCCTGGACACCGCATACGCGTCGAGCCACATTGGTGCCGACGGCACGCTGAAGTCGCAGCGGCTGTCGCCGGAACAAGTGCAGCAGGAATACGGCAAGACCATTGAAGCGCTGCCGCTCAGGCCTGCGACGTTCGTCCTCTACTTCGTCACCGGAAGCGACCAGCTTACACAGGATTCGAAGTCCAAGCTCGAGCAGGTTTTTGCGGAGATCCGTAAGCGTCCCGTCCCCGACGTGCTGCTGATCGGGCATACCGACACGGTGGGGGACATAGAAAGCAACGACATCTTGTCCCGCCAACGTGCCGACAAAGTGCGCGAAATTCTGGTTCAGGCGGGTATCAATGCCGATCGCATCCAAGTGGCCGGCCGTGGCGAGCGAGAATTGTTGGTGCCCACCGGAGACAATGTGGAAGAGCCGCGCAATCGAGGCGTGGAAATCAACGTTCGCTAAGCTCGATTCCGCGCCAGCGCAAGCAAAGGAGCGTCAAGTCGTCCGACGCATTGGCCTCGTGTACGAATAGCTGCACATCATTGTGCAGGGCACGGATGATTTCCTTGGGCTCGGCAGATTCAGACAGCCCTCGCAGTACCGCTTCTACGCGTTTAACGCCGTACAGCCTGCCTTGCGAGTCCATCGCTTCGGTCACACCGTCGGTCAACAGGCAAATCCACTCTCCCGGCGTGAGTTGCCGATAGCGGGTCGTGTAGGAGTGGTTTTCCAGCACGCATAGCGGCGGTCCATCGCCGATCTCGTATCGCTCCGGCGGCGCATCCGGCTGCTTGCCGTAGGGCGGTTCGTGGCCGGCATTCGAGTACTCGAGAATTCCGGTGCGCACATCCAGGATGCCGGCAAAGGCAGTCACGAACAGCTCCTCAGGGTTCTCACGGCCGATTTCAGCGTTAGCACGGATGAACGCGGCGCCGATGTCGCGCCCGGTGCGCATCGCCTCACTCTTAAGGAGCGTCTTTGACAGCGCCATGAATAGGCTCGCCGGCAAGCCCTTGCCCGATACGTCGCCCACCACGAACAGCAGTCGATCTGCATCGATCATCGCGCAGTCGTAGAAGTCGCCGCCTATGGTACGGGCCGGCTCGAGAAGCGCCGCCACCGCGAAGCGCTCCTCGTTAGCGAAGAGCCTTTCCGGCGCCGGCAAAAGACCCATCTGAATGCGACGCGCCGCCTGAAGCTCGCCAGCCACCCTTGCAGCGGCTTCACGCATCGTACGACGCTGGCGGTCGGCTTCGGCGAGGGTGCCCGCCAGCACCGTGCCGAACACGAGGACGACTCCGAGCCCCGGCGAGGCGACGTCCAGAAGCATTCCGTACTTGAACGCAAAGAGACCGATAGCAAGCAGCGCGACCAGCACGGCGCCGAACGACGCGGCGGATGCCCATACCCTCACGGCAGGCACGGCGCCCACCAGCAGCAGCCCTGCGACCAGCAGCAGCCCGGCTTCGATCCAGGGAGCGCCATACGGACGCCGTAGGAATTGGCCGCTGAACATCTGCTCGAGGATCTGCTGGTGAATTTCCACACCCGGCACGCTGTCACCGAGTGGCGTCGCCTTTCGATCGAGCAGCCCCAGTCCGGTGACACCCACCAGCACGAGCTTGTTATGCAGTACCTCAGGCGCAAGTCGGCCGCCCAATAGGTCCGCGGCCGAGACCACGCGCTCCGGGTCATGCCGCCCGAAGTAGAGCCATAGCTCTCCGTCGCCTTGGGTTGGGACCGCGATGTCGCCGAGGTGGAGGACCAGTCGATCGTGGCCGTTTGCGTCGAGGCGCAGCGAGCCAAGTCCTTCCGCGACGCGAATCATCTCGACCGCGAGCGATGGCACATACACTTCCCCGATTTGCGCCATGACCGGCACATGCCTGATGATGCGCTCCGAATCGCCGGCGCTTATCAGTCCGCGTCCGGCGGCGGCCCGATCGAGCTCGAGAAGGCTCTGCAGTTGCCCCTCGAACCTCGGCAGCGGGGGTGGATGCGGTGCATACAGCCTGACAGGCGCCACCTTGGGGGGCGCTGCGAAGCGACCGTCACGGTACGATAGCCCGGCAACGGCGAGCACGACCTTGTTGCCGCGGATCGCTTGCGCCAATGCGGCATCGCCCGAGCCGTCGGGAGATGATCCGTCCGGTTCCGAAAAGAGTATGTCGACTCCGATCGCCGCCGGGCCATCCGCGGCAATTCGCCGCAGCAGCTCTGCCGTACGCGCGCGTGGCCATGGCCATTGACCGTATCTGGCAAGCGACTGCTCGTCGATGGCTACGACGATCGCCGGAGCCGATTTCCTTGCTCGCGGGTATAGCCGCTGATAGCCGTCGAATAGGAGATCGCGCACGGAGCGCACCAACGGCGGCTGCAGAATGATCGCCAGTACGCTGGCCAACAGCACTGCCACGCCGGCCGCGCGCTTGGCGGAAACCATCCTTAGAGGTCGAGCTCCAGACCGTCGTACGCCGCCAGCACCTCGAGCCGATGTCCTTGTTGCGTGAGCTCTTCGAAACGCACTGTCTCCCGCAGGATTTGCTCGATGTCAGCGTCGTCATTGGCCGGTTCGTGATGGAACAGCGCGATTCGCTTCGCCCTTGCCATCTGGCACAGCTCCACGCCCATGACGTTGCTCGAATGACCCCAATCGGCCTTCACCGATACTGCGTCAGCGAGTGAATACATCGCGTCGAACACAACTAGGTCGGCATTGCGAAAGAGTTGGACGAAGCCGTCCGTATTCAAGTCATTTTCGAGTTTGTGCTCGGAGTCAGTGGAATAGACGAGGCTCTTGCCGCCTTGCTCGAAGCGATAACCATAGGAATCGCCGCCATGCAGCTGCAATTTCGGCGTCACGGCAATGCCCGAGACAAGAGTCGTCTGGTCCGGCGGGAGTCGGATGAATTCGATACTCGCCGCGAGGTGGTCGAACGGCACCGGGAAGCAGGGTGGCGATTGCTGCAGCCGGAACGCGTGCTCAATCACGTCGTGGCAGCCATGAATGCGTATGCGCGTCCCCGCCAGGTAAGCGGGCCCGAAGAATGGGAATCCCATGATGTGGTCCCAGTGCACATGGGACATGAACACGTTCACGACGGCCGGCTGCCCCGCGTTGCGTGCCAGTACATGTTCGCCGAACGCGCGCGCACCGCTTCCCATATCGCACACGAAGTATTCCTTGCTGCCCGGCTCGAACTCGACGCAGGCCGAATTGCCGCCGTATGTCCGGCGAAGCGAAAACGGAAAGCGCTGCTCGACGAAGGCATTGGCCTTCTCCATCGTGTCGAGCTGCTGGCCACTACCGGCTACCAGAGCCTCGACCAGTCGGTCCCGAACATCGCGCCAGGTCAGCGAGACAGGAATCGAACCGCGAGTGCCCCAGAACCGGACCCGCACGTCAGGCCCGATCGTAGGCTAGCGCGGATTCCGACGAGAGCGATTCCAGCGCTGCGCGCACCGTTGGAAAAGCTTCCAGGATCATATTGAAACGGCTGATCTCGAAGATCTCGGCCACCACCGGTTGCATAGCCGCGATCAGGATCTTGCCGCCGTGCGCGCGGGCCTGCTTCGCCGCCAGCATGAAGCAGCGCAGGCCGGCGCTTGAAACGTAATCCAGTGACTCCAGATCGAACACCACGCCGCGCGCCGCCGAGCTGCCCGGTTCCTCCAAGTAGCGCTCGAGGGCGCTGTGAAAAGCCGCGCAGTTGTCGTGATCGAGCCTCCCCTCCGGAGACAGCACCAGGACATCGGAGTACATGGACTTAGTGAGATTCACGGCATAGCCTCTGGAACCGAACCCCCCGTATTGTAATGAACTAGCCGACTCCGAGACGGCGTTTAAGCTCGAATTTCTGCACTTTCCCCATGGCGTTTTTCGGCAGCTCGTCCACGAACACGATCCGGCGCGGATGCTTGTAGCGGGCCAGGCGGTCGTGAAATAGCGACAGCACGCCCCTTTCGTCGAGCGCGGCGCCGGGGCGGCGCACGATGCAGGCGCAGGCGGTCTCTCCCCACCGTGGATCTTCGATGCCTATAACCGTGGATTCGGCGACGGACGGGCAATCGGCCAGCACATTCTCAATCTCTGCCGGATAGATGTTTTCGCCGCCTGAGATGATGACGTCCTTGGTCCTGCCGGCGATCCACAGGAATCCGCCGCGGTCGCGACGCGCGAGGTCGCCGGTCTTGAACCACCCTTCGTGAAATACGCTCGCAGTCGCCTTGGGATCGTTCCAGTAACCGCGCATTACGTTGGGCCCGCGAACCCATATCTCGCCCACCGCGCCCACGGGGGCTTCCGTTCCATAGTCGTCGGCGGAAATCCGGATTTCGCAATGAAGCGCGGGCTTGCCCGCGCTGCCGACCATAGTCATCGCGTCTTCCTTCTGGAGTATGGAAGCGATCGGGGCCGTTTCGGTAGAGCCGTAGATCTGGCCGACCGGCACGCCGCGCGCATGGAATGCACGGATCAGGGATTCCGGCACCACCATCGAGCCTGAATTGATCATCTTCAACGACGACAGATCTGTCTTGTCCCAATTCGGGTGGCTAAGCACCGCCTGCATTGCAGCCGGCACGAGCAGACTGACGGTCGGCCGTCGCGAGGCGACGTCTGTCAGCCATTGTCCGGGTTCGAAGCGCTGCTGCAGGGTCACCGTCGCCCCCGCAAGCAGGGCAGGGAGGGTCTGGTTGTTCAGGCCGCCGACGTGAAACATCGGCAGCGGACTCAGCACATGGTCGCGTTGCGATAGATCGTGGGCATGGATCGAATTGAACCCGTTCCAAATCAGTGCGCTTTGACGCAGCACGGCGCCCTTGGGTCGGCCGGTTGTGCCCGAGGTATACATCACCAGCATGTCGTCGTCGTCGCTACCGGCGAGGTCGGGCGTGGCCTCGCCCTCTCGCCACTTGCCGTCCAGGGTCAGGCAAACCGGGGCCCCGAGCTCTGCGCCGTGCGCGGCGAATTCAGGTTCGGTGAAGAGGAGTCGCGGGGCACAATCCTGCACAATGAGCCGATGCTCGGCTACCGTGAGGCGCCAGTTGAGCGGCACCAGGATCGCGCCCAGACGAGCCAGCGCAAACAGCAGCAGCAGCATGTCCGGATTGTTGTAGCCGAGAAAGGCGATCCGATCGCCGCGCACGATCCCGCGCGATCCAAGCGCGCGTGTCGCCTCTTCGATCCGCTCCCACAGAATCGCATAGCTGAGATCCGAGCCGCGGAAATGAATCGCAACTTTGGAGGGAAAATGCTCTGCCCAGCGCTCGATGATGCGGGATAAATTCACGTCAGTCGTCGCTTTCGCCGGATTCGTAGAGTGCCTCGCGTCCGATTCGGTCGAGGCACAGCTCGGCGGTCCAGGGCAGCATCAAGGCGCCGCAGCGCGAGTCACGGTAGAGCCGTTCGAGAGGCAGTGATTTCAGCATCGACTGCCCGCCGCAGGTCCGAATCGCGAGGCGACACAGGTCGTTCGCGTTTTCCATGATGGTGAACTGCGCCGCGTAGGCACGCAGACGCGCGTCCTTGGGCGGGTCGACGCGGGCGTCATCCAGCATGCGAAGGAACAGGGCCCGGGTCTGTTCGAGCTTGACCAGCATCTCGGCGACCGCAATCTGCTTGGTCGGATACATTCGTCGCCTTACCGGCGGCATGCCGTCGACTTCTCCGCGCAGATACCGGACCGTGAACTCGAACGCGGCAATGGCAATGCCGAAGTAGGTCGGCGCCAGCGTGGTGAACATGTGCGGCCACCTGCTTGCCGCTTGGAAGTAGACGCCGCGCGGCATCATCTGGGCGTCGTCCGGCACGAACACGTCCTTGAACAACAGCGTCCGGGAGACCGTGCCGCGCATCCCCAGCGGGTCCCAGTCCCCGGTTATCGTGAGCCCCGACGCGTTCCCCGGAACCGCCATGTAAAGCGTATCTCGCATCGTCCGGTCCGGCTTGTCCTCGGTGCACAGAACCCCGTAATAGTCGGCGGCTCCCGCGAGCGAGGCGAAGATCTTCTTGCCGCTGATCCGCCAGCCGCCGTCGACTTTGGACGCGAGCGTGCCGAACGGCGCTTTGCCGGCGGCGGCCGCGCTGCCTTCGGAGAAGGGCTGAGCGTAGACGGCACCGTGCCTGATCACGCGCTCGAAATGGATCTTTCGATGAAGCTCGTGCTCCCGCTTCTGCTCGGACGTCATGTCCAGATCGTCTGCGAGAATGCCTGGCCACAACGTTGAGCAAGCGTGCATGTTGAAGGTGAGGGCGGTAGCGCCACAGTATTTGCCGAGCGTGGCCGAGACGATCGCATAGCTGCGCAGGTCGGCGCCCTTGCCGCCGAAGCTTTCCGGCACGCACAGGCCAAGCAACCCGGTCCGGCGCAGATCCTCGTAGTTCTCGAACGGGAAGCTTGCCTCGCGGTCATAACGCGCCGCGCGCTGCGAGAAGAGGGGACCTACGGAATCGGCGAGCGCGACCAGTTCGCTTTGCTTCGCGTTCAACGGATAGTTCGATCCGGTCACCGTGTAGCGTGGATCGATGCCCGGCGGAGTGGACGTCATGCTTCGCACCGATTCGTGTGGCGCTCGAGGAAGGCCGCGAGCGCGCGGTTGAACTCATCCGGTTGATCCATCGGACCGAGATGGCCGCAGCCCTCGAGGACCACGTATTCCGCCCGCGCGATCTTTTGCGCCATGCGCTGCATGACGGGGGGAGGGGCCGTTCGGTCCTCGGCGCCCGCGAGCAGCAGCGTCGGGACTGCGATTCGGGGCAGCAGGGGTCGCCGGTCGAACGTGGTGAGCAGGGTAACCGCCTTGCGGTAGGTCCCAGGGGACACGCCCGCCATGATCCGTTCGGCGCGCTCTAGGCCGCCGGGCCGGGACCTGCTGCCCCGCATGGTGCTCATAAGCCGGGACGAAATGTCGGCCATGGTGCCGCCCTGGTCCAGCGGCGCGATGCGCGCGGCGATGAACTGGCGCTGGAAGTCTCCCCCGGCGCCGCCGAACGCGGCACTGGTAAAGCATAGCGCGAGCGCCTTGATGCGGTGAGGAAAGCGGGCGTAGGCCTCTTGCGCGACGAATCCGCCCATGCTGTGCCCGACCAGAGTCACGGGCGCATCGCCCAGGTGCTCGATCAGCGCCCCCAGGGCGCCCGCAACATGTTCCAGATCGTAGGGCTCGACCAGCGGGCTCGCGCCATAGCCGGGCTGATCCCATGCAACGGCGCGATAGCCGATCCCGGCGAAGTAGGGTAGCTGGTCGTCCCATGCGGCGTGCCCGCCACCGACCCCATGCAGGAACACAAGCGCATCGCTGCCGCATCCCTGCTCCACGTACGCGGGCAGGCTCACGCCAGCTCGCCCTGCAGTCGTCCGTCGTCGACGATCGTCTCGCCGTCGAGCCGTACGGTGCAATGCCTCAGGGGCAGGTCGTAGTGGCCCAGGGTGTACCGCCCGGCCACCTCGTTGGCGCCCGTGGAGTAGAGGAAGTTTCCCGCGAAGGCGCGCTGCTCGGTTCCGTTCATGTCTCGCCGGTCGTACATGGCCATCGCCTCCCAGCGTGCGCGCGGATTCATGCCCCAGCCCACGTGGGACACGGCGTACGCTTCCCGGTCACCCCAGGCCGCGAAATACTCTCGCATCAGCTCGGCGTCGAGCGAATTGCCTTCGATCGTGGTGACGTAGTCGCTTGTGATCCTGAGGCTTACGGCCGATTCGATATACCGCTTGAACGTCAGATTGAGGTCCCCCGGCGCAAGCACCAGCGTGCCGTCGACGGCCCCGCCTCGCGGAAAGCACAGGCACAGCCCACCGGGCCAGTGCGACAGGGTTCCCGGCTTCTCTGTGTAACCCCAAACCCCACCGACGCGTGCCCCATCGATGCGGATGTCGAGTCTTGTTCCGGCAGCCGAAGTGACTTCCATGCGCTTCGCCTCGCGCAGCCGCCGCATCCCTGCCCTCACCCTGCGCTCGTCTGCGGGGGAGGGTGCCAGGCGCTCGAGCGCATCCGGATGTTCGTCAGAGATGTAGAGCACGCGTGCCCCACCCTTCAGAATCTGCGGCAGTTCCGCCGCGTGCATTAGGCCTTCTACGGTGCAGTCCGCGACGAAGACGCATGAGCCGAGGGCGCTGATCGCGGCGGGCAGCTCGCGCAGTACGTCGGAAGCGCCGGTCGATCGGATCGGCACTGGCGCGGTCTGGCGAGGCGTCGGGACGACGATGTGGAAGGCGCGGGCGCCAAGCCGCAAGAGCGCAAGCTCGGCGAGCCGTACGTTCAGCTCGCGCGACTGCGATTCCGACAATACCGCGCACAGGTCTCCCGCGGACACCTTGCAGCGCGCGAATACGTCGACAAACAAGTCAATCCATTTGGCTTCAATGCGGTCGGCGATCATCGTTCTATCTGCACACGGCTTGCGCACCGTCTGACGCTCCAGTATCGCATTGTCGGTTAGAATTCAAGCATGATCGTCTTCGATCTGCTATGCAGTGAAGGGCATCGTTTCGAGGGCTGGTTCGCCTCGCAGCCGGAATTTGCTTCGCAGCGCAAGCGCGGCCTGCTCAGTTGTCCAAATTGCGGTTCGGCAAGCGTGGAGCGGGTTCCGTCGGCGACGCGGATCAACACCGGCGCGGAGCCAGCCAGGGCTGCGACGCCGCCGCCGCCGAATCTGCAGGATCCGAAGCTTTCGGGGCGCGATCCGCTCGCCTTGGCGCAGGTTCTGTATTCCCGCTTGCTGGACGAGATCCTGACCAAGACCGAGGACGTGGGCGCCGAATT
>JBAUTW010000562.1:0-6441 GCA_049582365.1 Burkholderiales bacterium | reverse complement strand
ACCGACAGGTGCGGAAAAAGGGCGTAGGACTGGAACACCATTGAAACGCGGCGTTTGTCCGGCTCGAGGCGCGTGACGTCGCGCCCGCCGATGAGGATCCTGCCTTCGGACACTTCCTCCAGCCCGGCAATGAGCCGCAGCACCGTCGACTTGCCGCAGCCGGATGGCCCGAGCAGGACCAGGAACTTGCCCGAGGCGGCGCGAAAGCTGGCCCCGTCCACGGCGCGCACGGCGCCGTAGCGCTTGGAGACCTTCTCGAGGGCGATCTCGGACATCCGGAGCGGATTATGACCGCAAGTCGTCCTGCGAATCGGTTAAGTCGACTCTGTCCCCGCTTTCTTCTTCATCGCCACGTAGTACAGCACCGGGATCACGACCAGGGTAAGCAGGGTCGAGACGAAGATGCCGAAGATGAGCGAGATCGCGAGGCCCTGGAAGATCGGGTCGTCGAGGATGAAGGTGGCGCCGATCATCGCCGCGAGACCCGTGAGCGCGATCGGTTTGGCGCGCGCGGCGGCCGAGTGCAGCACCGCGTCGCGCAGCGCCACGCCCTCCTCCAGCTTCTGGTTGACGAAGTCGACCAGCAGGATCGAGTTGCGCACGATGATGCCGGCGAGTGCGATCATGCCGATCATCGAGGTGGCGGTGAAGTTGGCCCCCAGCAGCGCGTGCCCTGGCATCACCCCGATCACGGTGAGCGGGATCGGCGCCATGATGATGAGCGGCGTGAGATACGAGCGGAACTGCGCCACCACCAGCAGGTAGATCAGGATCAGCCCGACCGCGTAGGCGAGGCCCATGTCGCGGAAGGTCTCGTAGGTGACCTGCCACTCGCCGTCCCACTTGATCGAATACTGGCGGTAGGGGTCCGAGGGCTGGTGGATGAAGGTCTCGCCCAGCACGCCGCCGTCGGGCAGCGGCTTGCCGACCACCTTGGCGCGGATCGCGAACATGCCGTACAGGGGACTGTCGATGCGGCCCGCCTTGTCGCCGACCACGTACACCACCGGCAGCAGGTCCTTGTGGTAGATCGGCCGGTCGCGCTGGTTGCTCACCACGTTGACCAGCTCCGACAGCGGCACCAGCATGCCCGACGAGGTGCGCAGCGCGAGCTTGAGGAATTCGTCCAGCCGTCCCTGGCTCTGCGCCGGAAGTTCGATCCGTACCGGCACCTCGTACTTCGAATGGCCGTCGTGGATCGGCGTGACGTCCTCCCCGAGCAGCCCCATGCGCATGGTCTCGACCACGTCGCGCGCGCTCACGCCCAGCAGCGCGGCCTTGGCCTGGTCGACCTTGAGCACCAGGCGCGGCGCGGGATCCTCGACGCTGTCGTCGATGCTGACGATGTCGGGCGTCGCGGCGAAGGCCTCGCGCACCCGCTCGGCGGTGCGGATTCGTCCGGCCTCGTCCGGGCCGTAGACCTCGGCCACGATCGGCGACAGCACCGGCGGGCCCGGCGGCACCTCGACCACCTTGACCTTGGCGTTCCAGCGCGCGGCGATTCTCTCCAGCGCCGGGCGCACCGCGGCCGCGATGTCGTGGCTCTGCCGCTCGCGCTCGCCCTTGGGCTTGAGGTTGACCTGCAGGTCGCCCTGCTCGGAGTCGCTGCGCAGGTAGTACTGGCGCACCAGGCCGTTGAAGTTGATCGGCGAGGCGAGTCCCGCATAGGCCTCGTAGTCGGTGACCTCGGGCACGCCCGCCAGGTAGGCGCCCATGTCGTGCAGCGTCGCGGCGGTGACCTCGACCGGCGTCCCGGCCGGCATGTCGAGCACCACCTGGAACTCGGACTTGTTGTCGAACGGCAGCATCTTCAGGATCACCAGCTTCACGCCCGCGAGCGACAGCGACAGCACGATCAGTGCGAGGATCGCGAGCCACAGCTTGAGGCGGTTCCTGGCCGAGTCGACGAACGGGCCCAGCAGGCGCGCGAAGAAGCGCTCCAGCCTGCCGCCGCTGCCTTCTTCGTGCGGCTTGCCCTTGCCGAGCAGCTTGCACGCCAGCCAGGGCGTGACGCTGAACGCGATCGCGAGCGAGATCAGCATGCCCATGCTGGCATTGATCGGGATCGGGCTCATGTACGGGCCCATCAGCCCGCTGACGAAGGCCATCGGCAGCAGCGCCGCGATCACGGTGAAGGTGGCGAGGATGGTCGGCCCGCCGACCTCGTCGACCGCGAGCGGGATGAGCAGCGAAAGCGGCGTCTCGGGCGCCTTGGCGCGGTGGCGGTGGATGTTCTCGACCACCACGATCGCGTCGTCGACCAGGATCCCGATCGAGAAGATGAGCGCGAACAGCGACACCCGGTTGAGGGTGAAGCCCCAGGCCCAGGACGCGAACAGGGTCGTGGCGAGCGTGAGCAGCACGGCGACGCCGACGATCAGCGCCTCGCGCCGGCCGAGGGTGGCGAACACCAGCACCACCACCGAGGCGGTGGCGAAGATCAGCTTCTCGATCAGCTTGAGCGCCTTCTCGTTCGCGGTCGCGCCGTAGTTGCGCGTCTCGCTCACCTGCACCTCGTCGGGAATCACCGTGCCGTGCAGCTCGGCCACCCGCTTCATCACCCGGTCGGAGACGTCGACCGCGTTCTCGCCCGGCTTCTTGGTGATCTGCAGCGTGACCGCCGCGTGCTCGCCGGCGCGGGTGCCGATCCAGACGTAGCGCGAGGGCTGGTCGGGGCCGTCGAGCACCCGGGCGACGTCGGACAGGTAGACCGGGCGCTGCTCCGAGGTTCCGACCACCAGCTGGCGGGCGTCGGCCGCCGAGCGCAGGTAGTCGCCGGTCTCGACCACGATCTCGCGGTTCTCGCGCACCAGCTTGCCGGTGGGCAGCGCGACGTTCGACAGCTGCAGCGCGTTCCTCACGTCGAGCGCCGAAATGCCGTAGGCGTTCATCCGGTCCGGGTCGAGCAGCACCCGTACCGCGCGCCCCGGGCCGCCCAGGGTCTGCACCTCGCGCGTGCCGGGCACGCGCTTGAGCTCGATCTCGGCGGCGTGCGCCGCGCGCTCGAGCTCGTAGGCGCCGATCTTCCGGTCCTTGCTCCAGAAGGTCAGCGTCACCACCGGCACGTCGTCGATGCCCTTGGGCTTGATGATCGGCTCGAGCGTGCCGAGGTTGGGCGAGACCCAGTCGCGGTTGGAGTTGATGGTGTCGTACAGCCGCACCAGCGCGTCGACGCGCGGCACGCCGACCTTGAACTGGACCGTGAGCACCGCCATGCCGGGGCGCGAGACCGAGAACACGTGCTCGACCCCGGTCATCTGCGACAGCACCTGCTCGGCCGGCGTGGCGACCAGGGACTCGACGTCCTTGGACGACGCGCCCGGGAACGGAATGAACACGTTCGCCATCGTGACGTTGATCTGCGGCTCCTCCTCGCGCGGGGTCACCATGACCGCGAACAGCCCGAGCAGAAACGCGACCAGCGCGATCAGCGGCGTGAGCTGGGAGTCCTGGAAATAGGTGGCGATGCGCCCCGAGATCCCCATCGCTCAGGGCCTCTCGTTGCCGCCGTCGGCCATGCCGGCCCTGACCGGATCGAGCGCCACGCGCTCGCCCGGCCGCACGCCCGCCAGCACCTCGACGTCGTTCTCGTCCGAGGCCTCGCCCAGGCGCACCTGGCGCAGGCGCGGCTCGCCCTTGTCGTCGACCACGTACACGCCGGTCACTTCGCTGCGGTGAACCACCGCGCTGCGCGGCACCAGCAGCTTCAGCGCGCTGCCGGTGACGAAGTGCGCCCGCGCGTACACGCCCGGGTAGACGCCGCGCACGTCCTCGGGCAGCTCGAGGCGGATGCGGCTGGTATGGGTGCGAGGGTCGGCCGAGGGCACGAGCACGATGTTCTTGACGTCGATCCACTTACCGGTCGACGGCACCTCGACGCGCGCCCTGGCGCCGGCCTGGATCGCCGCCACCTGCGCCTGCGGCACCGTGGCCACCACGCGCAGGGTCGAAGGGTCGAAGCCGGTCATCAGGGGCTTGCCCGGCGTGGCCATCTCGCCCAGCTCGACGTAGCGCGCCGAGACCACGCCGCTGTAGGGCGCGACGATGGTCGCGAAGCTGCGCTCGGTGGCGGCCGCCCCGGCGCCGGCCAGCAGCGCCGAGACGCGCGCCTGCGCCGCCCGGTAATCCGATTGCGCCTTGTCGAGCGCGGCCTGGCTGATGAACTTCTGCGCCAGCAGCTGCTTGGAGCGCTCGTACTGCGCGCGCGCGTTGGCGAGCGCGGCCTGCGCCTCGCGCACCTGCGCCACGCTTGCGGCTTCGGCCTGGGTCGCTGCGCGCTCATCGATGCGCGCGATTACCTGGCCCTTCTGCACGAAGTCGCCGACGTCGAAGCGCAGGTCCACGATGCGGCCCGCGATCTGGGCCGAGACGGTCGACTGGCGCACCGCCTCGACCACCGCTTCGGCGGTGTAGGTCAGGTCCATGTCGCGCATCTCGACCGGCGCGGTCTTGAGCGGCTCGGCCGCGGCGGCCGCGAGCGCGGTCAGGGACAGCGTGACGAACAGGGCCTTACGCATCATGAGACGTGTTCTCCTACCCAGCGGCGCAGCGCGCCTGCATCCATCGCGCCCGAAGTGCGCGCGAGCTCCTTGCCGGCGCGGTACAGCACCATGGTCGGGATCGCCCGTATCCCGGCGCGCGCCGCGATGCCCTGCGCCTGCTCGGTGTTGACCTTGGCGAAGCGCACGCTCTGGCGCAGTTCGCCGGCGGCCTTCTCGAACTGCGGCGCCATGGCGCGGCAGGGGCCGCACCAGGGCGCCCAGTAGTCGACCAGCACGGGCAGCTCGGTGCGTGCGACGAAGGAGTCGAACGACGCCTCGTCGAGCGCGACCGGCGCCCCATCGAGCAGCGCGGCGCCGCACTTGCCGCACTTGGGCCCCTCGCCCAGGCGCCCCGCCGGGACGCGGTTCGGCGTCAGGCAATGCGCACAGGCGACCTGGACGGTGTCCATCGTCTCAGGCCGCGGCCACGCGCAGCCGGCGCAGGATCATTTCCAGCGGGCAAAAGCGAGTAAAGCCGCTTTGCAGCAGGTTGGCGCCGACGAAGGCGGTGAACCAGAGGAAGTTCTGGCTTACGAACAGCGGGCTGCCGGGCACGCCGAGCGCGAGCGAAACGAGCAAGAAGGCGCCGGCGAAGATGCGGATCAGTCTCTCTACGGTCATGCGATTCTCCTCATAGGGTGGATGCGCCGGTCGTTCCGGCCAGGCCGCAATATACTCTAGGGGGTATAGTATTGCAACTAGCCTCGCTCGCCGCCCATGGTGCCGGGCCTACGGCAGCGCAGTTTGCCCCAGGTCAAGAAACCCTCATCGAGGCTTGAACTTATATACTGGGTAGGGTATATAGGCCGGAACTGGAGACAGCCATGGCGGTAATCCGCGACGAACGCCACAAGAAGGACCTGGTGCTGCGCCTGAAGCGCGTCGAAGGGCAGCTGCGCGGCATCCAGGGCATGATTCAGGACGGCGCCGAATGCGAGAAGGTCACTCAGCAGCTGTCCGCAGCCCGGCGCGCGCTCGACAAGGCGTTCTTCGGCGTGCTGGCGTGCGCGATCCAGGCCGCGCCCGAAAAAGGCGCAGGCGCCAAGCCCGGCAGCGAGGAGCGCGTGCAGCAGGCCGCCGCGCTGCTGGCCAAGTTCGGCTGACTTGCCGCGCCTCCCGCGCGCGCTTAAAATTCGCCCTCCCTACGCGGGGCGGTTAACTCAGCGGTAGAGTGCCACCTTCACACGGTGGAAGTCACTGGTTCGATCCCAGTACCGCCCACCAACTTGCCTTTTCCCCGAACGCCGCCCGGAATAATCGGTCCTATCCGGCTGTTGGCGCGTTGGCGGGGCATGGGGCCCCGTCCGCCAACTGTCGAGGATAAAAGTCAAATGAAGCCAAGAACCAGGTATTTGGTCGCAGGGATGATATTCGCCGCCGCGGGCGCGAGCTCGCTCGCGATTGCGCAGATGAAGCCCGAGGACGCGATCCACGCGCGCCAGTCGATCATGCGCGTCAATGGGTTGACCTTCGGCCCGCTCGCCGCCATGGCGCAGGGCAAGATTCCCTTCAACAAGGACGCCTTCGTCGCCGGCGCGCTGCGGCTCGAGGCGGTCTGGCAGCTCGATCCCGCGAAGTACTTCCTGCCCGGCACCGACAAGCCCATCCCGGGCTCGAAGATCGCCGAATACACGAATGCCAAGTCGGAAATCTGGTCCGAGCCGGACAAGTTCAAGAAGGCCGCGGAGCACGCCGGCGACGCGATCGGCAAGCTCGCGCAGGCCGCGCGCTCGGGCGACGAAAGCGCGATGAAGGCCGCCGCCGGCAACGTCGGCAAGGCCTGCAAGGCCTGCCACGACGACTTCCACGCCAAGTAACGCCAGCCTATAAATTCAGGATCGCGACCAGCGCCGCCGCGGCCAGCGCGGCGAGCGCCGCCGCGCGCAGCGCCCCCGGAAAG
>JBAUTW010000561.1:0-6583 GCA_049582365.1 Burkholderiales bacterium | reverse complement strand
CAACCTGCGCCGCTTCGACAAGGGCGGCGAGCAGTTCTACGACCAGATTTCGGCGCTGCACAAGGCGGTGCGCGGCTCCGACCCGGACGCCTCGCTCTACTGGCTGGTGCGGATGCTCGACGGCGGCGCCGATCCGCTCTACCTCGGGCGGCGCATCGTGCGCATGGCCACCGAGGACGTCGGCCTGGCCGACCCGCGTGCGCTGCGCCTGGCGCTCGACGCCTGCGAGACCTACGAGCGGCTCGGCTCGCCGGAGGGCGAGCTCGCGCTCGCCGAGGCGGTGCTCTATCTCGCCTGCGCGGCGAAGTCGAACGCGGCCTACAGCGCTTATAATGCGGCGCGCGAATTCGTCGCCGCGGACGGCACGCGGCCGGTGCCGCTGCAGATCCGCAATGCGCCGACCCGGCTGATGAAGAATCTCGGCTACGGCAAGGACTACCGCTACGCGCACGACGAAGACGACGGCTACGCCGCGGGCGAGAACTACTTTCCCGAGGGCATGCCGGAGGTCGAGTGGTATCGGCCGACCGATCGGGGTCTGGAAGCGAAAATCCGCGACAAGCTCGAGCACCTTCGCGCCCTCGACGCCGAAGCCGGAGGAAAGAGAAAGAAATGATCGACATCCAGTTGCTCAGGACGAACCTCGATGCGGTGGCCGCGCGCCTGGCTGCGCGCGGCTACGCCTTCCCGCGCGCGGAATTCCTCGCGCTCGAAGCGGAGCGAAAGGACATTCAGAGCCGGACCCAGGAACTGCAGGCGGCGCGCAACGCGCAGGCGAAGAAGATCGGACAGGCGAAATCGAAGGGCGAGGACGTGGGCCCGCTGATGGCAGAGTCGGGTGCGATCAACGCCCGGCTCGGAGAGCTGGAAATGTCGCTTGCGCAGACGCAGGATCGGCTGCGGCAGTTCCTCGACGTCATTCCCAACCTGCCGCACGACAGCGTTCCGCAGGGAACGAGCGCGCAGGACAATGTCGAGCAGCGCCGCTGGGGAACGCCGCGCGTTTTCGACTTCGCGCCGAAGGACCACGTCGACGTCGGCGCGGCGCTGGGAATGCTCGATTTCGAGACCGCGGCCAAGCTCGCCGGCGCGCGCTTCGCGGTGATGCGCGCGGGCGTGGCGCGCCTGCACCGCTCGATCGCGCAGTTCATGCTCGACGTGCACACGCAGGAGCACGGCTACGTCGAGACCTACGTGCCCTACATGGTGAGCGGCGAGTGCGCCAACGGCGTCTCCAGCCTGGCCAAGTTCAAGGATGATCTGTTCAAGATCGAGGGCCGCGACCTCTACCTCATCCCGACCGCGGAGTACCCGGTGACCAATTTCGTGCGCGACGAGATCGTCCCGCTCGAATCGCTGCCGCTCAAGTTCGTCTGCCACTCGCCGTGCTTCCGCTCCGAGGCGGGCGCGTCCGGCAAGGACACGCGCGGCATGATCCGCCAGCACCAGTTCGACAAGGTCGAGCTGGTGCAGATCGTGCGCCCGGAGGACTCCTACCGCTGCCACGAGGAGCTGACCGCGCATGCCGAGACGATCCTGAAGAAGCTCGATCTGCCGTACCGCACCGTGGTGCTGTGCAGCGGCGACATGGGCTTCTCGTCGGCCAAGACCTACGACATCGAGGTCTGGCTCCCGGGCCAGAACGCCTACCGCGAAATCTCGTCGTGCTCGAACTTCGAGGCCTTCCAGGCGCGCCGCATGCAGGCGCGCTTTCGCAACGACAAGGGCAGGCCCGAGCTGGTGCACACGCTCAACGGCTCGGGGCTCGCGGTGGGGCGCACCCTGGTGGCGATCCTGGAGAATTACCAGAACGCCGACGGCTCGGTCACGGTCCCCGCGGCTCTGCGCCCGTACATGGGCGGCGCGCAGAAAATCTCCCGGGCTCGATAGAATTCGCCCTTCGCGTCGAATCGATCGCGCTGCGGAGAGATGGCAGAGTGGTCGACTGCGGCAGGCTCGAAATCCGTTGTACCCATTGCCACTCAATGAAATCAGTCAGTTGGCAAGTTGAGCCGCCGGCGCCCGCCTCTTGTCGCTTGGTCGTGCGGTAATACACTGAGTGCGCTATCGTACTCAGGTATTACGGGCTGATCGACCGGCCGCTCGCGGCAACCACTGAATTGGGGGGAGATGCCTACCATCCTTACCGGATCGACCGGATCCCGTTCCGCGGATACGCCGTCGCTGCACAACCGCCTTCTGGCTGCGCTGCCGGCAGCCGATTTAGAGCGCCTGCTGCCGAAGCTCGAGCCCGCCTCATTAAAGCTGGGCAGCGCGCTTTATGAATCCGGCAGCACGCAGGGTTTCGTGTATTTCCCGACCGACAGCATCGTGTCGCTGCTCTACGTCATGGAAGACGGCTCCTCGGCGGAGATCGCGGTCGTGGGTAACGAGGGCGTAGTGGGTCTGGCGCTGTTCATGGGCGGCGAGACCACTCCGAGCCGCGCGGTGGTGCAGAGCGCCGGAAACGCCTTCCGCCTCGGAGCGAGCGTCCTGAAAGCCGAATTCGGCCGGGGTGGGGAACTGCAGCATCTGTTGCTGCGCTACACGCAGGCGCTGATCACACAGATGGCGCAGACGGCGGTGTGCAACCGGCATCACTCGGTCGAGCAGCAGCTATGCCGCTGGCTGCTGCTGAGCCTGGACCGGCTGCCCGCGAACGAGCTGACCATGACCCAGGAGTTGATCGCCAACATGCTGGGCGTGCGCCGCGAGGGCGTGACCGAGGCGGCCGGCAAATTGCAGGACGCGGGAATGATTCGCTATAGCCGCGGCAAGATCACCCTGCTCGACCGGCCGAAGCTGGAAGCACGGGCCTGTGAGTGCTACGCGGTGGTGAAGCGCGAATACGACCGCCTGGCCCGGATCACCGCGCCCTAGGCTTTCGCCCTCAAGGCTAGGCGCGCGCAGACTATCGGTCGCCGCGGAAGACGCTTGGTATGACCGCGTACATGATGACGGCGGCCTGCCCGCCGCCGCCGTAGGGCCCGGGCCCCGCGTCGACCTGCAGGTTCCTGGTCGCGAGCGTCTTTATCAATCCGTCCAGCCCGAGATCGCGAACGGTCTGCGCGAAGCTCGAGCGATAGGTCGTGACCAGGCTGATGCCGCCGAGCTTGATGTCGTACACCCTCCACCCGGCCGTCGTCATCTCCATGTCGTAGTCGATCGTGATGCGTGCGCTTCCGGGCTGACTCACGGTCGACTTGACCGTGACGTCGGTCGCGCCGGACGCCATCCGCAGCGGCATGTACTCGATCACCTGATCGCGGTATCTCGCCAGCGCAGAGGAGTACGTGCGCACCAGCAGCGTCTTGAACTCGGCGCTGAGCGAGTCCTGCTGCCCGGGCGACGCGAGAGGCCAGTTGCGCGCCACGGCGAGCCGGGTCATATGGCGGAAGTCGAACAGCGGCAAGAGCGTCGATTCAACCAGCTCGGCGATCTTCACCGCACTGCCGGTGTGCAGCTGGTTGTCGCGCCTGAGGTGGTCGGTCACCACCAGCGTCGCCGCGCTCAGCATCGCGTCCGGTGCGGACGAGCCGGTCGACGCAAGGCGAGCTGGGAGCGGCTGACTTGCGTCCACCAGCTTCAGCTCGCCAATATTTCGTGCGAGCACTTTGCCCGGAGGTAGCGTCAGGTAGGGTGCGGATTCCTCGGCGCTGAGCCCGTAGGTAAAGCTCAACGCGCCCCGGCTCGAGCTGCCGCTGCCGTAGCCGCGCACCAGGCTCAGGCGCTTGAACTGCAGCGTCGCGGTGGCGCCGTCGCTGCAGCGCAGGTCCCCGGTGCCGCCGTGCTCGGCGCCGGAAGTGAACTCCCCGCGGCAACCGACCCCGGCGCGGGCCTGCGACTTGATGACGATCGTGCCGGATCCGTCCAGGTTGCCTTCGGCTTCGCCCAGGTACAGGTCCCCGGCGAGGATCGCGATGACCGGGCCGGTGCTGGATAGCAGCCCCGCGGCCGCCGGATTGGTCCATCCGGCCAGTGCGGCGAAGGCTGCGAAACTCGTGACCAGCAAACTGCGCATCGAGGACGACCTCGTTCTCTGTCGCCTCGATTATCGTCATCCACGTGCGGCGCGCTGTGCGCTGGCGCACAGAGCATTTCGCGCCGCGGGAATATTGTCGCTGCAGCCTGGTTCCTCATCGAACGACAAAGGAAGCCGCAATGAACATCACCTTGGCTCTGGCGCCCCTGATATCGCTGATCGCAGGCGTGCTCATCCTGGTCGTGCCTCGGCTGCTGAACTACATCGTCGCGGCCTACCTGATCGTCGTCGGACTGCTGGGGCTGTTCGGCGGCGTGCACATGAGATGAGCCGGGCCGGCGCGACGAAGAATCTGCCGTGGTTGTAGGTCGGGCTGTAGCGGCCCACCAGAGCGCCGCCGAGCCTTCAGCGCTCGGCGAGCTCGTACAACTGGTGGCTCATCCCCGCTGGCTGCGCAAGGTTGCTCCCCGAGTCGCGCTAGAAGCCCGCTTCGACCAACCCCACATCGCACGCGGCGTCAAACCGTGCGATCTCGTCTGTGCGCCGCCGCACTTAGGCGCGCGTGACTTTCTCCACATGGCGCGGCGCTATGTGCGCCAACACACAGACTCGACCCGCCTGTTGTGATTACTGCGCCGAGCCTGCATACTCGGTTCGGAGCGGCATCCCGCGGGAACAAAGCGGGAGCCGGGCGCGACGTGGAGGGAAGCCATCAAAGCCTGCTTCGGCGCTGTGCTGCTGCTTGCGTGGGGGGTTTGCTTTTCGCAGGTGCCGGCGGGCAGCACCCGGATCGTCGCGGCCTATCCGCCAGCGGAGTCCGCCGCAGCATGGCGCGCGCTCGCAGCGGGTTACGTGCGCAAGGCCATCGCGGACCATACGCTGAACCGGGATCCGGTATTGAACGCGCGCGTGGACAGGGTGATGGCCGCCGTCGGCGTGGCAGCGGCCGCGATCGATCCACGTTTTGCCGCGTCTGCCTGGAAAGCCATCCTGATCGAGGACTTCGGCCACGGCGCAGTGGCGTTTCCGGGACAAATCGTGCTTATCGACGCGAATTTCGTGCGCAAGCTGACGCTCAACGACGACGAGCTGGCCCTGATAATGTGCCACGAGGTCGCGCACATCCTCGCCGGGCACGCATCCGCCAAGCTCTCCTTCATGGCCGAATTCCTGGGCAAGGACAAGCTTCCCACCGCGCGCGCGGCCCTGCTCGAGTACCTGGCCCGCGACGCGTACGCGGAAGCGTTCCGGGCCAGGGCGCTGATGCAGGAGCGTGAGGCGGATAGGATCGGGGCGGCGATCCTGTTCGTGACCGGTTACGACCCGCAGCGCGCGTTGGGCCTATTCGACAAGCTCGCGCAGCTGGAAGCCCGCGCGCAAGCGCCGGTGCTCGATTCGCACGATACGGCAGCGGTACGCAAGCAAGCCGTTGCGAGCGTCATTGCCGAACTGCGCCGGCGCGAGTCCGCTCGGGAGCCGGAGCGGCGCTAGAACGGGTGGCGCCGCGCGCGGCGCGTCTTGCGCGTTGGCGCCGCGCTCGACCGGTGCGTCTCGTTTGACCGATGCAGGGCCTGCTCGACCAGGTGGCGCAGTTTCTCCTGCCGCCGCCAGTAGCGATGGTTCACCTGTCCGGGTTCGGTGCTTAGCGCCTGTTCACCGGGCCGGGGGCTCGCGCCTTGCTCGCGCCTGCGCTGCGCCTGCTCGAGCCTGCGCGCCGCTTCGTTGGCGTCTACTGCAAATGCATGGGGCGACGAGATGACGGAGTTGCTGGCCAGCGCCCGGGACACGTCGAGCGCCGAGACCGTCTGCGCCGAAGCGCCCGCCGCGGCGCACGCCAACGCCGCGGCGCAGAGCGATCTGCGCGCGACATACAGTGCACGGCGGCGGCGAATGTTCATTGGCTCTCATGACAGGGCCCGGAACGAAACTTCCATTGCCGGGCCCGGTTACTTGCTGCGAAAGTACTGCCGGATGTTTATTGCTTGCCGACCAGGACCTCGACCCGGCCGTCGCGCTGCGCCTGCGGATTGCCGAAGGCGCCGGTCTGGATCTTGTACGCCGGCACGCCCGCATCGAGCAGAGCGGTGCGCACGGTATCGATGCGGCGATTGCTCAGATCCGCGTTGTTCGAGTCGAGCGAGCCGTCGATGCCGACCTGTTGGCCGGGGTTCTGGCTCAGGTAGCTCGCGATGTCGGACGCCTTGCCCGAATCGGCAGCGCGCAGATCCGACCTGTCCATATCGAACCAGTATTCCCTGAACGGGGTCCAGCCGCTAACCGGGCCACCCGGGCCCTGTGCGCCGGTCTGGCCGATCGCGCCTTGAGGACCGGCGGCACCGGTATTGCCGGTCGGGCCGACAAACCCCAACAGATTGGCGTTGCCCTGCGCGCCCGTATACCCGGTTGCGCCTTGCGCGCCGGTGGCACCCGTCGCGCCGACCGGTCCGGTTGGACCGACCTGGGTCGGGCCTTCCGCGCCCGTGCTTCCCACGACACCCTGGATGCCAGAGGCTCCGGTCGCGCCCGTCGCGCCGGCAGGGCCGGGCAGGCTTTCGCCCTGGACGCCCGTCGCGCCGGTCATGCCTTGCGCGCCCGTGGCGC
>JBAUTW010000560.1:0-1897 GCA_049582365.1 Burkholderiales bacterium | reverse complement strand
GGTTACGCGCGCCGCCTGTACGCGGCGCTGCGAGAGCTCGACGCCGCGGGCTGCGCGCAGATCCTGGTCGAACGGCCGCCGGAGGATCCGGCGTGGGCGGCGGTGCGCGACCGTCTGGGGCGCGCCGCTTCAGTCGCCTAGTGCGACATCAAGACCGGGACGGTCATCGATTCGAGCAGGGTGCGGGTTACGCCACCGAGGATCAGCTCCGATATGCGCGAGTGACCGTAGGCGCCCATTACGATCAGATCCGAATCCAGGTCCGCCGCGCGCGACAAGAGCTGATTGCCGACGTCGACGTCGTCCGCCTGGTACTGCGACACGGTGACTTTCACCCCGTGGCGCGACAAATAGAGGCCGATGTCGGCGCCGGGCACGTCGCCGTGCATGCCGCCTTTGCGCCCGGCGTTGAACGCGGCCACCTGCACCTGCTTGGCGCCCCGCAGCAGCGGCAGCGCGTCGGTGAGCGCCCGGGTGGCCTCCTGGCTCGCGTTCCAGGCCACCAGCACCTTGTTGCCCGGCGCCCGCTTGTCGCGCGCGTACGGCACCAGCAGCACCGGGCGTCCCGCGGCGAGCAGCAGGTGCTGCGCAAAATCCCGTGCCAGGCCGTCGGTGCCGCTGCCGTCGTCCTGCCCGATCAGCACCAGGTCGGCGTAGCGCGCGTGCAGCGTCACCGCGTCCAGCGCGTCGGCGCTCGAGCTGCGCCACTCGCACTTCGAGCAATTGGAGCGCTGCACTGCGGCGTCCCAGGCCTTGCGCCCCGCCTGCGCCAGGTCGGCGCGCGCCTTGGTCTGCGCGTTCTCGATGAATTCGCCCGCTTCGGCGATCGCCCAGCCCGGCAGCGGGGCCACGCTCAGCGCGTGCAGGCCGACCAGGTGAGCGTCGAATTTCTGCGCCAGCGAGAACGCGATGTCGAGGCGCGAATCGATGCCCTTGCCCGCATCGAGGTGGACCAGGATTGTCTTGTAGGACATGACGCTCTCTCCGCTTTCAAAAGGATTGTGGAGTCATCTTGCGCCGCGCCGGATCGGCTTCATTGACGTGGGTCAAACGTCTAGAATCGGCCGCATGCGCCGTCTCTCAATCCTACTCTTCGTGCTGGCCGCCGGCTGCGCTTCGCACACACAGGTTTCGGTCGGCGCGGGGTCGGCGAGCGGAACCTACCTGGGCGTCGACGTCCAGAGCACTTCGGCGCTGGGGGCGGTCATCGCGATCGGCGCGCTGGGGGCGATAGTCGGCTCGGACGGCGAGCGCACGCAGCCGCCTGCGCTGCTCGAGGGCCGCACGGTGCACGAGCAGGACTGCACCAAGCCGCTCGAGGATCCGAGCGCCAACCTGCGCTGCCGCTAGCGCCTAGGCGCGCTGCGGCCCGGGGCGGCCGCGCTCGACCACGAAGCTCGCGAGCGTGCCGCAGGCGGCGTCGCGCTGCGCCACGCTTTCCATCGCGCGCAGGTCGGCTTGCAGCTTTTCGGGCTCGATGTCCATGCGCACGTAGCCGCGGTAGCGTCCGTCGGCGAGCTTGACGTGCGGATTGTCGGCGCGCGCGGCATCGAGCTGCTTCTGCGCGCGCGACTGCGAAGTGATCGAGGTGCCGCAGAATTCGCTCGCCAGTACCGGCGAGGCGGGGTCGTCGAAATCGAGCTTCAGGTCGGCCACCGCGTGATGGTGCACGTCGCCGCCGATGACGACCGGGTTCTGGAGTGTCGTGGAACGCATTGAGTCCAGGAGTCGTTTGCGCGCCATCGGGTAGCCGTCCCAGCCGTCGGTCCAGTAGCGCCGTGCGCCGCCGCTGCCGGCGCCGAAGCGCGCCATCAGGGTCTGCTGCGCGACGACGTTCCAGCTCGCGCGCGAGGCGCCGAAGGCGCGCTCGAGCCAGGCTTCCTGCGCGGCGCCGAGC
>JBAUTW010000559.1:0-6784 GCA_049582365.1 Burkholderiales bacterium | reverse complement strand
CCGAGGGCGAGCGCGATGCCCGCGAGCTTGCGCGCGGTGACGGGCTCGCCGAGCAGCGCGACGGCCAGGCCAGCGGTGATGACGAAGCTGAGGCGGAACACCGGCGCGTTGACGCTCACCCGGCCGGATTTCAGGCTGTGGGCGAAGTTGTAGAAGCCGGTCAGCACGAACACGCCGACCGGCAGGCCCCACAGCGTGCCGGCGACGAAGTGCAGCGAGCCGGTCGCCAGCCCGTACACGGTGACGGTGGGCAGGAACACCCAGGACTGCAGCATGAGGAACTGGTGCGGCAGCGCGCCGGCCGCGGCGCCGCGCTTGTAGATCAGGTCGCCGACGCCGAACAGCAGCATCGCGCCGAGCGCGTAGAGCACTCCAGTATTCACGGGGGATTTCCTAGGGGACTATACTTTACGCCCATGAGCGCGAAGCCGAATCCCTACGAGCAGGACCTCGAGCGCAATCCCGCCAACTACGCGCCGCTGACGCCGCTTTCGTTCGTCGAGCGCGCGGCCTACGTGTACCCGGACGCGGTGTCGGTGGTGCACGGCAAGCGGCGCGACAGCTGGCAGCAGACCTACGCCAACTGCCGCCGGCTCGGCTCGGCGCTCGCCAAGCGCGGCATCGCGCCGGGCGACACGGTGGCGGCGATGCTGCCGAACATCCCCGCGATGCTCGAGTCGCACTTCGGGGTGCCGATGTGCGGCGCGGTGCTCAACACCCTCAACACGCGGCTGGACGCCGAGGCGATCGCGTTCATGCTCAACCACGGCGGGGCCAAGCTGCTGATCGCGGACCGCGAGTTCTCGCCCGTGATCGAGGCGGCGCTGGCGAAGCTCGGCCGGCCGCTCGAGGTGATCGACGTCGACGACCCCGAGTACGACGGGCCGGGCAGGCGGCTGGGCAGCACGACCTACGAGGAGTTGCTCGCAGAGGGCGCCCCGGACTACGCCTGGCAGGGTCCGGCCGACGAGTGGCAGGCGATTTCGCTCAACTACACCTCGGGCACCACCGGCAACCCCAAGGGCGTGGTCTATCACCACCGCGGCGCCTACCTGAACGGAGTGGGCAACATCCTGGTGTGGGGCATGCCGCAGCACTCGGTCTACCTGTGGACGCTGCCGATGTTCCACTGCAACGGCTGGTGCTTCCCCTGGACCATGGCGGCGAACGCGGGAACCAGCGTCTGTCTGAGGAAAGTTGAAGCAGAAAAAATCTTTGAGTTGATGCGTCGACACCATGTGACTCACTATTGCGGGGCGCCGATCGTGCACCAGGTGCTGATCAATGCACCTGCCGAGTCGAGGCGCGGGATCGACTGGAAGGTGAACGCGATGGTCGCGGGGGCGGCGCCGCCGGCGGCGGTGATCGAGGGCATGGAGAAGATGGGCTTCTCGATCACCCACGTCTACGGCCTGACCGAGACCTACGGCCCGGCCACGGTGTGCGCCAAGCAACCCGAGTGGCGGGACCTGCCGCTCGGCGAGCAGGTGCAGCGAAACGGCCGCCAGGGCGTGCGCTACATCGTCGAGGAAGGGCTGGCGGTGATGGACCCGGAAACGATGCGGCCGGTGCCCGCCGACGGCGAGACCATGGGCGAGATCATGTTTCGCGGCAACATCACCATGAAGGGCTACCTGAAAAACCCCAAGGCGACGCAGGAGGCGTTCCGCGGCGGCTGGTTCCACTCGGGCGACCTGGCGGTGATGCAGCCCGACGGCTACGTCAAGATCAAGGACCGCTCCAAGGACATCATCATTTCCGGCGGCGAGAACATCTCCTCGATCGAGGTCGAGGACGTGCTCTACCGCCATCCCGCGGTGATGGCCGCGGCGGTGGTCGCGATGCCGGATCCGAAGTGGGGCGAGACGCCGTGCGCCTTCATCGAGCTCAAGCCCGGCGCCAGGGCGACCGACAAGGAAATCGTCGAGTTCTGCCGCGGCCACATGGCGAAATTCAAGGCGCCGCGCGCGGTGGTGTTCGGCGAGCTGCCGAAGACCTCGACCGGCAAAATCCAGAAATTCGCGCTGCGCGAGAAGGCCAAATCCGCGTCGGCGATCGATTCGTGAAGGAGGCAAGATGAGCGCCAACCCCCAGATCCGGGAACCGATCCTGCTGCGCGAGGATCGCGACGGCATCGCGACCCTCACGCTCAACCGCCCGGAGCAGTACAACGCGCTCTCGGGCGCGATGCTCGACGAGATGCAGGCCGCGTTCGATGCCCTGGCCAGCGACTCGAGCGTGCGGGTGGTGGTGATCGCCGCGCGCGGGCGCGGCTTCTGCGCCGGGCACGACCTGAAGGAGATCGGCGCGCTGGGCACGCAGGACAGAATCGAGGCGCTGTTCCAGAAGTGCGGCCGCATGATGGTGTCGATCGTGTCGCTGCCCCAGCCGGTGATCGCCAAGGTGCACGCCACCGCGACCGCCGCCGGCTGCCAGCTGGTGGCGCAGTGCGACCTCGCGGTCGCCGCCGAGAGCGCCAAGTTCGCGGTCAGCGGGGTCAACTTCGGCCTGTTCTGCTCGACCCCGAGCGTGGCGCTGGCGCGCAACGTCGGGCGCAAGCATGCGATGGAGATGCTGCTCACCGGCGAGTTCATCGACGCGCCGACGGCGAAGAGCTACGGGCTGGTGAATCGCGTGGTGCCCGCGGCCGAGCTTGACGGCGAGGTCGGGCGGCTCGCCGCGCTGGTCGCCTCCAAGCCGCAGGGCGCGGTCGCGGCCGGCAAGCGCCTGTTCTACCGCCAGCTCGAGATGGGGCTGGAAGGCGCCTACAAGCTCGCCGGCGAGGTTATCTCGTGCAATGCGGCGAGCGACGAGGGGCGCGAAGGCATCGCCGCCTTCGCCGAGAAGCGCAAGCCGGTCTGGAACAAGAAGTAGCCGCCGTGGCAGCGGGACGCTACTACGAGGACTTCGCTCCCGGCGAGACCTACAGGCACTGGCCCGGCCGCACCATCACTGCGGCCGACAACACCTGGTTCACGCTGCTGACCATGAACCAGCACCCGCTGCACTTCGACGAGGAGTACGCCAAGGGCACCGAGTTCGGCAAGCCGCTGGTCAACAGCGCGCTCACGCTCGCGATCGTGGCCGGCATGAGCGTCGCCGACGTGAGCCAGAAGGCGATCGCGAACCTGGGCTGGACCGACATCGTGATGCCGGCGCCGGTGTTCAACGGCGACACGCTGTACGCCGAATCGACCGTGGTCGAGAAGCGCGAGTCGAAGTCGCGCCCGACCCAGGGCATCGTTACGGTGGCGACGCGAGCCTGGAAGCAGGACAAGACCACCGTGATGACCTACAAGCGCACCGTGCTGGTGCCGAAGCGTCCATGACCGCTTCGGACGAAACCCAGATCCTGGACGCGATCGGCAAATGGCTCGAGCGCGACGTGCGCCCCAAGGCGCGCGAGCTGGAGAAGAAGGACGAGTACCCGGAGGCGATGGTCGAGCAGATGAAAGCCTTCGGCCTGTTCGGCGCCACCATTCCGCCGCAGTACGGGGGCCTCGGCCTGCCGGCTTCGACCTACGCCAGGATCGTGGCTCAGATCGCGGAAGTTTGGATGTCGCTCACCGGGATCTTCAATTCGCACCTGATCATGGCCGCGGCCGTGGCGCGCTTCGGCACCGAGGCGCAGAAGAAGCAATTCCTGCCGAAGTTCGCCAGCGGCGAGGTGCGCGGCGGCCTGGCGCTCACCGAGCCGGACTGCGGCACCGACCTGCAGGCGATCCGCACTCGCGCGCTGCGCCACGGCGACCACTACGTCATCAACGGCACCAAGACCTGGATCTCGAACG
This sequence comes from Burkholderiales bacterium, assembly GCA_049582365.1. Classification (GTDB taxonomy): domain Bacteria; phylum Pseudomonadota; class Gammaproteobacteria; order Burkholderiales; family SG8-39; genus DAHVFK01. The sequence goes on along the minus strand of JBAUTW010000559.1, from coordinate 2,993 downwards.
GCATCAAGGGCAGCTGCTTCGCGCTGCTGGTGAAGACCGATCCGGCCGCGCAGCCGCGCCACAAGGGCATGAGCCTGTTCCTGGCCGAGAAGGGCAAGGGCTTCCGCGTCTCGAAGAAACTGGAGAAGCTCGGCTACAAGGGCATCGACTCGGCCGAGCTGATTTTCGAGGACTACCGCGTGCCGGCGGACCGGCTGATCGGCGGCGAGGAAGGCCGCGGCTTCCAGCACGCGGTCGGCGGGCTCGAGCTCGGCCGCATCAACGTCGCCGCGCGCGGGGTCGGGGTGGCGAACGCGGCGCTCAAGGACTCGGTGGCCTACTCGCAGGTGAGGAAGACCTTCGGCAAGCCGATCTGCGAGCACCAGGCGATCCAGTTGAAGCTGGGCGAGATGGCGACCCGCTGCGAGGCGGCGCGCCTGCTGGTCGAGAACGCCGCGCGCGCCTACGACGCCGGCGAGCGCTGCGACATGGAGGCGGGGATGGCGAAGTACTTTGCCTCCGAGGCGGCGCTGGAGAACTCGATCGAAGCGGTGCGCATCCACGGCGGCTACGGCTACTCGACCGAGTTCAACGTCGAGCGCTACTATCGCGACGCGCCGCTGATGTGCATCGGCGAAGGCACCAACGAGATGCAGCGCATCATCATCGCCAGGCAGCTGATCGCGCGGAATCCGGCCTGATGCCGCCGCTGGCCGGGCTGCGCGTGATCGCGGTCGAGGTCTACGGCGCCGGGCCGTTCGGCAGCGCGCACCTGGCGGACCTCGGCGCCGAAGTGGTCAAGATCGAGCAGCGCGAGGGCGGCGACGTCTCGCGCGCGGTCGGGCCGTATTTCCTCGGCGAGCACGACAGCCACTTCTTCCAGTCGCTCAACCGCAACAAGAAGTCGCTTACCCTGGATCTCAAGCACCCGCGCGGACGGGAGGTGCTGCATCGGCTGGCGGCGACCGCGGACGGGCTGATGGGGAATCTGCGCGGGGATCAGCCGGAGAAACTCGGCATTACTTACGAATTGCTCAAGCAGGCCAACCCCGGAATCGTTTGCGCGCACCTTTCCGCTTATGGGCGCGACGGCGCGAGGAAGGGCTGGCCCGGCTACGACTACCTGATGCAGGGCGAGGCGGGCTATCTGTCACTTACCGGCGAGCCCGACGGGCCGCCGGCGCGCATGGGGCTGTCGGTGGTCGACTACTCGACCGGCACCACCTGTGCGCTGGCGCTGCTGGCGGGGATCCTGGAGGCGCGCCGCACGGGGCGGGGCAGGGACATCGACGTGTCGCTCTACGACGTGGCGATGCATCAGCTCAACTATCCGGCGGCCTGGTTCCTCAACGAAGGCCTCGTCACCGGGCGCGCGCCGCGCTCGGCGCACCCGTTCATCGCGCCTTCGCAGCTGTACCGCAGCGCCGACGGCTGGATCTTCGTCATGGCGCAGACGCAGCGCTTCTGGGAGCTGCTGTGCGACGCCCTCGGGCGCACGGATCTGAAGGCGAAGTACCCGGACTTCGAGGCTCGCCGCCGGCACCGGGATGAGCTAAGCGTGGTTTTTGACGAAGCGTTTTCAAAGCAGACAACAGAACATTGGCTACGACAGCTCGGCGGCACGGTACCTTGCGGTCCGGTGTACGACCTGCCGCAGGCGCTCGACAACCCGTACTTCCTGGAGCGCGGCGGGGTGCAGGTGTTCGATCATCCGCACAAGCCGGGGTTCAAGCTGGTGGCGAGCCCGTTCCGCCTCGGCGAGGCGCTGCCCGCGCGCCCCGCGCCGACGCTCGGGCAGCACACCGAGGAACTATTGAAAGATCTGGGCTACAGTCCGGAAGAGATATCCGAATTGAAGAACGAAGGAGTCGTCTAGCCCGTGAAGCTCGAAGGCATCCGCGTGGTGGACCTGTCGCTGTTCCTGCCCGGGCCGCTCGCGACCCAGTTCATGGCCGATCACGGCGCCGAGGTGATCAAGGTCGAGTCGCTCGAAGGCGGCGAGCCGAACCGCGAGATCGGCCCCAAGCGCGACGGCGTGAGCGTGTATTTCGCCAACACCCATCGCGGCAAGCGAAGCCTCGCGCTCAACCTCAAGGACCCGGCCGGCGTCGAGGTGCTGCTGCGCCTGGCGGAGAAATCCGACGTGCTGGTCGAGGCCTTCCGCCCCGGAGTCGCCGAGCGGCTCGGCATCGGCTACGCGCAGGTATCGCGGCGCGCGCCCGGCATCGTGTACGCATCGATCGCCGCCTTCGGCCAGCGCGGGCCGTACCGCGACCTGGCGGCGCACGACCTCGCCACCGAGGCCGTGACCGGGGTGCTGTCGCTCAACCGCGGCGGCGACGGCAGGCCGGCGATCCCGGCGCTGGCGAACGCCGACATGCTGGCCTCGATGATGACGCTGTCGGGCGTGCTGATGGCGCTCCTGCGCAGGAAGGAGAGCGGCCGCGGCGACTATCTCGACATGGCGATGGCCGACTGCCTGCTCGCCTGCCTGCCGAACAACATGGGCAGCGCGATGACCGAGCGGCGCCAGCCCGACCCGAAAACCGAGCGCGCGCTCGGCGGCAACGCGCTGTACCAGATCTACGAGACGAAGGACGGCGACTGGGTGGTGCTGGCGGGGCAGGAGCTCAAGTTCGCCCGCAACCTGCTCGAGCCGCTCGGGCGGCCGGACCTGGTCGAGCTGTGCAGGCTGCCGCCCGGCCCGGGCCAGGATCCGGTAAGAGACTTTCTTCGTTCCACGTTCAAGACAAGAACCAAGAACGAATGGATTGAATGGTTCAAGGGCCGCGACGTCGCCTTTGCGCCGCTGCGCACGCTGCCCGAGGCGCTCGAGGACGCGCACTTCAAGGCGCGCGGCATGGTGCTGAAGGACGCGCGCGGCTGGGACCACCTGGGCGCCCCGATCGCGTTCCGCGACGAGCCCGCGCGCCCGGGCTTCGATCCGCCCGCGCACGGCGCGCACACGGCGCAGATCCTGCGCACGCTCGGCTACGGCGAGGCCGAGATCGCGC
>JBAUTW010000558.1:0-7236 GCA_049582365.1 Burkholderiales bacterium | reverse complement strand
CCGCCACGTCGTGCCCGGTGAGCACCGCGATGACGCCCGGCATCGCCAGCGCCGCGGCGGAGTCGATCGAGACGATCCTGGCGTGCGGCCGGTCGGAGCGCAGGAAGTGCGCATGGGCCTGCTGTGGAAAGCTCCAGTCGGAGACGTAGCGTCCCCGCCCCTTCAGCATGCGCTCGTCTTCGAGTCTGCCCTTGGCGCCGAAGCTCTGCATTCAGCCGTGCGACAGCGCGATCAGGATGGTGCAGGGCGCGTAGTCGATCAGCGAGGCCCCCACCGATCCCTTCCACCAGCGCGCCGCAAACGAAGTCTTCTGGTTGTGGCCGATCACGATCAGATCGACGTCGAGCTCCTTCGCCAGGCGGCAGATCTCCTCCACCGGCTCGCCCACTGCCAGGTGGCCGGAGGCCTGAAAGCCCTTTTGCGTCAGGGAATCGATGCCCTCGTCCAGAACCGCCTGGGTGCGCTTCTTTTCCTCCTCCAGCAACTCTTCCGGCACGAATCCCTCGGTCAGGAACAGGCTCGGAGGCATGCTCGCCACCGCCAGCAGATGAGTCTCGGCTCCCAGGAAGTTCGCCAATTCCGCGCACTCGACCAGCGCGCGCTTGCCGTCCTGGGACCCGTTGTAGGCCAGAAGGATCTTGCGATACTTCATGTGCGGGCTCCTTGCGGGGTGGCTGGGCTAGCGAAACGATTATAGCCTCAGCCCGGGCCGGCATAGGCAGCCGCTAGAATCAGAGTTTTGCAGGACCCCGACATGCTAGACGTTTCCCGCAGCGACCTCGTCGCCGGCGTCGCCGGCAGCGGCACCATGGGGCGCGGCATCGTCCAGGTGCTGGCGCAGTGCGGCGTGCGCACGCTGGTATTCGACGCCCAGCCAGGGGCGGCCGCGAAGGCCCGCGCGGCAATCGGCCAGGCGCTCGCCAGGCTGGCCGAGAAGGGCCGACTCAAGCAGCCCGAGGTCGACGCGGCGCTCGCCCGCATCGAAGTCGTCGACTCGCTGTCGGCGTTCGCGCCCTGCCAGGTGGCGATCGAGGCGATCGTCGAGAAGCTCGAGCCGAAGCAGGAGCTGTTCCGCGCGCTCGAGGGCATCGTCGGCGAGTCCTGCATTCTCGCCTCCAATACCTCCTCGCTGTCGGTCACCGCGATGGCCGCGGCATGCCGGCTGCCCGGGCGGGTCGCCGGCTACCACTTCTTCAATCCGGTGCCGGTGATGAAGATCGTCGAAGTGATCGATGGCGTGCTGACCGAGCCCTGGGTCGGCGAAGCGCTGTGCGCTCTCGCCCGGCGCTACGGCCACACGCCGGTGCGCTGCAACGACACGCCGGGCTTCATCGTCAACCATGCCGGGCGCGCCTACGTGCCCGAATCGCTGCGCGTGCTTGCCGAGGGCGTTGCCGATTACGCCACCATCGACCGCATCCTGGTCGATGCCGCGGGGTTTCGCCTCGGGCCCTTCGGCCTGATGGACCTGGTGGGGCTCGACGTCACGCACGCGGTGATGCGCTCGATGTACCAGCAATACTACGAGGAGCCGAAGTACAAGCCGTCGTACCTGAACGAGCCGCGCGTCGCGGCCGGCCTGTACGGGCGCAAGACCGGGCGCGGCTGGTACGTCTACGGCCAGGACGGCGCGGCCGAGAAGGTTCCGGAACAGTCGGTGCCGGCCGCCACGCCGGGACCGGTATGGTGTGTAGCGGAGCTGAAGGAGTTGCTGCTGAAGCTCGGCGCGAAATTCGCCGGCGACCCCTCGAGCGCATCGGTATGCTTCTGCGCGCCGCTCGGGCGCGACGCGACCGCGAGCGCGCTGGAGCTCGGACTGGACCCGACGCGCACGGTCGCGGTCGACCCCCTGTTCGGATTCGCCAGGCGGCGCACGCTGATGAGCACGCCGGTGACCACTGCCGCGGCGCGCGACGCGGCGCACGCGCTGCTCGCCGGCGATGGCGTGCCGGTTTCGCTGATCCGCGATTCCGGCGGCTTCGTCGCCCAGCGCATCGTGGCCCACGTGGTGAACGTGGGCTGCGACATCGTGCAGCAGCGGATCGCCTCCCCCGAGGACCTCGACCGCGCGGTCATGCTCGGCCTGGGCTATCCGCGCGGCCCGCTCGCCATGGGCGATGCCATCGGCCCGGCGCGGGTTCTCGCCATTATCGAGGCGATGCACGACTTCTACCAGGAGCCTCGCTACCGGCCCAGCCCGTGGCTCACTCGCCGCGCCAGGCTGGGCGTTTCCCTCCTCACCCCGGAGTAACGAACATGCTCGACGCCTACATCTACGACGGACTGCGCTCCCCGATCGGGCGCCACGCCGGCAAGCTCTCGCCGCTGCGCCCCGACGACCTCGCCGGCGAGGTGATCAGGGAGGTGGTGGCGCGCAACGCCATCGACCCGAAGGAGATTTCGGACGTAGTGCTCGGCTGCGTGACTCAGGCGGGCGAGGATTGCCGCAACGTGGCGCGCTTCGCCGCCCTGCTTGCCGGCCTTCCACCGACCACGCCAGGGGTAACGGTGAACCGCCTGTGCGCGAGCGGCCTGCAAGCCGTCGCCGACGCGGCGCGCGCGATCACCTGCGGCGAGGGCGAGCTGTACATTGCAGGCGGCGTGGAGAGCATGACGCGCGCGCCCTACGTCATGGCCAAGTCCGAGACGCCCTACGGCCGCGACGTCAAGCTGTACGACGCCACGATCGGCTCGCGCTTCCCGAACCCGCGCTTCGCCAAGCAATACGGCGACCAGTCGATGCCGCAGACCGGCGACAACGTGGCGAAGGATTTCGGCATCACGCGCGAGCAGGCCGACGCGTTCGCCCTCGCCTCGCAGCAGAAGTACGCCAGGGCCGAGGCCGAAGGCTTCTACAAGGGCGAGATCCTGCCGGTCGCGCTGCCGTCGAAGAAGAAAGACGCGCCGCCCGCGACGGTCGAGGTCGACGAGCATCCGCGCCGCGACTCGACGCTCGAGTCGCTCGCCCGCCTCAAGCCGCTGTTCGAAGGCGGCGTGGTGACCGCGGGCAACGCCTCGGGCGTGAACGACGGCGCCGCGGCGCTGGTGGTGGCGAGCCGCGCCTGGGGCGAGAGGCACGGCAAGAAGCCGATGGCCAGGATCCTTGCGGCCGCCTCGGCGGGCGTCGAGCCGCGCATCATGGGCGTGGGCCCGGCCTACGCGATCCCGCTCGCGCTCGAGCGTGCCGGGCTCGCGCTCAAGGAGCTGGAGATCATCGAGATCAACGAGGCGTTCGCCAGCCAGGTGCTCGGCTGCCTCAAGCTGATGGGCCTCGACGCCAAGGACCCGCGGGTGAATCCGAACGGCGGCGCGATCGCGATCGGCCATCCGCTCGGCTGCTCGGGCGCGCGCCTCGCGCTGACGGTGGCGCGCGAAATGCAGGCGAGCGGCGCCAGGCACGCCGCGGTATCGCTGTGCATCGGCGTCGGGCAGGGCCTCGCCGTGATTCTGGAGCGCGTAAACTAGCGCCAGGAGGTCGTTATGAATGCCCCGCTCAAGTCCAGGCCCAAGGCGAGCTTCGTCTGGGACGATCCGCTGCTGCTGAACGAGCAGCTTAGCGAAGACGAGCGCATGGTGCGCGAAGCGGCGCGCGCCTACTGCCGGGACAAGCTCGCCCCGCGCGTGCTGGAGGCCTTTCGGCACGAGAAGACCGACCCGTCGATCTTCCGCGAGATGGGCGAGGTCGGCCTGCTCGGCCCGACCATCGCGGCGCAGTACGGCGGCCCCGAGTTGAGCTACGTCTGCTACGGCCTGATCGCGCGCGAAGTCGAGCGCGTCGACTCGGGCTACCGCTCGATGATGAGCGTGCAGAGCTCGCTCGTGATGGTGCCGATCAACGAATTCGGCACCGAAGCGCAGAAGCAGAAGTTTCTGCCGCGGCTCGCGAGCGGCGAATGGATCGGCTGCTTCGGGCTTACCGAGCCGAACCACGGCTCCGACCCCGGCTCGATGGCCACCCGCGCCAAGAAGGTGAAGGGCGGCTACAGCCTGACCGGGTCCAAGATGTGGATCTCGAACTCGCCGATCGCCGACGTGTTCGTGGTCTGGGCAAAAGACGATGAAGGCGCGATCAGGGGCTTCGTCCTGGAGAAGAATTCCAAGGGCCTGTCGGCGCCGGCGATTCACGGCAAGGTGGGTCTGCGCGCTTCGATCACGGGCGAAATCGTGATGGACGGCGTGTTTTGCCCCGAGGAGAACGCCTTCCCCGAGGTGCGCGGCCTCAAGGGCCCGTTCACCTGCCTCAACTCGGCGCGCTACGGCATCGCCTGGGGGGCGCTCGGCGCGGCCGAGGACTGCTGGCACCGCGCGCGCCAGTACGTGCTCGAGCGCAAGCAATTCGGCCGGCCGCTCGCCGCCAATCAGCTGATCCAGAAGAAGCTTGCCGACATGCAGACCGAGATCACGCTCGGGCTGCAGGGCTGCCTGCGGCTCGGCCGCATGAAGGACGAGGGCAGCGCCTCGCCCGAGATCACCTCTATCCTGAAGCGAAACTCCTGCGGCAAGGCGCTCGACGTGGCGCGCATGGCACGCGACATGATGGGCGGCAACGGCATTTCGGACGAGTTCGGCGTCGCGCGCCACCTGGTCAACCTCGAGGTGGTCAACACCTACGAGGGCACGCACGACATCCACGCCCTGATCCTCGGCCGCGCGCAAACCGGAATCCAGGCCTTCAACTGAGCCTGCCCACGCGCGCCCTCGCCTTCGCCTTCGCGCTGCTTGCCTTTGCGCCGGCCGCCCCGGCGCAGCCGGCCAACGGCGTGCTGCTGGTCGCCAAGCCGACCATCGTCGACCCGAATTTCAGCCGCACCGTGGTGCTGGTCACGCAGGCGCCCGACGCCGAAACCGTCGGCGTGATCCTCAACCGTCCCGTGCCGCTCGCGGCGAGCGAAGTGCTGCCGCCGGAGCTGCCGAGCGACAACTACCGCGATCCGGTGTACTACGGCGGGCCGCTGCTGCGGCAGGTGATCGTCGCGCTGTTCCACGCCGACCGGCCGCCCCCCGCGCCCGCCTTCCACGTGCTCAAGGACGTCTACCTCTCGATGCACCCGGACAACATCAAGATGCTGCTCCAGAGCAAGCACGACCACTACCGGCTCTATGCCGGCTTCGCCGGCTGGGCGCCCGGCCAGCTCGAGGCCGAACTCGAAGGCGACGGCTGGTACGTGCTGCCGGCGGAAGAGGACCTGCTGTTCAGGAAGGACACGGCGGGGCTGTGGCAGGAACTGCTGCGCGAGGCGAGCAGCCCGCGCGCCTCGCGCTCCAACAAACGAAAAGGCCCCGCCTAGGCCGCGGCCTTGGCCTGCGCCTTGTCGAAGGTCATCTTGCCGCCGCGGCAGTCGACCAGGATCGTGTCCTTGGGCGCGAAGCCGCCCTGCAGGATCGACCGCGCGAGCGGGTTTTCGATCTCCGACTGGATCGCGCGCTTGAGCGGCCGCGCGCCGTAGACCGGGTCGAAGCCGACCTTGGCCAGCTCGGCGATCGCCGCCTCCGACACCTCGAGGCCGTAGTCCATCTTGGCCAGGCGCTGCCTGAGTACCCCGAGCTGGATGCGGGCGATCGCGCCGATCTGCGCTTCGGCCAGGCCGTGAAACACCACCACCTCGTCGATGCGGTTGATGAACTCGGGCCGGAAGTGCGACTTCACCTCGCCCATCACGGCGAGCTTCACCACCCCGTAATCGCTGTCCGCCATCTGCTGGATCATGTGCGAGCCGAGGTTCGAGGTCATCACGATCACGGTGTTCTTGAAGTCGACCGTGCGGCCCTGGCCGTCGGTCAGGCGCCCGTCGTCGAGCACCTGCAGCAGGACGTTGAACACGTCGGGGTGCGCCTTCTCTATCTCGTCGAACAGGATCACCGCGTAGGGCTTCCTGCGCACCGCCTCGGTAAGGGCTCCGCCCTCCTCATAGCCGACGTAGCCCGGCGGCGCGCCGATCAGGCGCGCGACCGAGTGCTTCTCCATGTACTCCGACATGTCGACGCGGATCAGGTGCTCCTCCGAGTCGAACAGGAATGCGGCGAGCGCCTTGCACAGCTCCGTCTTGCCGACTCCCGTCGGGCCCAGGAACAGGAACGAGCCGTAAGGCCGGTTCGGATCGGACAGGCCCGAGCGCGAGCGTCGGATCGCGTCCGAGACCAGGCGCACCGCCTCGTCCTGGCCGACCACGCGCTCGTGCAGCTTGTCTTCCATCCTGATCAGCTTGTCGCGCTCGCCCTGCATCATCTTCGACACCGGGATGCCGGTGGCGCGCGAGACCACCTCGGCGATCTCCTCCGCGCCCACCTGGGTGCGCACGAGGCGCGTCCTGGCGCCCTGCTCGCCCTTTTCGGCCTTCTTGAGCTGCGCCTCGAGCTGCGGCAACTTGCCGTACTGCAGCTCGGCAAGCTTGTCGTACTGCCCCTTGCGCTGCAGCTCGACCATCTGCTGGCGCAGCTTCTCGATCTCTTCCTTGATGTGCTGGCTGCCGGCGACCTGGGCCTTCTCGGCGTTCCAGATCTCCTCCAGGTCCGAGTACTCTTTCTCCAGCTTGGCGATCTCGGCCTCGATCAGCGCAAAGCGTTTGCGCGAGGACTCGTCCTTTTCCTTCTTTACCGCCTCGCGCTCGATGCGCAGCTGAATGAGCCGCCGGTCGAGCCGGTCCATCGATTCGGGCTTGGAGTCGATCTCCATCTTGATGCGCGCCGCGGCCTCGTCGATCAGGTCGATCGCCTTGTCGGGCAGGAAGCGGTCGGTGATGTAGCGCTGCGACAGCTCCGCCGCGGCGACGATTGCGGGGTCGGTGATCTCGACGCCGTGGTGCAGCTCGTACTTCTCCTGCAGGCCGCGCAGGATCGCGATGGTCGCCTCGACCGTCGGCTCGCCCACCATGACCTTCTGGAAGCGGCGTTCGAGCGCGGCGTCCTTCTCGATGTACTTGCGGTACTCGTCGAGCGTGGTCGCGCCGACGCAGTGCAGCTCGCCGCGCGCAAGCGCGGGCTTGAGCATGTTGCCGGCGTCGATCGCGCCCTCGGCCTTGCCGGCGCCGACCATGGTATGCAGCTCGTCGATGAAGACGATGGTGTTGCCTTCGTCCTGCGCCAGCTCCTTCAGCACCGCCTTGAGGCGTTCCTCGAACTCGCCGCGGTACTTGGCGCCCGCCAGCAGCGAGGCCATGTCGAGCACCAGCACGCGCTTGTTCTTCAGCGTCTCGGGCACTTCGCCGTTGACGATGCGCTGCGCGAGGCCCTCGACGA
>JBAUTW010000557.1:0-3005 GCA_049582365.1 Burkholderiales bacterium | reverse complement strand
CGCGTCGAGCGACGCCTGGGCGCCTTCGAGCAGCGCGGCGCCGTGCGCGAGCCGCGCGTGCTCGGCCGTGAGCAGGTCCCATTCGCCTTCGCGCGGCGCGAGCCTGGTCAACTCGTCGAGCTTGGCCTGCAAATCCGCTCGTTCGGCCTCGCGCTGCGCGAACTGGGCTTGCGCCTGGTCCGCCAGCGCCGCAAGGCGCTTCCAGGCACGGAATGCCTCGGCCGTCTCGCGCGCCAGCGCTTCGGCGCCCGCGTGTGCGTCGAGCAGCTCGCGTTGAGCCGCCGGGCGCAGCAGCGACTGGTGCGCATGCTGACCGTGAATGTCGACCAGGTATTCGCCCGCTTCGCGCAGCTGCGCCAGGGTGGCGGCGCGGCCGTTGATGAAGCAGCGCGAGCGTCCTGCGGGGTCGACGCTGCGCCTGAGGATGAGGTTCCCCGGATCCCCCTCGAGCTCTCGCTCGGCAAGCCAGGCCGCGAGCGGCGTCCCCTGGTCGAGGTCGAATTCCGCCGACAACTCCGCCCGCGCGGCCCCCTCGCGCACCGTCGCTGCGTCCGCCCGACCGCCCATCAGCAACTCGATCGCGTCGACCAGTATCGACTTGCCCGCGCCGGTCTCGCCCGTCAGCACCGTGAACCCGGGGCCGAACTCCATATCGACCCGCTGCACGATGACGAAGTCGCGGATGCCCAGGGCGCGCAGCATCGCGGCTCAGTCAGGCTCGCCGGGGTCCCGCCCGCGATCCACCGCTTCGCTCCAGCGCAGCTTCTCGCGCAGCATGACGAAATAGCTGTAGCCCGGCGGATGGACGAAGCGCACGGACTGACCCGAGCGGCGCAGCACCAGGCGGTCGCCCTGGGCCATGTCGGCCAGCGCGTAGCCGTCAAAATGCGCCCGCGCGTCGAGTGCGCGCACCAGGACGATTTCGATCACGCTGCGGTCGCTTACGCTCACCGGGCGCGCCGAGAGCGTGTGCGGGTTGAGCGGCACCAGCGCGAACGCGCCGACTCCGGGATGCAGGATCGGCCCCTGGGCCGATAGCGCGTACGCGGTGGACCCGGTGGGCGTCGCCACGATCAGGCCGTCGGCGCGCAGGGTGTAGACGTATTCGCCGTCGATGTAGACCTCGAACTCGATCAGTCTGCCCTGCGAGCCCTTGCCCACCACCGCCTCGTTCAGCGCCAGAGTCCGGTGCAGGATCTCTCCCTCGCGCCGGATCTCGGCTTCGAGCAGCGCGCGCTCCTCGAGCACGTAGCGGCCGTCGAGGATGGTGCCGATCGAGGACGGCATGTCCTTCAGGGCGATGTCGGTCATGAACCCGAGGCGCCCGAGATTCACGCCCGCGAGCGGTACGCCGTGGCGCACCAGATTGCGTGCCGCCGCCAGCATGGTCCCGTCTCCGCCGACCACGATGGCCAGCTCGGCGCCGCCGCCGATGGTGTCGTAGTCGACCCCCCGCATCGCGTCGCCGAACGCGGGGGCGGTCTCTTTCTCGATCAGGACCTCGCAGCCGCGCGCCTCGAGCAGCCGGCGCAACTCCCGCAGGGAGGCCGCGATCTCGGGGCTGCGGTGCTTGCCGATCAGGGCCACGCGGCGGAAGGCTAGAGGCATGATGGCGGCGATTTAACCACAGCACGAGTCGGCGGGAAATGTAGAATGGTCTCATGCTGGACAAGCGTGCACAGATCCTGCTGAAGACCCTGGTCGAGCGCTACATCGCCGAGGGTCAGCCGGTGGGCTCGCGCACCCTGTCCAAGTACTCCGGACTGGACCTTTCGCCGGCCACGATCCGCAACGTCATGTCGGACCTGGAGGAGATGGGCTTCATCTCCAGTCCGCACACCTCGGCGGGCCGCATTCCGACGCCGCTTGGCTACCGCTTCTTCGTCGACACCCTGCTCGTGACCAGACCGCTGCAGTCGGGCGAGATCCACCGCCTCGAAGGGCAGCTTCAGCCCGACAATCCGCAGCGCGCGATCCAGTCGGCGTCCAACCTGCTGTCGCAGCTGACGCACTTCGCGGGCGTGGTGATGACCCCGCGCCGGCGCGCGGTCTCCTTCCGGCACATCGAGTTCCTCAGGCTGTCGGAACGGCGCGTGCTGCTGATCGTCGTCACGCCGGAGGGCGACGTGCAGAACCGCATCCTGTTCACCGAGCACGACTACTCCCAGTCGGAACTGGTCGAGGCGGGCAACTACATCAACCAGAACTACGCCGGCCGCAGCTTCGAGGACGTGCGCCAGCACCTGCACCAGGAACTGCGCGAGATCCGGCACGACATGATCATGCTCATGACCGCGGCGCTCGATGTCGGCGACAAGGCGGTGAGCGAAAGCAACGAGGAATACGTCATCTCGGGCGAGCGCAACCTGCTCGAGGTGAGCGAGCTGTCGCACGACATGAAGCGCCTGCGCCAGCTGTTCGAGCTGTTCGAGAAGAAGACCTCGCTGCTGCAGATACTGGACGTATCACTGCGCGGGCAGGGCGTGCAGATCTTCATCGGCGGCGAGTCCGGTTTTTCGACTCCGGACGAAGTGAGCGTGGTGACCGCGCCCTACAAGGTGGACGGCGAGGTGGTCGGCACGGTAGGCGTGATCGGACCGACGCGCATGGCCTACGACCGCGTAGTGCCGATCGTCGACGTCACCGCGAAGCTCCTTTCGAGCGCGCTGTCGCAGGGCTAGGCGGGTGGCGGATCGGTTTCGCCCCGAGCCGGCGTTCGACCACGCCGGCGCTTCCCGCGACGGGATCCTGCTGGTCAACCTCGGCACCCCGGCGGCGCCCACCGCCGCCGCGGTGCGCCGCTATCTGGCCGAGTTCCTGTCCGATGCGCGGGTGGTGGAAATTCCGCGCGCGCTCTGGCTGCCGATCCTGTACGGGGTGATCCTGGCAGTGCGGCCGGCGCGTTCGGCGCGCAAGTATGCCGAGATCTGGGGCCCGCAGGGCTCGCCGCTCGCGGTGCATACCGCGCGCCAGGCGGCGCTGCTGCGCGCCACGCTGGGCGAGCA
>JBAUTW010000556.1:0-2083 GCA_049582365.1 Burkholderiales bacterium | reverse complement strand
GCCTGTTCCTCGAGGTGCGCCCGAGCAACCCGGCGACGATCGCGCTCTACGCGCGCTTCGGCTTCGAGCGCATCGCGCTGCGGCGCGGCTACTACCCGGCGCAGGCGGGGCGCGAAGACGCGCTGGTCTACTCGCTCGCGCTATGAGCGCGCGCCGGCTCGCGATCCTGACCGAGATGGGCTTGGCGCCTGTCTGGCGGCTGAGACAGAAGTCAGTCGTTGTCGAAGCGGAAGACTCCGATTGGATTCGTCTCGAACAAGAAGTCCCCGCCTGCACCGCCTGCGCGCTGCACAAGTCGCGCGCCCGGACCGTGCTCGGCGTGGGCGACCGCAACGCCGACTGGCTGCTGGTGGGCGAGGCGCCGGGCGCGGAAGAGGACCGCCTGGGCGAGCCGTTCGTCGGCCAGGCCGGCAGGCTGCTCGACAACATGCTGGCGGCGATCGGCCTGGCGCGCGGCGAGAACGTCTACATCGCCAACGTGCTCAAGTGCCGCCCGCCCGGCAACCGCAACCCCGAGCCCGGGGAGGTGGCGTGCTGCACCCCCTTCCTGCTGCGCCAGATCGCGCTCATCCAGCCCCGCATCATCGTCGCCATGGGACGCTTCGCGGCGCAGACCCTGCTCGGCAGCGACGCCACCATCGCCAGCCTGCGCGGCCGGGTGCACCGCTACGCGGATGTGCCGCTGGTGGTGACCTATCATCCGGCCTATCTGCTGCGCAACCTGCCCGACAAGGCGAAGGCGTGGAGCGATCTGCTTTTCGCGCGCCGCACTCTCAACGGTTAGGAGAAGCCCCAATGCGCAAGTCCCTACTCGCCGTGCTCGCCCTCGTCAGCGTTCTGCTCGGAGGCTGCGGCTACAACGAATTCCAGCGCCTCGACGAACAGGTGAACGCCGCCTGGTCGGAGGTGCTGAACAACTACCAGCGCCGGGCGGACCTGATCCCGAACCTGGTTGCCACCGTGCAGGGCGCGGCCGACTTCGAGAAGAGCACCCTGGTGGAGCTGACCAACGCGCGCGCCGCGGTGGGCCAGGTCAAGGCGACGCCCGAGCTGGTGAACGATCCCGAGGCGTTCAAGGTCTTCGAGGCGGCGCAGGCGCGCCTCGGCGGCGCGCTCTCCCGGCTGCTGGCCGTGTCGGAGCGCTATCCGCAGCTCACGGCCACCAAGCAGTTCGGCGAGCTGCAGGCGCAGCTCGAAGGGACCGAGAACCGGATCACGGTGGCGCGCGGGCGCTACATCAAGGCGGTGCAGCAATACAACGTGCTGGCGCGCGAATTCCCGACCAACCTGACGGCCAGGATGTTCGGCTACCACACCAAGGCCAACTTCACGGTCGAGAACGAGAAGGCGCTCGCCGCGCCGCCGAAGATCGACTTCTCGCGCCAGGCGCCGGCGGCGAAGTGAGTTGATGCGTCTGCTCGCCATGCTGCTGGCCCTGACGGCGTGGCTGCCGGCCGCGCGCGCCGAGGTTGCGCTGCCGCCGCTTGCGGCGCGCGTCACTGACCTCACCGGCACGCTTAGCGCGCAGCAAAAGAGCGCGCTCGAGAGTCGCCTCGCGGCCTTCGAGGCGAGCAAGGGCAGCCAGATCGCGGTGCTGATCGTGCCGACCACCAGGCCGGAGACGATCGAGCAGTACTCGATCCGCGTCGCGCAGCGCTGGAAGCTCGGGCGCAAGGGCGTCGACGACGGCGTGCTGCTGCTGGTGGCGAAGGACGACCACGCCCTGCGCATCGAGGTCGGCTACGGCCTGGAGGGCGTCATCCCGGACGCGATCGCCTGGCGCGTGATCAACGAGATCATCGTGCCGCGCTTTCGCGCCGGCGACTATGCGGGCGGGGTGGATGCGGGGGTCGAAGCGCTGATGCGCCTGGTGCAGGGCGAGGCGCTGCCGGCCCCGGCGCGCTCCGCGGCGCGCGAGCGCTCCGGGCTTTCGCTCAACACGGTGTTCTTCGCGGTCGCCGCGGCGCTGGTGTTCGGCGGCGTGCTGACCGCGATGCTCGGGCGCGTGCTCGGCGCGGGACTGGGCGGCATCGCGGCCGGCGGCATCGCGCTGCTGGTTTTCGGCCTGCTCGGCGGGGTGCTG
>JBAUTW010000555.1:0-2013 GCA_049582365.1 Burkholderiales bacterium | reverse complement strand
CTCGAGCCGGACGCACCGCAGCTCTGGCCCGAGGCGCCGGGCAACGTCGCGGCGGAGTCGGCCTACGGCGACCCGAAGGCGGCCGACGCCGCGTTCGCGGCGGCCGCCCACGTGGTCGAGCTCGAGCTGCACAACCAGCGCCTGATCGCCAATGCGCTCGAGCCGCGCTGCGCGATCGGCGTGTTCGAGCACGGCCGCACCACGCTCTACACGCAGAACCAGACGCCGACCGGCGCGCGCGAGCTGCTCGGCGCGGTGTTCGGCGCCAAGCCGGAGGCGTTCCGCGTCGTGGTGGGCGACATTGGCGGCGGCTTCGGCATGAAGACCGGCCTTACGCCCGAGGATGCGCTGGTGTGCCACGCGGCCAAGAAGCTCGGCCGGCCGGTGAAATGGCGCGCCGAGCGCAGCGAGGAGTTCCTCGCCGCGCACATGGGCCGCGACCAGCGCTTCAAGGCGAGCCTCGGCCTCGACAAGGAGGGCCGCATCCTGGCCCTTCGCATGCGCATGCTGGGCAACATCGGCGCCACGCCCGTGGGCTCCTCGGCGATCATTCCGCTCGTGCTCGGGCCCAAGGTCCAGACCACCGTGTACAAGGTGCCGGTGGTCGATTACGGCGTCAAGGCGGTGCTCACCAACACCATGGCCACCGGCGCCTACCGTGGTGCGGGGCGCCCCGAGGCCAACTACCTGATGGAGCGCCTGATGGAGAAGGCGGCGCGCGAGCTCAAGCTCGACCCGGCGGAGATCCGGCGCCGCAACTTCATTCGCCCGCAGGACTTTCCCTATCGCACCCAGCTGGGCGACGTCTACGACGTGGGCGATTTCGGCCGCGTGCTGGACGGCGCGCTGGCGCGCGCGGACTGGAACGGCTTCGCCGCTCGGCGCGCGGAATCGAAGCGCCGCGGCCGGCTGCGCGGGCGCGGCCTGGCGGTCTACCTCGAGTGGACCGGCGCGATCCCGACCGAGACGGTCGACATCCAGATCGACGCGGACGGCGCGGTGACGGTGTTCTCGGGTACCCAGGCGATGGGGCAGGGACTCGAGACGACCTACTCCCAGCTCATCACCGAGGTGCTGCAGGTGCCGGTCACGAGCGTGCGCATCGTGCAGGGCGATACCGACCGCGCCAACGGCGTCGGCAGCGTGGGCTCCCGCTCGGCGTTCGTCGGCGGCTCGGCGGTGGTCGCCGCCGGGCGCAAGGTGATCGTGCGCGGCAAGGAGCTGGCGGCCGAGGCGCTGGAGGCCGCGCCGCAGGACATCGAGTTCCACCACGGGCGCTTCCGCATCGCCGGCACCGACCGCACGATCGGACTGGACGAGCTCGCCGCGCGCCAGGCCGAACGCTACTTCCGCGTCTCGGCGACCGAGACGCCGTCGACGCCTTCGTGGCCCAACGGCGCCCAGGTTTGCGAGGTCGAGATCGATCCGGATACGGGCGAGGTCGAGCTGGCGCGCATTACCAGCGTGGACGACATCGGCCGCATCATCAACCACATGATCGTCGAGGGCCAGATTCATGGCGGCATCGCGCAGGGCGTCGGACAGGCGCTCTACGAGCGCGCGGTCTACGATCCGGAAAGCGGCCAGCTGCTGAGCGGCTCGCTGATGGATTACGGCATGCCGCGCGCGGATCAGTTCCCGCCCCTGGACACCACGTTCGACGAGAGCATTCCGTGCAGCACCAACCTGCTGGGCGTGAAGGGCTGCGGCGAGCTCGGCACCATCGGCTCGGTGCCGGCGGTGGTGAACGCAGTGCTGGACGCGCTCGCCGAGCGCGGCATCACGCAGCTCGAGATGCCCCTCACCGCCGAGAAGGTCTGGAGGGCATTGCACGGCGTGTAGTCGATCGAACGGGGTGAGGGCGCATGGCGGCGGGTTCGGCGCGCGGGATGGCTTGGCAGGACGGGGCCCGTCGCGCGCTCGAATACGCGATTGCCGCCTCGCTCGCGCTGCACGCGCTGGCGCTGCTTTCGCTTCCGTCGCTTCCCTCGCCCGGGATGCGGCCGGCGCCGG
>JBAUTW010000554.1:0-4059 GCA_049582365.1 Burkholderiales bacterium | reverse complement strand
CGCCCCGAGATGCTGGCCGCGGTCGAGCGCGCGCTCGCGGCCAGGACGAGCGACCTCGACTTCGTGCGCCTGGACGCCGAGGCGTTCGCCGCCTGCCCCGCCGAGTCGGTCGACTACGCGGTGATGGAGCGCACCGCCGACGGCGCGGTGGTCGAGGGCGACTTCGGCTGGAGCGACGTCGGCTCGTGGTCGTCGCTGTGGGAGATCGGCGCCAAGGACGCCGCCGGCAACGTGCTGACCGGCGACGTCGCGCTGGCCGACTCCGAAAACTGCTACGTGCGCGCCGACGCGCGCCACGTCTCGCTGCTCGGCGTCGAAGGGCTGCTGATCGTCGAGACCGACGACGCGATCCTGATCGCCGCGCGCGAGCGCGCGCAGGAGGTCAAAGGCATCGTCGAGCGGCTGGAGCAGGCCGAGCGGCGCGAGCACGTGGCGCACTCGCGCGTCTACCGCCCCTGGGGCTACTACGAATCGGTCGACGCCGCCGAGCGCTTCCAGGTCAAGCGCCTGATGGTCAAGCCCGGCCACGCCATCTCGCTCCAGCTGCACCACCGTCGCGCCGAACACTGGGTGGTGGTCTCCGGCACCGCGCTGGTCACCCGCGGCAACGACGAGATGATGCTGGAGGAAAACCAGTCGACCTTCATCCCGCAGGGCGTCAAGCACCGCCTGGCGAACCCCGGCACCCGGCCGCTGCTCATCATCGAGGTGCAGTCGGGCAGCTACCTGGGCGAAGACGACATCGTGCGCTTCGACGACAAGTACAACCGCACCTGAAAATAGGGACAGACCCCATTTTTCCGCGGAGCGAAATAATGAGGTCTGTCCCCATATGAAGAACGGCGCGATCCTGGTCACCGGCGGGCTGGGCTATATCGGCTCGCACACTTGGGTCGCGCTGGCGCACGCCGGCTACCGGCTGGCGATCGTCGACAATCTTTGCAACTCGAAGCTCGCGGTGCTCGAGCGCCTGCGCGAGCTCGCGCCCGGCGCCAGGATCGACTTCCACCTCGCCGACCTGCGCGCGCGCGACGCGCTCGATGCGGCCTTCGCGGCGCAGCCGGTCAGCGCGGTGATCCACTTCGCCGGCTTGAAGGCGGTCGGCGAGTCGGTCGCAAAGCCGCTGCTCTACTACGACAACAACGTCGGCGGCAGCGTCGCGCTGCTCGAAGCCATGGCACGCCGCGGGGTCAAGCGGCTCGTGTTCAGCTCTTCCGCCACGGTGTACGGCGAGCCCGAGCGCCTGCCGCTCGCCGAGGACCATCCCCTGCGCCCGGCGAGCCCCTACGGCAAGACCAAGCTGGTGATCGAGCACCTGCTGGCCGACGCCGCCGCGGCCGACCCGGCCTTCGCCTACGCGGCGCTGCGTTACTTCAACCCGATCGGCGCCCATCCCTCGGGCCGCATCGGCGAGGACCCGCGCGGGGTGCCGAACAACCTGTTTCCCTACCTGACCCAGGTCGCCGCCGGCCGGCTGCCGCGGCTGCGCGTGTTCGGCGCCGACTACCCGACGCCCGACGGCAGCGGCGTGCGCGACTACATCCACGTCGTGGACCTCGCCGCCGGGCACCTCGCGGCGCTCGCCTACCTCGCAAAGAAGAAGCGCTCGCTCACCGCCAACCTCGGCACCGGGCGCGGCTACTCGGTGCTCGAGACCGTGCGCGCGTTCGAAAGCGCAACCGGAAAAAAGGTGCCGCTCGAGCTCGTCGCCCGGCGTCCCGGCGACATCGCAGCCTGCTACGCCGACGCCTCGCTCGCCGCGCGCGCGCTCGGCTGGCGCGCGAAGCTCGGCCTGGCGGACATGTGCCGCGACGCCTGGCGCTGGCAGGAAACGAATCCAGAGGGGTTGCCCGAGGTATGACGCCAGGCGTTATAATCGGCGCGTGATCGTCGGCTTCAAGGACAAGGAAGCGCTGCGAATCTGGGCCGGCGAACTATCGCGGCGGTTGCCGCGCGAGATTCAGGAGATTGCGCGCAGGAAGCTGAGGATGCTGAACAACGCCAGAACGATCGCGGATCTTCGAATCCCGCCGGCAAACCGGCTGGAGGCGCTGAAGGGCAGTCGGTCGGGCCAGCTCAGCATTCGAATCAACGACCAGTGGCGCATCTGCTTCCGGTTCGCGAACGGACAGGCGTCGGACGTCGAAATCGTCGATTACCACTGAATGGCGACCATGAAAAAATTGCGCAACGTTCATCCCGGGGAGGTGCTGCTCGAGGAGTTCCTTCTGCCCATGGGCACCAGCCAGAACGCGCTCGCGCGTGCCATTGGCGTTCCGCCGCGGCGGATCAACGAGATCGTCCTCGGCAAGCGCGCCGTTACGGCGGACACCGCGATCCGCCTCGCCCGCCACTTCGGCACGTCGGAGCAGTTCTGGATGGGACTTCAGACCGACTACGACCTGGAAGAGGCGCGCAAAGCGATCAAGCACGCCGCGTGATGTAACCGAGCGGCACCGGAGACAGAACCCGATTTTCCCAAGCTAGAATTGCTTCAAAGGGGGAATACCGATGAAACTCAAGCTCGCCGCGCTGAACGCCGCCATCGTCTTGTGGTTCGCCGCGCCGGCGCAGGCCGCGGACCTGGAGCTCAAGTTCTCGACCTTCGTGCCGCCCACGCACGGCTTCGTCACCGACGTGCTCGAGCCGCTCGGCAAGGAGATCGAGAAAAAGTCCGGCGGCGCGGTCACGGTGCGCGTGTTCGCCGGCAACTCGCCGTTCGGCAAGGTCGCCAACCAGGCCGACCAGGTCAGGCAGGGCGTGGTCGATCTCGCCTTCGGCCTGAACGGCATCCCGCGCGGGCGCTACCTGCGCAGCTCGATCATGGAGATGCCGTTCGTGGCCGAGAGCGCCGACCTCGCCACGCGCACGCTGTGGGCGATGCGCGACGGCGCGCTGGCCGAGGACTGGAAAGGCTTCAAGCTCGCCGCGCTGCAATGCCACAACCCGGGCCTGTTCCACACCCGCGACAAGCGGCTCGAGACCATCTTCGACGTCAAGGGCCTGCGCATGCGCGCGCCCAACCCCTCGACCCAGGACCTGCTCGCCTACCTCGGCGCGACGCCGGTCGGCATGCCGCCGGGCCAGGTGTACGAGAACCTCGAGAAGGGCGTGATCGACGGCGCGGTGTTCCCGTGGGACGCGATCAAGGGCTTCCGGCTCGAGAGCCTGCTGAAAGAACACCTCGACGCGCGCGTCTACACCGCGTGCTTCCACCTGGTGATGAACCCGCAGCGCTTCGCCACCTACCCGCCGGCGGTGCAAAAGGCGATCGACAGCTCGATCGGCACCCCGCTGGTGGACCGCTTCGGCGCCTTGTGGGCGAAATGGGACAAGGCCGGCTACGACGCCGCGATGGCCGCCGGCGGCAAGCTGGTGCCGGTGTCGAACGCCACGCGCGAGAAGTGGCGCGAGCAGCTCCAGCCCGTGGTCGACCAGGAGCTCGCCAAGCTGGAAAAGGAAGGCGTGCCCAACGCCCGCGCGATCTACGACGAGATGCGCCAGACCGAGGCTCGGCTAGCCCGATAGGGGTCAGACCCCATTTTGGAATCTTAAAATGGGGTCTGACCCCGATTTTCCGAAAAATAGGGACAGACCCTATTTTTCGCCTGGCGAAAAAATGGGGTCTGTCCCTATTTTTGCGGTGGCCGACCGCGCCGCGCGCTGGCTTGCCTACGCCGGCATGGCGCTGCTGTGCGGCGCGATGCTGGTGCAGATCGCCGACATCGCCGCGCGCCGCACGCTCGGCTTCTCGATCCTCGGCAGCATCGACCTGACCCAGCTCGGGGTGATGGGCTGCGTGTTTCTCGCCATGCCGCTCGCGTTCCTGCGCGGCACTCACGTCGGGGTCGAGTTCCTGACCGACGGGCTGCCCGCGCCGCTGCTCGGCGCGGTCAAGCTCGCCGCCGGCCTGATCGGCGCCGCGTTCATGCTCGCGCTGGCCTGGTACGGCCTGCTGCAGGCGCGCATCGCGCTCGCCCAGGGCGACAAGTCGGTCACGCTCGGCATTCCGATGATCCTGTACTGGGCGCCGCTGCTCGCGGGCACCCTCGCCTCGGC
>JBAUTW010000553.1:0-2243 GCA_049582365.1 Burkholderiales bacterium | reverse complement strand
TCCTCGACCGTCAGCACCAGCGCCGCGCCGTCGCGCCGCGCGCGCACCGTCACGCGCCCGCCTTCGACCTTGGGCTCGAGGCCGTGCTTGATCGCGTTTTCCACCAGCGGCTGCAGCAGCATCGGCGGCAGCGGCTCGGGCGCGAGCGCCGAGGGCAGATCGAGCGTGAACGCGAGCCGCGGCCCCATGCGGATCGCGAGCAGCTCGAGGTAGCCCGAGAGCAGGGCGAACTCCTCGCCCAGCGTGTGGCGCTCGCTGCGCGCCGCGGCGAGCGATCCCCGCAGGTAGTCGTTCAGGTGGCCGAGCATCTCCCGTGCGCGCGCCGGGTCGGAGGCGATCAGCGCATCGAGATTGGCGAGCGTGTTGAACAGGAAGTGCGGCTCGATCTGCGCCTGCAGCATGCGCAGCTCGGCCTGAGCGGCTTGCGCTCCGGCCTGCGCCACGTGCCCCCGGGTCCAGAAGAAGAAGGTGCCGACCAGGCCCGCGGCGGCGGTGATCGTCAGCGCCGCAAGTCCGCCCTGCGACAGCGCGACCGGCCAGCGCTGGCCGAGCAGAGCGGCGGCGAGGGCGCTGCCGCCGAGCCAGGCGAGCGGCACCGCGACGACCAGCGGGAGCAAAATGCCGAGCGGGGGAGGCCGCCGTTCGGGCCACATCAGGCGCCATGCGGTGTGCACCAATAACAAGAGCGCCAGGCCGATGCACTGGCTGTACAGCAGGTTGCTGCCGAAGCCGCCGCCGTAGCTCGCGGCGCTCAGCAGCAGCGCGACCACGGTGTTGAACGCGGCGACGATGAGCGCGGAGCGCGGCAATCCGGAGACGGCGACGGGCATGCAGGCTGGATTCTGCTTCAAATCAGCCCGAGGCTGGTCCACAGCAGGTGGCCGAGCAGGCGCTGCGGCAGCAGGGTGAACAGGCCTGCGACCAGCAGCGCGGCGATCGACTGGCGGGGGTAAAGGAGGAGTTCATGCCCTGCAGTGTCCGCCCCGGGGCGGGTGCCCTCCAGCGGATTGCGACGGGCCGCCGGATGCGGGGGACGAACCGCGTCCGGCGCGGCCGGACGGTATGATTGCGGGATGGACGCCAACGACCGCAAGCGCCTGGGCGAGGCAGTGCAGGCGGGCATCATCGACGCCGGGCAGGCCGAGCGCCTGCTGCAGTTCTTCGTCCAGGAGCACGAACGGCCGCGCTTCACGCTGGTGCACGTGCTGTACTACCTCGGCGGCATGATCGCGATCGGCGCCATGTCGCTGTTCATGACGCTCGGCTGGAACTCGCTCGGCGGCTGGGGCGGGTTCGTCACCGCGCTGTGCTACCTCGTCCTGTTTCTCGGCCTCACGCACTGGTTGCTCGAGCGCAGGCAGCTCGCGATTCCGGCCGGCATCATTGCCACCCTGGCGGTGGTGATGGTGCCGCTGGCGATCTTTTCCGCCCAGGCCGCGCTCGGCTACTGGGGCGCCGCCAAGGCCTACCGCGACTACCACGTGTTCATCGACGGCCGCTGGCTGATGATGGAGCTCGGCACGCTCGCCGCCGGCGCGGCGCTGCTGTGGCGCTACCGCTTTCCGTTCATGCTGATGCCGATCGCGGTCACGCTGTGGTACATGAGCATGGACCTGGTGCCGTTCCTGTTCGGCGCCGCCCCGTACGACTTCGAGATCCGCAAGTTCATTTCGCTTTACTTCGGGCTCGCCACGGTGCTGCTCGCGTTCTGGGTCGACCTGCGCTCGCGCTTCTCGCGCGACTACGCCTTCTGGCTCTACCTGTTCGGCGTGCTGACCTTCTGGGGCGGGCTGTCGCTCCTCAATTCGGGTAGCGAGCTCGGCAAGCTGGTCTATTGCGCCATCAACCTGGCGATGATCCTCATCGGCGCGCTGCTGGGGCGGCGCGTGTTCGCGGTGTTCGGCGGCCTGGGGGTCGCCGGCTACCTCGGCCACCTGTCGTGGCGCGTGTTCCGCGACAGCCTGGTGTTCCCGTTCGCGCTGACCCTGATCGGGCTGGCGATCATCTGGCTCGGCGTGGTCTGGCAGCGGCGCGAAGACGAATGGTCGCGGCGGCTGCGCGCGGTCCTGCCTGCGGCGCTGCGCGAGCTGATCGAGGCGCGCGCCACGCGCTGAGCGGAACGCGCGCAAGGAGCCCGGGATGGTGACCGAGCTGATCGCGCGCCACTGGCCGACGCTGCACGGCGCGCTGGCCGCGCTGGGCCTGGCGACCTACGTGGTGGGCTCGCGCACGCTGCGCCAGCG
>JBAUTW010000552.1:0-1814 GCA_049582365.1 Burkholderiales bacterium | reverse complement strand
GTCCCCCCCTTCCCTCGGTTAGTGCGCGTCTTTGACGCGCGTTAATTTTTGCCCCACGAGGGCGATGATAGGGAAAGCGCGGATTCGCAACATCGATCTTATCGATGCATGCTTACATCCGATTGATATCCGGCGCTAATCGTCGTCGACGACGTTCCAGTAGCGCTGCATCGCGAGGTAGGTGAACGACGCCGACCAGCCGACCATCAGCAGGCCGTTGAGCGCCTCGATGCCGGTGATCAGGCGCAGCGGGCCGAGCGGGTAGATGTCGCCCAGGCCGATCGAGGTGTAGCTCTCGGCGGAAAAATAGAAGTAGGTCGCGAAATTGTCGGCGAACTTTCCGCCGAAGCCGCCCAGGCCGAAATGGTCGTGCAGGTAGAAGTAGGCGAGCGCGTAGCAGGCGATCTCGAGCAGGTGCCCGCCGAAGACGCCGAAAATCACTCCCAGCAGGCGCGCCCGCGGCCTTATTCTCAGGTGCGGCAGCCAGGCCGAAAGCAGCCGCAGCGCCTCGTAATGCAGGAGCGTGCTGGCGACCACGAGCAGGGCCACGAAACCGAACGCGTACAGCATCTCCTGTCGGGAACGCGGGCAGACCTGCAATGGACAGCGGCTCGCGCTGTTCGTTCATGGGCGAGGTACCATCGAGCTGCAGACCAACCATGGCCAATATCGACCGAGAACCCTGGTCGGTGCGCGAGTCCGATTTCCCCGCCAGGGGATCGCTCGGCGCGCGCCTGACCTTCCTGCTGCGCTACGCGATCCTCGCGCCGTCGGCGCGCAATACCCAGCCTTGGCGCTTCAGGATCGCCGGCAGCCGCATCAACCTGCACGCCGACCTGGCGCGCTGGCAGCGCGTCGCCGACCCGAACCAGCGTGAGCTGCGCGTCGGCCTGGGCTGCGCGCTCGAGAACCTGCTGATCGCGGCCGAGCATTTCGGCTTCGGCCACGAGGTCAGCTATTTCGGCCGCGACCAGATTCACTCCCTGGCGGCCACGGTCGACCTGAACGACGCGCACCGGCCGGCGCCTTACCGCGCGGCGAGCCTGTTCCCCGCCATCACGCGCCGGCGCACCAGCCACGCGCGCTACCTCTCGCGCAGCGTCTCGGCGACCTTGCTCGGCAAGCTGCGGGCCTGCGAATCGGACCTCAAGATCACCCTGCTGCTGACGCAGGACGCGGCGATCAGGCAGGCGGTCGACAAGCTCATGCTGCAGGCCGACGCGCTGCTGCTGGCGGACCCGAAGTACCGCAACGAGCTGGCGGAATGCATCGGCGACGGCAATTTCGGCGGGCCCTGGCTGCTGTCGATGCTGCAGCAGTTCGCCGTGGCGCACCTGCGGGTCGAGGGCCTGCTCGCCAAGCGCGATCACGCGGCGCTGGTGAGCGCGCCGGTGTTCGGCCTGATCAGCGGCCGCGTCGCCGGCCCGGAGTTCGAGCTCAAGGCGGGCCAGCTGCTCGAACGGCTGTACCTGGCGGCGAGCGGCCTCGGGCTGTGCGTGCAGCCGGTGAGCCAGCTGCTCGAGGCCGAAAAGGTGAAGACCCGGTTCACGCGCATGTTCGGCGCGGGCGGCGTGCCGTTGCTGCCGTTCCGCCTCGGCTACGGCGATCCTCCGCCGCAGCCGACGCCGCGACGCGCCTTGGACGACGTGCTCGACTGACTCATTTCTTTTCTTGCAGCGCTGCGGCGCGGGCCGCGAACGCGTCCAGGTCGCGGTCGAGCTTGAGGCTGGACTCCGGCTTGAGCTGCGCCGCCGGCGCGGGCGCAGGTGCGCTTCGCGGCGCACCGGTGGCGGCAAATCTGCCGATCGCAATCC
>JBAUTW010000551.1:0-2052 GCA_049582365.1 Burkholderiales bacterium | reverse complement strand
GCGGCCGACGAAGAGTCCATGAACCACAGCCCCGGCCCGGTGGGTTCTTCGGCCTTGTCGAGCACCCCGTCGACCACGCACTTGCGGCCGATCTTCTGGATGTTGCCCAGCGCCTTTTCCTCGATCGTGGTCAGGCCGCCCTCGATGTTGCCCTTGGTCGGCTGCGAGTCCGACAGGTCGTTGGTCTTGTGGCGCTCGATCACTTCCTGATAGCGGTCGAACATGAACTGAAATTTCTTTCTTACCTCGTCGTTTCTGCAGCGCGCCGCCACCAGGTGCTCGCCGCCGGTGAGCTCGGTGGTCTCGCCGAAGCACAGCGTCACGCCCTGCGGATAGAGCTTGTCGAACGCGTTGCCCACCGTCGGGTTCGAGCCGCAGCCGGAAGTGGTGTCGGACTCGCCGCACTTGGTCGAGACCCACAGCTCCTTGAGCGGGCGCTCCTCGCGCCGGCGCTCGCTGGCCCACTGCACGAACTCCTTGGCCGCCTTGGAGGCACGCATGATCGTGTCGTGATCGCCGTGCTGCTCGATGCCGAAGTACGCCACCGGCTTGCCGGTCGCGGCGATGCCGTCGGCGACCTTCTTGCCCCACTGTTCCTCGATGCAGATCACCACCACCGCGGCCACGTTCGGGTTCGCCCCGGTGCCGATCAGGGTGCGGAAATGCAGGTCGAGGTCGGCCCCGAACTGCAGCCGCCCGTAGGGGTGCGGCAGCGCCATGGTGCCCTTGATGTTGTTCGCCACCGCCTCGGCGGCGGCGTTGGAGATGTCGTCCACCGGCAGGATGACGACGTGGTTGCGCACGCCGACGCGGCCGTTTTCGCGCTTGTAGCCCCAGAAACTCGCTTTGGAAAGGTCCATTCTCACCACCGCTTGGTCTTGACGTTCTGAACGTGCAGGTGCTCGCCGCGCTTGATCGGCGCCACGACCTTGCCGATGTCGACGCCATACTTGATCACGGTGTCGCCCGGCTTGTAGTCCTTGAGCGACACCTTGTGCCCGATCGGAATGTCGCCCTGGGCCTTCACCTTGATGTCCTTGTCGTCTTCCATGATCCAGCCGGTCAGCTCCTGCCCGGCCTTCACGCCCTCGACCACGACGACGCCGACGCCGTCGCCTTCCTCGTGCACAACGAAGTGAATCATCGCGTTCTCCATACGGGTTGCGCGGTTGCAGAGAAGCGGCAGTCTAAGCCTGCCGCGACGGCAGAGTCAACTATATGAGTTGTATGACTTGCGTGCTAGACTCGCCGCGCCATGAACCAGGTCCTCGACCGCGCGGTCACCGCGCCGCTTTACAAGGAAGTGAAGCGGGTGCTCACCCATAGCCTGGCGCAAGGCGAATGGCAGCCGGGCGAATCGCTGCCCTCGGAAACCAAGCTGGCACAGCGCTACGGCGTTTCGATCGGCACCCTGCGCAAGGCGATCGACGAGCTGGTAGCCGAGGGCGTGGTCGTGCGCCGCCAGGGCAGCGGCACCTTTATCGCCTCGCACGGGGCCAACCGCCTGATGTTCCACTTCTTCCATGTCGTGCCGCGCGATGGCGAAAAGCAGTACCCGCGCACCGCGACGCTCTCGTTTCGCCGCGGCCGCGCGGAAGGCGCCGAGGCCGCCGGCCTCGGCATCGCAACCGGCGATCCGGTGCTGCGCATCCGCAACCTGCTTTCGCTCGCGGACAAGCCGGTGATCCTCGACGACCTGGTCCTGCCGCAGCGCCTGTTCCCCGACCTGTCGGAGCGCGTCCTGACTGCGCGCGACAACACCATCTACCACCTCTACCAGACGCGCTACGGCATCAACGTGCTGCGCACCGGCGAGCGGCTGCGCGCCACCCTCGCCGACGCCGGGGTCGCCAAACTGCTCGGCGTCAGGAAGGGCGCACCGCTGCTCGAGATCGACCGCGTCGCGTACACTTACCACAGCGCGCCGGTCGAGCTGCGCCGCAGTCTGGTCAATACCGCCGAGCACGAGTACTTCTCGGACATTGGAAAATGAACCTCGGATGAGCTCGCGGCGCGAATTCCTGCGGGCGCTGGCCGCGCTCGGCATCGCGG
>JBAUTW010000550.1:0-2727 GCA_049582365.1 Burkholderiales bacterium | reverse complement strand
GCGCGATGCCGCGCCCGTCGTCCTCGACCTCGAGCAGCAGCACCGCGTCGCCGGCCTCGAGCACCGCCCAGGCCTGCTTGGCGCCCGAATGGCGCGCGATGTTGGTGAGCGACTCCTGCAGCACGCGGTAGACCGCGATCGCGGTGTCGCGCCCGAGCGCCTCGAGCCGCTCCGGGGGCGGCAGATCGATGCGGCACTCGATGCCCGAGCGGCGCGCGAAATCCTCCACCAGCCAGCCGGCGGCGTCCGCCAGGCCCAGGTCGTCGAGCATCAGCGGGCGCAGGTCGGCGGCGATGCGCCGCACCGAGCCGACGGTCTGGTCGAGCACCTCGTTCATCTGCCGCGCCTTGGCCTCGAGCGCCGGGTCGAGCCCCGGCAGGCGCTCGCGCAGCCACGCCAGGTCCATCTTCATCGCGGTCAGCAGCTGCCCCAGCTCGTCGTGCAGCTCGCGCGCGATGAGCGTCTTTTCCTCCTCGCGCGCCTCGAACACCTGGGCCGAGAGCTGGCGCAGCTCGCTTTGCTGGCGCAGGAGCTGGTCCTCGGCCTGCTTGCGCGCGGTGATGTCGCGCAGGATCACGGTGAAATAGTGCTTGCCGTCGACCTCGGTCTGCGAGATCGAGGCCTCGATCGGGAACTCCTCGCTGCCGTCGGCGCGGATGGCGCTCAGCGCGGTGGTATCGCCCATGCGCCGGCTGGTGACCCCGGTGTGGCCGAAGCGCTCGACGTGGCCGCGGTGCGCGGCGCGATAGCGCACCGGCAGGAAGCGTTCGAGCGCGCTGCCGAGGGCCTCCGCCTTGCTGCAGCGAAAGACCTGCTCGGCGGCGCGGTTGAACAGCACGACCTTCTGCCCGCTGTCGACCGTGATGATCGCGTCCATGGCCGAATCGACGATGGCCGCGAGCTGGGCCTCGTTCTGGTGCGCGAGCAGCGCGGCGCGCTCGTCCGCGCGCCGCATGCGGCGCGCCGAGACGAACACGATCACGCCCACCAGCGCCAGGGCGGCCGCCACGGCGATGCTCGCGATCGCCATCTCGCTCATGGCGCGGGTCTCAGGCGCATTTGACCAAGGTCAATGCGGCACGGCGGCGCGCAGGCATAGTGCATTCGACCATGTCTTACCCTTCTTCCGAACTCGTCATCGATCCGGTCCTGATCCGCAAGTACGACGTCAGCGGCCCGCGCTACACGTCGTACCCGACCGCGGACCGGTTCGTCGAGGCGTTCGGCGAGGCGGAGTTCCGCCGCTGGCTCGAAAAGCGCAACATCGGCGGCTTCAATCAGCCGCTGTCGGTGTACGTGCACCTGCCGTTCTGCGACACGGCCTGCTACTACTGTGCGTGCAACAAGGTCGTGACGGGCGACCATAGCAAGTCGGCCAAGTATATCAACACGCTCGGCAGGGAACTGGAGCTGCTCGCCGCGCCGCTGGGCGAGGAACGGCGCATCAGCCAGATGCACTGGGGCGGCGGCACGCCGACCTTCCTCACGCGCGACGAGACGCGCGACCTGGTGGCGAAGCTCGACGCGAAATTCACGCGCGAGCCGGACTGCGAGTGCTCGATCGAGGTCGATCCGAGGCGCATCGAGCCCGGCCGGGTGGCCTTCCTCGGCGAGCTGGGCTTCAACCGCATCTCGATCGGGGTGCAGGACTTCGACCCGGCGGTGCAGCAGGCGGTGCACCGGATCCAGAGCGAGGCCGAGACGCGGCGCGCGATCGAGGAAGCGCGCGCGAACGGCTTCCGCTCGGTCAACCTCGACCTGATCTACGGCCTGCCCAAGCAGACCCTGGACAGCTTCAACACCACGCTGGACAAGATCCTGGCGCTCGACCCGGACCGCATCGCGCTCTACAACTACGCCCACCTGCCGCAGATCTTCAAGACCCAGCGCCGCATCAACGCGCCCGAGCTGCCCTCGGCCGAGACCAAGCTGCAGATCATGACGCTCGCGATCGGGCGCCTGACGCGCGCCGGCTACCTCTACATCGGCATGGATCACTTCGCCAAGCCGGACGACGAGCTCGCGGTGGCGCAGCGCCAGGGGCGGCTGCACCGCAACTTCCAGGGCTATTCGACCCGGCCCGACAGCGACATGCTGGGCCTGGGCGTGTCCTCGATCGGGCGCGTCGGCCCGACCTACTATCAGAACCTGAAGAATCTGGACGAGTACTACCGCGCCATCGACGAGGGCCGCCTGCCGGTCTGGCGCGGCCTCGAGCTGACCCAGGACGACCTGGCGCGGCGCGCGGTGATCCAGGCGCTGACCTGCCACTTCCGGCTCTCGCTCGAATCGATCGAGATCGCCTACCTGATCGACTTCCGCAGCTACTTCGCGGCCGAGCTCGCCGAGCTGGCGAAGCTGGCCGAGGAGGGCCTGGTCGAGCTGCAGCCGGACTGGATCACGGTCACGCCGCGCGGCCGTCTGCTGGTGCGGGTGGTGGCGATGGTGTTCGACCGCTACCTGCGCACCAGCCGCGAGCACGCGCGCTACTCGAAAGTAATCTAGGGTGGAGTTCGCGGCCAACGGCTGGGCATTGCCGCTCGCGCTGCTCGCCACCGGCTTCGCCTCGGGCGTGCATTGCGTCGGCATGTGCGGCGGCATCGTGTGCGCCTTCTCCGCCAACGGCGGGGGCCTGCGGCGTCAGCTCGCGTTCAACCTCGGGCGCATCTCGAGCTATGCCGCGGCCGGCGCCGCGGCGGGGCTGCTCGGCAGCGCCGGGGCCTGGGT
>JBAUTW010000549.1:0-2649 GCA_049582365.1 Burkholderiales bacterium | reverse complement strand
CTGCCGGCGGGCAGCTTCGAGATGGGCTCGGCCGCGAGCGACCCGGCGCGGACCGAGGACGAGCAGCCGCGGCACCGGGTCAGCTTCGCCCGTCCGTTCGCGGTGGCGAAATATGCCGTCACGCGCGGCGAATTCGCGCGCTTCGTCGCCGAGTCCGGCTATCGCGTCGTCCCAGGCTGCCTGATCCGCAGGGGCGGCGGCTGGGTCGACGACCGCCGCGCGGACTGGCGCCGCCCGGGCTTCGCACAGACCGACCGCGACCCCGTGGTGTGCATGAATTGGAACGACGGCGAGGCCTACGCCGACTGGCTCAGCCGCAAGACCGGCCACGCTTACGCGCTGCTCACCGAGGCGCAGTGGGAATACGCCGCGCGCGCCGGGACCACGACGCCGTACTACTGGGGCGCGCAGGCGAGCCGCGCCTACGCCAACTACGGCGCCGAGCGCTGCTGCGCGCCGGCGGCCGAGGGCAAGGACCGTTGGCTCAACACCGCGCCTTCGGGCAGCTTTCCGCCCAACGCTTTCGGCCTGTACGACATGCACGGCAACGCCTGGCAATGGATGCAGGACTGCTGGCACCGCAACTACGACGGCGCACCGGCCGACGGCAGCGCCTGGCTCAGCGGCACCTGCGTCGACCGCGTCATGCGCGGCGGATCGTGGAACTGCGGCACGTCGACCATCCGCGCCGCGGAACGCGAGGTGCACGACCTCTCGGGCCACTACTCGGTGGTCGGCTTCCGCGTCGCGCGCAGCGACTGAGCCCCTGCGGCGCCCACCGCCCGGCGCAGCGCCGCGCGCGCGAGCAGGCGGGTCGAGTCGAGCGTCGGCAGCGGCGAGTTCGCGTCGCTCATGAGCAGCGGAATCTCGGTGCAGCCGAGCACCACCGCGTCGCAGCCGCCGCCCCTCATGCGGCCGTATACGCGCTGGAAGAAGGCGACCGCCTCGGGTCGGAATACTCCGCACACCAGTTCGTCCATGATGACTCGATTCATTTCCTCGCGCTCGGCAGGCTCGGGAAGCACCCACTCGAGCCCGCGCGCGGCGAACTTGTCCGGGTACACGCTGCTCTCGACCAGCCAGCGCGTGCCCGAGATGGCGACGCGCCGGAAGCCGCGCGCCGCGGCCTCCTCCGCCACCACCTCGGCGATGTGCAGCCAGGGCAGCGGCGAGCGCGGCAGCACGAAGGGCAGCGCCTGGTGGATCGTGTTGTCGGGGCAGATCAGGAACCGCGCTCCGACCTTGGCCAATTTGTCCGCCGCCGAGAGCATCAGCTCGGCGACGCCGCGCCAGTCGCCGCGGTAGATGCAGTCCATGTACTGCGCGAGCGAGTGCGTGTGGACCGACACCTCGGGATGCGCGTGCGGCGCGCCGAGCAGCGCCGGTCCTTCGACGCAGATCGTGGTGTAGCACAGCGCGGCGCCCTCGGCCGAGCAGGCGACGATGCCGATGTGCTGCGGCATGATCGTCTGCTTGGCGTCCTGGTTCATGCCGCAGCCCCTCTCGGACCGCGCTCTCAGACGAGATTCAGCTGCTTGAAGCGCAGATACAGTTCGCGGCACGCCCAGGCATCGGTCGCTGCGTAGGTGATCTGCTGCGGCGTCAGGCGGCGCGAGGCCCAGTTGGTCGTCTTCGCGCCCTTGGGGATCCGCGTGCCGAGGAAGATCCCCGTCAGATTGCGCACCCCCGTCTGCTTCAGGCCGTGGCGCCTCGCAACCTTGCCCAGATCCACCACCGTCCTTTCCTCGAACTCGAACAGCTTCTTCAGGTTGCGCAGGTCGTCGGCCACCGACACGCCCGCCTTTACGATCTCGCCCGACGAAAAAACCTCCCGTATCGCAGCGGAATAGTCCTGGCGCTGGACCTGCAGCAAATACACCGCATCGGCGGTGGCGAACTGCACGACGGACGGGAGATAGCTCTCCCCGGGCCTGAAGGCGGGCCGCGTCTCGGTGTCGAAGCCGACCACGCTTTCCCTCCGCATGTCCCGCATCGCGCGCTCCAGGTCGGCCGGCGACTCGATCAGGCACAGCGGCCCCTCGTAGCGCCTGATCGGCAGCTCGTTCATCGCCTCGCGCGAAATGCTGAGCGGCGTTTCGCTCGCAGGCGAGCTCGCCGGACGGCTCATCAGAGCACGCAACCGTAGTGCGCCGAGGACACCAGGCGCACGTATTTGTCCATCACCGACCCGGGGCGCAACGGCGCCTGCCGCTCGGGCTGCTTGCGCGACGCCAGCCGGCGCGCGATCTCGGTCTCGTCCACGGCGAGGGTCAGGCTGCGGGCGCGCGGATCGATCACGATCGTGTCGCCTTCCTGCACGACGCCGATCGGCCCGCCCCGCGCCGCCTCGGGCGAGATGTGTCCGACCAGGATGCCGTGCGAGACGCCCGAGAACCTGCCGTCGGTGATCAGCGCGACGTCCTTGCCGAGGCCCCGCCCCTGAAGCTGGAGCGTGAGGTGCACCATCTCGGGCATTCCGGGCGCGCCGGCCGGGCCGACGTTGCGCACCACCACCACGTCGCCGGGCACGATCGCGCCGGCGCGGATCGCGGCGAGCGTATCGGCCTCGCTCTCGAACACGCGCGCCCGGCCGCGGAACGCTCCGCCTTCGAGCGTCTTGCCCGAGAGCTTCAGCACGCAGCTCTCGGG
>JBAUTW010000548.1:0-5483 GCA_049582365.1 Burkholderiales bacterium | reverse complement strand
CACCATGACCGCGGCGGTCGGCCATGGCAAGAAGGCCGCGCGCGCGATCGACGCCTGGCTGCGCGGCGACGCGCTCGCCGTGCGCGAGCGCTCGCCCGTGGTCGAGTTCCGCATGCTCAATCTGCCCGTCTACCTCGACGCCGACCGGCGCGAGCAGCCCGCGCTGCCTCTGGCCGAGCGCAGCGGCTTCGACGAAGTGGTCAAGGGACTGCCCGAGGCCGAGGTGCGCTACGAAGCGCAGCGCTGCCTGTCGTGCGGCAACTGCTTCGAGTGCGACAACTGCTACGCCGCCTGCCCCGAGCAGGCGATCGTCAAGCTCGGCAAGGGGCGCTTCTACCGCTTCGACTACGACCTGTGCACCGGCTGCGCCACCTGCTACGAGCAGTGCCCGTGCCACGCGATCGAGATGGAGCCCGAGCGCAATGCCGCGCAGGCGGGGCCCGGGCTGCTGCAGGAGCCGACGCTGCCCTCGCGCTTCAGGGTGCGGCCATGAGCGCGCGCGAGCTCTGGACCACCATGGACGGCAATACCGCCGCCGCGCACGTCGCCTACCGCACCAACGAGGTGTGCGCGATCTACCCGATTACCCCCGCTTCCGTGATGGCCGAGCTGGTCGACGTCTGGACCGCGCAGGGGCTGCACAACCTCTGGGGCGCGGTGCCGGTGGTGCAGCAGATGCAGTCCGAGGCCGGCGCCGCCGGCGCGGTGCACGGCGCGCTCCAGTCGGGCGCGCTCACCGCGACCTTCACCGCCTCGCAGGGCCTGCTGCTGATGCTGCCCAACATGTACAAGATCGCCGGCGAGCTGACGCCTTCGGTGTTCTACGTCGCGGCGCGCTCGATCGCGACGCAGGCATTGTCGATCTTCGGCGACCACTCGGACGTGATGAGCGCGCGCGCAACCGGCTTCGGCATACTCGCCGCCGCCTCGGTGCAGGAAGCGCACGACCTCGCGCTGGTCGCGCAGGCGGCTACGCTCGCGGGACGCATTCCGCTGCTGTTCTTCTTCGACGGCTTCCGTACCTCGCACGAGGAGAACAAGATAGCCGTGATCCCGGACGCGCAGATCCGCGCCATGATCGACGACGAGCTGGTACGCGCACACCGCGCGCGGGCCCTGTCGCCCGAGCACCCGGTGGTGCGCGGCACCGCGCACAACCCGGACACCTTCTTCCAGGCGCGCGAAACGGTGAACCCGTACTACGCGCGCATGCCGATGGTGGTGCAGGCCGCGATGGAGCGCTTCGCCGCGCTGACCGGGCGGCACTACGGGCTTTTCCGCTACCACGGCCATCCCGAGGCCGAGCGCGTCGCGGTGTGCATGGGCTCGGGCTTCGAGGTGCTGGACGAGACCGCGGCCTGGCTCAACCGCAACGGCGAGCGAGTCGGCGTGCTGCAGGTGACGCTCTACCGCCCCTGGTCGGCCGCGCACTTTCTCGCCGCGCTGCCCGGCTCGGTGAAGTCGGTCGCGGTGCTCGACCGCTGCAAGGAGCCGGGCGCCACCGGCGAGCCGCTCTATGTCGACGTGCTGACCACGCTCGCCCAGGGCCTCGCCGACGGCACGCGCAAGGCGATGCCGCGCGTGATCGGCGGGCGTTACGGCCTGTCGTCGAAGGACTTCAACCCCGCGATGGCGAAGGCGGTGTTCGACGAGCTCGGCAAACCGGCGCCGCGCAACGGCTTCACGGTCGGCATCACCGACGACGTCTCGCACACCAGCCTCGAGATCGACCCCGGCTTCGACATCGAACCGCCCGAGGTGGTGCGCGCGCTGTTCTACGGCCTGGGCGCGGACGGCACCGTGGGCGCGAACAAGAACTCGGTCAAGATCCTGGCCGGCGACGAGGGCCGCTACGCGCAGGGCTATTTCGTCTACGACTCGAAGAAGTCCGGCTCCTACACCATTTCGCACCTGCGCTTCGGGCCGACGCGGATCCGCGCGCCCTACCTGCTCGAGAGCGCGAACTTCGTCGGCGTGCACAAGTTCGATTTCCTGTTCCGCTACGACGTGCTCGGAGCCGCGGCGCCGGGCGCGACGGTGCTGCTCAACAGCCCCTGGGGCGCCGACGAGGTGTGGGACCGGCTGCCGGAGCGGGCGCAGGCGCAGATCCGCGAGCGCGGCCTCAAGCTGTACGTGATCGACGCCAGCCGCGTCGCGCAGGGGCTCGGCCTCGGCAACCGCATCAACACCCTCCTGCAAACGTGTTTCTTTGCGCTCTCGGGCGTGCTGCCGCGCGACGAGGCGATCGCGCGCATCAAGACGGAAACCGAGAACACCTATGCGCGCAAGGGCGCCGAGGTGGTGAAGAAAAACTTCCAGGCGATCGACAGTGCGCTCGCCAACCTGGTCGCGGTCGAGCCGCCCAGGCGCGGCCGGCGCGGCCTTGCGCTGCCGCCGACAGTGCCGGCCGACGCGCCGGAGTTCGTGCGCATGGTCACCGCGCCGATGATGCTCGGGCGCGGCGACAGCCTGCCGGTGAGCCTGCTGCCGGTCGACGGCACCTACCCGAGCGGCACCACGAAGTTCGAAAAGCGCAACGTGGCGGAAGAAGTGCCGGTGTGGGAGCCCGGGCTGTGCATCCAGTGCGGCCAGTGCGCGGTGGTCTGCCCGCACAGCGTGATCCGCGCCAAGACCTACGACCGGGCGCGGCTCGAGGGCGCGCCCGAAGGCTTCAAAGCCGCCGAGACCAACGCGCGCGGCTACCCGGATTCGCGCTACACGCTGCAGGTCTACGTCGAGGACTGCACCGGCTGCGGCGTGTGCGTGGAGAACTGCCCGGCGCGCGATGGCGCGGGCGAGCGGCGCGCGATCAACATGCGAGCGCGCCTCGAAGTGCTCGAAGACGAGCGGCGCGCGGTCGGCTTCTTCGAAACCCTGCCCTGGGTCGACCGCACGCGGGTGAACTTCGCCAACGTGCGCGGGGTGCAGTTCCTCGAGCCGCTGTTCGAGTTCCCCGGCGCCTGCGCCGGCTGCGGCGAGACGCCCTACCTCAAGCTGCTGTCGCAGCTGTTCGGCGACCGGGCGCAGATCGCCAACGCGACCGGCTGCTCGTCGATCTACGGCGGCAACCTGCCGACCACGCCCTGGACTCGCGACGCGGCGGGCCGCGGCCCGGCATGGGCCAATTCGCTGTTCGAGGACAATGCCGAGTTCGGCCTCGGCTACCGCATCGCGGTCGACGCGCAGAGCGCGGCCGCGCGGGCGCTGGCGCGCAAGCTTGCCGGGCGCCTCGGCGCCGACCTGGTGGCCGCCCTGATCGAGGCGCCGCAGCTCACCGAGTCCGACTTCCGCTTGCAGCGCGAGCGCCTGGCGGCGCTCAAGCTGAAGCTGGCCGGGATGCAGGACGACGCGGACGCGCGCAACCTGCTCGCGCTGGCGGACTTCTTCGTGCGCCGCTCGGTCTGGATCGTCGGCGGCGACGGCTGGGCCTACGACATCGGCTACGGCGGCCTGGACCACGTGCTCGCCTCGGGGCGCAACGTCAACATCCTGGTGCTGGACACCGAGGTCTACTCAAACACCGGCGGCCAGGCGTCGAAGTCCACGCCGCTCGGCGCCTCGGCCAAGTTCGCCGCCGCCGGCAAGACTTCGGGCCGCAAGGACCTCGGCATGATGGCGGTCGCCTACGGCAACGTGTTCGTGGCGCAGATCGCGATGGGCGCCAACAGCGAGCAGGCGCTGCTCGCGTTCCGCGAAGCCGAAGCCTACGACGGTCCCTCCCTGATCCTGGCCTATTCGCAGTGCATCGCGCACGGCACCGACATGCGCTACGGCATGAAGCAGGCCGCGCGCGCGGTGGCCGCGGCGCACTGGCCGCTGTACCGCTACGACCCGACCATGCGCCGCCACGGCGTCAACCCGTTCCGCCTCGACTCGCCGCGCCCGCGCCTGCCGCTGGAGGACTACCGCTACCGCGAAGTGCGCTTCAAGGTGGTCGAGCAGACCCGGCCGGCCGAGGCGCGCCGCATGCTCGAGCAGGCGCGCTCGGCGGTCATGGAGCGCTACCGGTTCTACGAGGATCTCGCGGCGCGCGACGGCAGCCGCTTCGAACAGTCGGAACCTGGACGCTGACCCCCATGGACCTAAGCAGCCGCTACCTGGGTTTGACGCTCAAGCACCCGGTCGTCGCCTCCGCCTCGCCGCTCACCGCGACGCTCGACGGCATGCGGCGGCTCGAGGACGCGGGCGCGGCCGCGGTCGTGATGAGCTCGGTCTACGAGGAGCAGATCCGCGCCGAGGACACCGCCTACGCGCTGTACACCGAGCACGGCTCGCATTCCCACCCGGAGACCTCGAGCTACTTCCCCGAGCTGCCCGACTACGAGCACGGGCTCTCGGGCAGGCTGGAAACGCTGCGGCGCGCGTCCGAGGCGCTCGATATCCCGGTCATCGCGAGCCTGAACGGCGCCTCGCCCGAGGGCTGGATCGAGTACGCCGCGCGCCTCGAGCAGGCGGGCGCCGCGGCGCTCGAGCTCAACGTCTGGTTCGTGCCGACCGACCCCGCGGAGACCGGCGCAGAGGTCGAGCGCCGCTACCTGCAGATCGTGCACGCGGTGCGCAAGGCGGTGCGCATCCCGCTCGCGGTCAAGCTCTCGCCCTACTTCAGCGCCCCCGCCAACATGGCGCGCGCGCTGGTCGCCGCCGGCGCCGACGGGCTGGTGCTGTTCAACCGCTTCTACGAGCCCGACGTCGACCTCGAAACGCTCGCCCCGCGGCGCGACCTCGAGCTCAGCTCGCGCTACGAGATTCGCCTGCCGATGATGTGGATCGCGCTGCTGCGCGGCCGGGTCACGGCCTCGCTTGCCGCCACGCGCGGGGTCGAGGGGCCGGAGGAAGTGGTCAAGTACCTGCTGGCGGGGGCGGACGCGGTGATGACGACTTCGGCGCTGCTGCGCCGGGGACCGCAGCACCTGCAAGCGCTGGTCGCGGGCCTCGAGCAATGGCTGCAGGCGCACGGCCATGCCTCGGCCGACGCGGTGCGCGGCGTGCTGAGCGCCGCGCGCGCCGACGCCGCCGCGGAGATGCTGCGCAGCCAGTACATGCGCCTGCTGAGCGAGTACGTGCCCAGCAGGCTCGCGCTCTGACTCAGTCCTTCTTGCTCTCGTCGTCCTTCTTGCCTTCTTCGTCTTTCTGCTCGTCCTTCTTGTCGCTGTCGGCCGGCGACTTGGCGTCGTCGGTCTTGCTCTCGTCGTCGGCGGCGACCTGGCCGGCTTGCGCCTTGACGGCGCTGGTGGCGTAGGCCTGGGAGAACGCAAGCGCGAACAGCGCGGCGAACGTGGCGGCTAGCAGTTTTTTCATGGCAGCTCCTGTTTGCTTTGGTTGCGGTAAGTGACGGCTACCTGCTTACTTCTTCTCTTCTTCGGGCTTCTTCTCTTCCGTGGTCGCGCTGTCGCCTTCCTTCTTCTCTTCCTGGGCGGCGGGCGCGGCGGCGGCAGGCGCGGCTTGGTCGGCGGGCTTGGCTTCGGCGACCTTCGGCTGCTCGG
>JBAUTW010000547.1:0-3176 GCA_049582365.1 Burkholderiales bacterium | reverse complement strand
CTCGAGCGCCGCGCCGACCAGGTGCGCCGCCGCCTCGTAGCAGCCGGGGAATGCGGGCGTGTCGCCGTAGTCGAGATAGCCTGCGCCCTCGCGCGAGGCCGCAATCACGCGCTCGACGTACTCGGGGCGGTGAAAGCGCTCGATCTCGTCGCGCTGCGCGGGCGCGGATGCCGCCAGCGTAACGCGGGCGCCGATTCCGCGTGCCGAGGCGGTGCGCCAGAACGCACCCTGGCGGTCGATCGACAGGGGGTGCCCGGCGGGAAAGCCGTAGCCGCCGAGCTCGTCACTCAGGAACAGGTGCGTCGCGCCCGGCATCGCCCGACCCCCCGTCTCTCAGCCGGACTTCTCGACTTGCACCAGGCAATCGTAGAAGGTCGCGCCGCCGCCCAGATCGGCGGTGCGCTGGGAGGTGACCTGGTTCGCATTGCGGCCGTCCGGCGAGAATTTCTTCCACCACACCGACGGCGCCACGACCACGCCGCGCCGCGGCTTGCCGTTCACGCTCGCGCGCAGGCTGAATTCGCCGCGCGCGTTGAACACGCGCACACGGTCGCCGTCGCGGATGCCGCGCGCCGCTGCATCCCGCGGATGCATCTCGAGCCTCGGCTCGCCCTCGAAGTCGCGGAACCGTTTCAGGTTGGCGAAGGTCGAGTTGAGAAAGTGGCGCGCCGGCGGGGACAGGAACGCGAGCGGGTAGCGCTCGGCGAGCTCCGGGCTGCTCACCACCGACTCGGCCGGGGGATTGAAGAACGGCAGCGGGTCGAGTCCCTGGCGCAGGAGCGACTCGCTGTAGAACTCGCACTTGCCGGAAGGGGTCGGAAAGCCGCCCTCGGCGAACGGCGCGAAGCGCTCGGGCACCTGCAGCCGCTGCCAGCCCTTCTCCTTCACCTCGCGCCAGACGACGCCGCGCATGCGCGGGTTGACCGAGGCGAGCGCCTGCGCGCAGATGTCCTCGTCGCTGTCGCGAAAACACGGCTCATCGAACCCCATGCGCGCGGCCAATCGCCGGAACACCTCCGAGTTCGGCAGCGATTCGCCCACCGGCGCGATCGCCGGGCTGTTGCCGAGCACGTACAGGTGTCCGTAGGACTTGTGCACGTCGTGGTGCTCGAGCTGCGTGGTCGCCGGCAGCACGATATCGGCGTAGTCCGCGGTGTCGGTGAGGAACGAGTCCATCACCACGCAGAACAGGTCCTCGCGCGCGAATCCCGCGATCACCTTCTCCGAATCGGGGCAGACCGCGACCGGATTGTTGTTGTAGACGATCGTCGCGCGCACCGGCGGGTCGGCGCGAGTGAGCGCGTCGCCGAGGGCGGATTGATTGATCACGCGCGGCCGGCGGCCGGCGAGCAGATCCGGGCGCTCCAGCGCGGCGTGGTCGAAGCCGTAGAAGTCCGCGGTGGTCAGCACGATGCCTCCGGCCGCCTCGCGCCAGGCGCCGGTAAGCGCGGGCAGACAGGCGATGGTGCGCGCCGCGATACCGCCGCCGGCGTGACGCTGCATGCCGTAGTTCAGCCGGATCGCCGCGGGGCGCACGCGGCCGTACTCGCGCGCGAGGTTGATCACCTCTTCGGCCGTGATGCCGCAGATCCCTGCCGCCCACTCGGGCGTGTAGCGTGCAACGCGCTCGGCCAGCCGCTCGAAGCCAAGCGTGTGGCGCGCGATATAGTCGCGGTCGATCAGGTCCTCGGCGATCAGCACGTGCATCATGCCGAGCGCGAGCGCGCCGTCGGTTCCCGGCAGCGGCGCGATATGCTGGCTGCACTTCTCCGCCGACAGGCTGCGATAGGGGTCGATCGCCACCACCTTTGCGCCGCGCCGCTTGGCCTGCTGCACCCGCGACCACAGGTGCAGATTTGAAACGACCGGATTCGCGCCCCACAGGATGATCAGCCTCGCCTCCTCGAAGCGCTCGGGGTCCATGCCCACCGAGCCGCCGAGCGTCGCCTTGATGCCGAACTTGCCCGCGCTCGAGCACAGGGTGCGCTCGAGGATAGACGCGCCGAGCTTGTGGAAAAAGCGCCGGTCCATCGAGCTGTACTGAACCATCCCCATGGTGCCGGCGTAGCTGCACGGCAGGATCGTCTCGGGTCCCTCGGGCGACGCTGCGAGGTCCTTGAACCGTGCGGCGATCTCGTCCAGCGCCTCGTCCCAGCCGATACGGCGGAATTGGCCGCTGCCCTTCGGTCCGATTCGCCTGAGCGGGTGGAGCACGCGGTCAGGGGAATAGGTGCGCTCAAGGTAGTAGGCGACCTTGGTGCACAGCGTGCCGTCGGTGAAGGGCATCGACGGATCGCCCTGGACCTTGATCGCGACGCCGTCCTCGACCGTCACCAGCATGGCGCAGGTGTCCGGGCAGTCGTGCGGGCAGGCCGCGCGCACCACTTTC
Source organism: Burkholderiales bacterium (assembly GCA_049582365.1). Lineage (GTDB taxonomy): Bacteria > Pseudomonadota > Gammaproteobacteria > Burkholderiales > SG8-39 > DAHVFK01. The sequence goes on along the minus strand of JBAUTW010000547.1, from coordinate 787 downwards.
ACCTCGCTGTCGGTCGGTACCAGCGCGTCCGCGGTCTGAGGGGCGTTCATGCGGGAATTGTACGCTGCAGCGCCTCGTCGACCAGCTCGATCCAGTGCCTGACCGGGGTCTCGGTTCCGGCCTGCAGGTGGGCGAGGCAGCCGACGTTCGCGGTCGCGATTTGCGCCGGAACGCCGGCCTGCAGCGCGCCGAGCTTGCGCGCGCGCAGCCGGAGCGACAGCTCGGGTTGCATGATCGAATAAGTCCCTGCCGAGCCGCAGCACAGGTGCGGCTCGGCCACCGGCGTGAGCTCGTAGCCGGCGCGCACGAGCAGCGCCTCGACTACGCCGCGGATCTGCTGCCCGTGCTGCAGCGAGCACGGCGACTGGAATGCGATCCGACCGCGCGGCGCGGTGCCGTCGAGCCGCGTCCCGAGCGTCTCGGCCTCCGCGGCGACCACCTCGGACAGGTCGCGCGTCATGCCGGCGATGCGTGCCGCCTTGTCGCGGTAGTCGGGGTCCTCGGCCAGGTAGTGGGCGTATTCCCTGACCGTCGAGCCGCAGCCGCTCGCGGTCATGACAATTGCCTCGACCTCGCCGCGCTCGACCGCCGGCCACCAGGCGTCGATCAGCGCGCGCATATCGTGCCGGCCGCCTTCCTGATCGTTCAGATGAAAGCGTACCGCGCCGCAGCAGCCGGCGCCGCGCGCTTCGATGAGCGACACGCCCGCTCGGTCCAGAACGCGCGCCGCGGCGGCGTTCACCGACGGCGCGAGCACTGGCTGCACGCAGCCCGCCAGCACCAGCAT
>JBAUTW010000546.1:0-3135 GCA_049582365.1 Burkholderiales bacterium | reverse complement strand
GACGAAGCCCACCTTCAGCGTGCGCGATGCCGCGCCGTACGCGAGCCCGGGCAGGCTGCCCGCGGCGAGCGCGCCGCCCGCGGCCTGAATCAGTCGGCGGCGAATGCGGTCCGGTCCGGCGGCCAGCTGCTGCGCTTCGTCGCCTTGTTTCGCTTCTTGTTCCATTTCCTCCTCCTCCAGGCAGGGTAGAAGGCGGCAACTATGACCGATTCTCCGGGCGCGATCAAAAAATAAGATGCAATGTGCGGCGCGGGCGCCGGGATATAGTGCAGATGCTGACGCCTCAGGCAGCGTAGCGCAGGACCGCGACGAAGTGGCACGCGGTCCCCGCGACCACGAACAGGTGCCAGACGAAGTGGAAGTAGCGGATGCGTTCGGCCATGAAGAACAGCGCCCCCGCGGTATAGGCGATGCCGCCGGCGAGCAGCCAGGCGAGGCCCAGCTTCGGCACCAGGTGCCAGGCCGGGTCGGCCGCGATCAGGATCAGCCAGCCCATGGCGAGGTAGACCGCGGTCGACAGGCCGTTGTAGCGCACGCCGCCGATCGCCTTCAACGCCGTGCCGATGGCGGCGAAGCCCCACACCAGCCCGAACAGGGTCCAGCCCCAGGGGCCGCGCAGCACGCCGAGCGTGAACGGCGTGTAGGTGCCGGCGATCAGGAGGTAGATCGCCGAGTGGTCGAGGATCTGCAGCACGCGCTTGGCGCCAGGCGCCGTCGCGGCGTGGAACAGGGTCGAGCTGAGGTAGAGCAGCACCGCGGCGCTTGCGAACACGGTCGCGCCGACAACCTGCGCGGCGGATCCGCCCTGCGCGGCGACCGTCACCAGCACCGGGAAGGCGGCCAGCGCCGCCAGCAGGCCCACGCCGTGGCTGACGCTGTTGGCAATCTCCTCGCCCAGCGATTGCGGGCGCTCTACTCGCCGACCCATTTTGTCGCTTCGGTCAGCTCGCTTTCGTGAAATACGCGCACCCGGCCCGGCATGGCGAGGCCGAAGGCCTCGATCGTGATCCGGATCCACGCCACGTCGGTCACCACCGCCATTTTTTCCCAGCCGGTGAAGTGCGTCAGGCCGAGCTTGGCGTCGTCCCACATCGCGGCGACCTCGAAGCCGGTGAACTCCGGGCCGAGGTGATAGAGGAACCTGACTTTCTTCTTGCGCGCGAACTGCGCCTCGACCGCGGGGATGATGACGTTTTCGTAGTCTTGCGCCGTCACCGCGCCGCGCGCGTTGAAGCCGAGCACGCCGTCGGGCAGGCCGGGGATGGTTTCGATCATGCGGCGATTATGCGCCCGGCGGTTCGCGCTTTTGTTGATGCGCATCAGATTCGCCGCGCCGGCGCGAAACTAAAATCGGCCGCATGGAGCTCGTCTGTCCGGCCGGCAGCCTGCCGGCGCTCAAAGCCGCGATCGACAACGGCGCGCACTGGGTCTATCTGGGGTTGCGCGACAACACCAACGCGCGCAATTTCGCCGGCCTGAACTTCGACGGCGAGGCGCTGGCGCAGGGTCTGGCCTACGCGCATGCGCGCAAGCGCCGCGTGGTACTGGCGGTCAACACCTATCCGCAGCCGGCGACCTGGCAGCGCTGGACCGCGGCGCTTGCGGGCGCGGTGGAGGCGGGGGTGGACGCGGTGATCGCGGCCGACCCGGGGCTGATGCGACACGCGGCGCGCCAGTATCCGAAGCTCGAGCTGCACCTGTCGGTGCAGAGCTCGGCCACCAGCCACGAGGCGATCGCCTTCTACCACGAGCATTTCGGCGTCAGGCGCGCCGTGCTGCCGCGCGTGCTGTCTCTTCAGCAGGTCGAGCACGTGGTCAGGCACACGCCGGTCGAGATCGAGGTGTTCGGCTTCGGCGGCCTGTGCGTGATGGTCGAGGGGCGCTGCGCGCTGTCGGCCTACGCCTGCGGCGATTCACCCAACACCATGGGTGCGTGCTCGCCCGGGCACGCGGTGCGCTGGCAGGACACGCCCGCGGGGCTCGAATCGCGCCTCAACGGAATCCTGATCGACCGCTACGCCAAGGGGGAGCGCGCCGCCTACCCGACCCTGTGCAAGGGCCGCTTCGCCGCCGGCGGCGCGACGTACTATGCGATCGAGGAGCCGGCGAGCCTGAACACGCTCGAGATGCTGCCGCAGTTCCTCGCCATGGGCGTGCGCGCGGTCAAGATCGAGGGCCGCCAGAGGAGCCCCGCCTACGTGGCGCAGGTGACGAAGGTCTGGCGCGAGGCGATCGACGCCGCGCGGCGCGACGGCGAGCGCTTCGCGCCGCGGCCCGAGTGGATGGCCGCGCTGAATCGGCATGCCGAGGGCAGCCAGCACACGCTGGGCGCCTTCTCGCGTCCCTGGAAATGAAATGAAGATATCGCTCGGTCCGATTCTGTATTACTGGCCGCGCACGCGCGTGCTCGAGTTCTACGCCGAGGTCGCCGAATCGCCGGCCGACATCGTGTACCTGGGCGAGGTGGTGTGCTCGCGCCGGCACGAGCTCTCGTTCGAAGACTGGCTCGAGGTCGCGCAGCTGCTCGCCGCGCACGGCAAGGAGGTGGTGCTCTCGGCCCAGGCGCTGACCGAGTCGGCCGGGGACTTGAAGCTCGTGCGCCGGGTGGTCGAGAACGGGAGATATCGCGTCGAGGCGAACGACATGGGCGCGGTGCGCATGCTCGAGGGGCGCAGCGGCTGGGTCGCCGGGCCGCACCTCAACGTCTACAACCCGCAGACGCTCGAATTGATGGCCGAGCTCGGCGCGACGCGCTGGGTGGCGCCGATCGAGGTCACGCGCGAGCTGTTCGGCGCGATCGCCGAGCAGCGCCCGGCCGGCGTCGAGACCGAGCTGTTCGCCTGGGGCCGGCTGCCGCTCGCGTTCTCGGCGCGCTGCTTCACCGCGCGGCGCTTCAATCTGCAAAAGGAAAGTTGCGCCTACCGCTGCATCGAATTTCCGGACGGCATGCCGCTCGACACGCGCGAGGGCGAGCCGTTCCTCGCGCTCAACGGCGTGCAGACCCAGTCGGCGCGGATCTACAACCTCATCGGGGAGGCGGCGCGCCTCGGGGAGGGCGGCGTGGAGGTGGTGCGAGTCAGCCCGCAAGCGGAGGGCAGCGTCGAGGCCTTGCGCGCGTGGCGCGCGGCGCTCGAC
>JBAUTW010000545.1:0-4743 GCA_049582365.1 Burkholderiales bacterium | reverse complement strand
GGCGTGCTTCGCGCTGGTGCGCGAGGCGGCCCGCCGCAACGTCGGCCAGCGCCATTTCGACGTGCAGCTGATCGGCGGCTGGGCGATGCTGAACGGCATGCTCGCGGAGATGGAGACCGGGGAGGGCAAGACCCTCACCGCGACGCTGACGGCCGCCACCGCGGCGCTTGCGGGGCGCGCGGTGCACGTCGTTACCGTGAACGACTACCTGGCCGAGCGCGACGCCGAGACGATCGGACCGGTGTTCCGCGCCCTGGGCTTGAGCGTGGGCTGCGTCAAGCAGGGCATGGATCCGGCTTCGCGGCGCGCCGCCTACCGCTGCGACGTCACTTACTGCAGCAACAAGGAGATCGCGTTCGACTACCTGCGCGACCGCATGGTTCTCGGCGGCAAGCCGCGCGCGATCGCAATGAAGCTGGATGCCCTGTCGGGCGAGGGCGCCTCACAGCGGTTGCTGCTGCGCGGGCTGCAATTCGCGATCGTCGATGAGGCCGACAGCGTGCTGGTCGACGAGGCGCGCACGCCGCTGATTCTTTCCACCGAGGCGAAGCAGAGCCAGGAGGAAGCGCTGCACAAACAGGCGCTCGGCCTCGCGCGCGAGCTCGGCGACCAGGACTATGTCATCCGCGACATCGGGGTCGAGATCACCGATGCCGGCCTGGACCGGCTGGAGGAGATGTGCCAGCCGCTCTCCGGGGTGTGGCGCGGGCCGCACCGGCGCGAGCAGCTGGTGCGCCAGGCGCTCACCGCGCTGCACGTCTTCGAGCGCGACAAGCACTACCTGGTGCGCGACGACAAGGTGGTGATCATCGACGAGAACACGGGCCGGCTGATGCCGGACCGCTCATGGGAGCAGGGCCTGCATCAGCTGATCGAGATCAAGGAGGGATGCGAAGTCACCGGGCGGCGCGACACGCTGGCGCGCATCAGCTACCAGCGCTTCTTCCGGCGCTATGTCCACCTGGCGGGGATGACCGGCACCGCCAGCGAGGTCGCCCGCGAGCTGTGGGCGGTTTACCGGCTGCGCGTGTCGAAGATTCCGACCAACAGACCGGCGCGCCGCGTGCGCCATCCGGACCGCATCTATGGCCGCACCGAGCTCAAGTGGCGCGCCGTGGTCGAGAGCGTGAAAAAGCAGCGCGAGGCCGGGCGCCCGGTGCTGATCGGCACGCGCTCGGTGGCGGCTTCCGAGGCGCTGGCGCAGGAGCTCGAAGCGGCGCTGATCCCGTTCCGGCTGCTCAACGCTCGCCAGGACCGCGAGGAGGCGGAAATCGTCGCCCGCGCCGGGGAGCCGGGATGCGTCACGGTGGCGACCAACATGGCCGGCCGCGGCACCGACATCAAGCTCGCCCCGGGCATCGCCGCGGCGGGCGGCCTGCACGTCATCACCACCGAGCTGAACGATTCGGCGCGCATCGACCGGCAGCTCTTCGGCCGCTGCGGCCGGCAGGGCGACCCCGGCAGCTGCGAGGCCATTCTCGCCATCGAGGAGGATCTGGTGGCCAACTTCCTGCCGCTCGCGGCCGAGCGCCTGCGCCATATCGACCAGTTGCCGCTCGCGCTGGCGCAATCGGTGTTCGGCGCCGCCCAGTGGCGCGCCGAGCGCTCGCATTCGCGCGCCCGGCGCGACCTGCTCGACCTGGACGATTATCTGGGCGACGTGCTCGCGTTCTCGGGCGGCGGCGAATAGTCGAGCTTCCGGGGGACGGCTAGACCCCCGGCAACGAGGCCGCGCGGGTTTGCTCGAACGTGGCGTCGCGCTTCGGCACGGACGGCGCACGCGGGCGCTTCCTGACCTGCACGGCCTGGACCGTGGCCGTGACGCTGACCGGACTGGCGCCGCGCCGGTTGTCGAATACCAGGTAGTAGTCGTCGGATTCCGGGATCGCCACCTTGAACGAAATCCTGCGCTCGAGCACGGCGCGGAACAGCGCCCCGGGCTTGCCCGACTTGAGCTGCTTCGCGCCCACCAGCGCGACGCCGAGCCTGGCCGAAGCGCTGATGGCAATGCCCACCAGCGTGCCACGCGGCAGGTGGCGCAGGCGCACCGACTTCACCTTGCCCTGCGGCACCTCGATGGACACCTGCGCCGTCGCCGCCCACCCCCGTTGCGGCGCGCCGGCGAGCAGCGCCGCGCACCCAAACGCGAGCAGCTGCGCTAGAAGCGCACGCGGCATTTGATCCCCGCGGGGATGTGGTAGCCGGGGTTCGGCAGCCGCAGGCGCACACCGAAGGTGCCGCTCGCGGCGTCGACCATCGGGTCGGCGACCTCGACTCGCGCCAGGTGCTTGCCTCCGACCGGCTGCTCGGGGTAGACCACGGCGCGCTGTCCGACCTTGATGCGGCCGAACTGGCTCACCGGCAGCACCAGCTCGACGTTCAGCGGGTCGATCTCCACCAGCTTCATGATCGGATCCTTCTGGTTCGAGCTCATGAGCTCTCCCGGCCGCAGCATCACTTCCACCACGATGCCGGTCACCGGGCTGTTGATCGAGCGCTGCGCGAGCACCTCTTCGGCGCGCTTCAGGTCGAGCTCGGCGAGCAGCCGGTTCTCGCGCGCCGCGCGCAGCTGCTCGATCGCCAGGCGGTACTCGGCCTCGGCCTCGTCGCGCGCGTTGGTGGAGACGAAATTCTTCTCCTTCAGCTCCACCGCGCGCTGCCATTTCTTCTTCGCCAGATCTTCGCGCGCTTCGGCCGACTTGATTTCGCCTTCCATGGAAGCGCGCGAGCGCGCCAGCTCGACCGCCGCGCGTTCGGGGCCGGAGGCGAGGGTGGCCAGGAGCTGGCCTTTCTTCACCACTTCGCCGCGCCGCACCTTGAGCGAATCGATGACGCCTTCGACCGGCGAGCGCACGTCGACGCTTTGGCGAGCTTCGATCAGGCAGTCGTATTCCTGCACCGAGTCGGCGGCGGCGGGCGCGGCGACGGCGGCGAGGAGAAGGAAGGAAAAGTGCTTGAGCAAGGTGAAATTGCCGCGGGTAAAGTCCAAGTTTAGCGGATTCAACCGCGCAGGCGGCGGTAGCGCCGCAGCAGCGCCGCGGTCGAGCTGTCGTGTGCCTGCTCGGGCTCGCTTTCGGCCTGCAGCTCGCCCGCAATGCGCTGCGCAAGCACCTTGCCCAGCTCGACTCCCCACTGGTCGAACGAGTCGATGTCCCAGATCGCGCCCTGGGCGAATACGCTGTGCTCGTAGAGCGCGATGAGCAAACCCAGCGTGCGCGGCGTGAGGCGCTCGGCGAGGATGGTGTTGCTCGGGCGGTTGCCTTCGAAGTTGCGCTGCGGCGCCTTCGGGTCGTCTTGCCTGCCAAAGGCGAGCGCCTCGGCCTGGGCGAACATGTTCGCCATCAGCAGCTCGTGGTGGCCCTCGAGCGGGTTGAGCGGCCGGCAGAAGCCGATGAAGTCGCATGGCACCAGGCGCGTGCCCTGGTGCAGCATCTGGTAGAACGAGTGCTGGCCGTTGGTGCCGGGCTCGCCCCACACCACGGGCGAGGTCTGGTAGTCGACCCGCGCCCCGTCCAGGGTTACGTGCTTGCCGTTGCTTTCCATCACCAGCTGCTGCAGGTAGGCCGGCAGGCGCGCGAGGTATTGGTCGTAGGGCAGCACCGCGGTGCACTGCGCGTCGAAGAACTCGTTGTACCAGAGCGAGATCAGCCCCATCAGCACCGGCAGGTTCTGTTCCAGCGGCGCGCTGCGGAAGTGCCGGTCCATGGAGTGGAATCCCGCCAGCATGGCGCGGAAGTTCTCCGCCCCGATCGAGAGCATGAGCGACAGGCCCACCGCCGAGCAGAGCGAATAGCGCCCGCCGACCCAGTCCCAGAAGCCGAACATGTTGGCCGGGTCGATGCCGAATTTGGAAACCTCCGCAGCGTTGGTCGAGACCGCGACGAAGTGTCGCCGCACCGCCCGCTCGTCGCGCAGGGCGGCGAGGCTCCAGGCGCGCGCCGTGCGCGCGTTGGTAAGCGTCTCGAGGGTGGTGAAGGTCTTGGAGCAGACGATGAACAGGGTCTCGGCCGGGTCGAGGCCGCGCGTCGCTTCGGCGAAGTCGGTGCCGTCGACGTTGGAGACGAAGCGGAAGGTCATCTCGCGCGTTGAGTAGTGGCGCAGCGCCTGGCAGGCCATGGCCGGCCCGAGGTCCGAGCCGCCGATGCCGATGTTGATCACGTTGCGGATCCGCCTGCCGGTATGGCCGAGCCAGCGTCCTTCGCGCACCTCGGCGCTGAACGCCGCCATGCGCCCGAGCACCTCGTGCACCCCGGGCACCACGTCTTCGCCGTCGAGGTATATCCGCTCCCGTTCCGGCGCGCGCAGCGCGACGTGCAGCACCGCGCGATCCTCGGTGCGGTTGATCTTCTCGCCGCGGAACATGGCCTCGATGTGCGCGCGCAGGCCGCGCGCTTCGGCGAGCTTCAGCAGCAGGCGCAGCGTCTCGTCGCTGAGGCGGTTCTTGGAGTAATCGAGGTAGATGCCCTCGGCCTCGGCGGCGAGGCGCTCGCCGCGCACCGGGTCGTCGGCGAACAGCTTGCCGAGCTCGACATCGCGCATCTCGCGCGCGTGCTCGGCGAGCGCCTTCCAGGCCGGGTCCTTCGTCAGCGGCTGGCTCATGAGCGTGCTCCTCCTGGTGCTTGCGGGAACAGGATACCCAGATCGGACAGCGCGTGATCCATCAACGCCTCCCAGCCCCGGTTCGCGGCCGGACTGGCCGGGCTCGGGTGCGGCACGCTGCCGAAGCCGACGCCGCTGCCCGCC
>JBAUTW010000544.1:0-1737 GCA_049582365.1 Burkholderiales bacterium | reverse complement strand
GCCTTGGGCGGGCGCGGCGGCTTGCCGGCCATGATGTCGTTGATCTGGTCGGCGTCGAGCGTCTCCCACTCGAGCAGCGTGCGCGCCATGGTCTCGACCTTGTCGCGGTTGTCCTCCAGCAGCTTGCGCGCGAGCTTGTACTGGGTGTCGATGATGCGGCGGATCTCGCCGTCGACCTTCTGCAGCGTCGCCTCGGACACGTTCTTGTGGGTGGTGATCGAGCGTCCGAGGAACACCTCGCCCTCGTTCTCGCCGTACACCATCGGCCCGAGCTCGTCCGACATGCCCCACTGCGTCACCATGCGCCGCGCGAGCTCGGTCGCGCGCTCGAAGTCGTTCGCCGCGCCGGTGGTCATCTGGCTCATGAACAGCTCTTCGGCGATGCGCCCGCCGAACAGCACCGCGATGATGCTCAGCAGCCGGTCGCGGTCCTGGCTGTAGCGATCCTGCTCCGGCAACTGCATCGTCACGCCGAGCGCGCGCCCGCGCGGGATGATCGTCACCTTGTGCACCGGGTCGGTCTTGGGCAGCAGCTTCGCCACCACGGTGTGGCCCGACTCGTGGTAAGCCGTGTTGCGGCGCTCGTCTTCGTGCATGACCATGGAACGCCGTTCGGCGCCCATGATGATCTTGTCCTTGGCGCGCTCGAAGTCGTCCATGTCCACCAGCCGCTTGTTCTGGCGCGCGGCGAACAGCGCCGCCTCGTTCACCAGGTTGGCGAGGTCGGCGCCCGAAAAGCCAGGCGTGCCGCGCGCGATGATCTCGGCCTTGACGTCGGGCGCGAGCGGGACCTTGCGCATGTGGACCTTGAGGATCTCTTCCCGGCCGCGGATGTCGGGCAGCGGCACCACCACCTGGCGGTCGAAGCGCCCGGGCCGCAGCAGCGCCGGGTCGAGCACGTCGGGCCGGTTGGTCGCGGCGATCACGATCACGCCCACCGTGGCCTCGAAGCCGTCCATTTCGACCAGCAGCTGGTTCAGCGTCTGCTCGCGCTCGTCGTTGCCGCCGCCGAGGCCGGCGCCGCGCTGGCGCCCGACCGCGTCGATCTCGTCGATGAACACGATGCAGGGCGCGTGCTTCTTCGCCTGCTCGAACATGTCGCGCACGCGAGCCGCGCCGACGCCGACGAACATCTCGACGAAGTCGGAGCCCGAGATCGAGAAGAACGGCACCTTGGCCTCGCCCGCGATCGCGCGTGCGAGCAGCGTCTTGCCGGTCCCGGGCGAGCCGACCATCAGCACGCCGCGCGGGATGCGCCCGCCCAGTTTCTGGAACTTGGTCGGATCGCGCAGGAAATCGACCAGCTCGGAGACGTCCTCCTTGGCTTCTTCGCAGCCGGCGACGTCGGCGAAGGTGACCGTGTTGGTCGACTCGTCGAGCATGCGCGCACGCGACTTGCCGAACGAAAACGCTCCGCCCCGCCCGCCGCCCTGCATCTGGCGCATGAAGAAGATCCACACCCCGATCAGCAGCAGCATCGGGAACCAGGAGACGAAGATGTTCATAAGGAGCGAAGGCTCCTCTTCGGGCTTGGCCTCGATCTTGACGCCGTACTTGAGCAGGTCGGACACCAGCCAGATGTCGCCCGGCGAGTAGCTGACGACGCGCTTGCCGTCGGTCGTGGTCGCCTTGAGCTGCCGACCCTCGATCGTCACTTTCGCGATCTGGCCCGACTTGACCTCATCCAGGAACTGCGAATACTCCATCGGCGACTGGGCCACATGGCGGGTATTGAAC
>JBAUTW010000543.1:0-19631 GCA_049582365.1 Burkholderiales bacterium | reverse complement strand
CTTCAATATCACAATGCCGGACGGGAGCTGGGATTTCTCAGGCAGCGCGTCAGGTTCTGGTCCATTGTTCAGCGGGACTGCGTCGTCCTCTTCGGGATTGTGTAGCGGCAATTGCACAGCAAATGTGCAGGGTTTCTTCGCTGGCACGAACGCCGCCCGTGCAGGCATTGGATATACGGCAAGTGTGTCCAGCGGTGGCACGGTCGTCGGCGCCGCTGCGTTTACGAATACTGGCGTCCCAGTTCCCCCGCAGTAGCAATCGTTGTCCATCGAGGCTGCGCTCGAGCGGCTGCGCGCCGGCCAGCCGCAGGCGGCGTTGCCGCTGCTCCAAGCGCATGTCGCCGCGCACGCATCCGACGGACGGGCGTGGTTCCTGCTCGGCGCCTGCCGGCATCAGCTCGGCAATGCGGCGGGCGCCCTCGAGGCCTTCGAGCGCTCGCTCGCGCTTTCGCCTGATCCGAACGCGACTTACGCCAGCGCCGTCGCGCTTGAGGATCTCGGCCGGCTCGACGAGGCGCTTGCGCGTTACGACGCTGCGCTGCATCAGGTTCCCGGGCACGAAGACGCGCTGCATAACCGCGGCCTGCTGCTTGCGCGCGTGGGCCGGCTCGACGAGGCCGAACGCAGCCACCGGCGCTACGCCGAGCTGTATCCGGAGTCCCCGCGCGCTCATGGAGATCTGGCCGAAATCCTGCTCGCGCTGAGCCGGTACGACGACGCGACTGCCGAGCTGGACTGGATTCTGGCGCGTGCACCGCGCGACGCGCTGGCGCTGCTCAAGCGCGGCGTCGCTCTCGCTTCGCTGCGGCGCTTCGACGATTCCAGAACGGCGATTGGCGCGGCCCTCGCCGCCGATCGCCCCGCGGTTGCGCGCTTCATCCGGAACCTGGCGCCGCAAGCCGATCCGGTGGTCATGCTGACGCCGGAAAACATCTTCCTGTGGCGCCGCTATGTCGCGCAGGGCGCATGCGACTGGAATGGATGGGAAGGCTACCTGGACGAGTTCCGGCGCGTGCTCGGCAATCCTGCGCTGCCGCTTGACCGCGCTCTCGCCTTCTGCGCGCTGCATCTGCCGCTCGACGAACGCGAGCGGCTAGCGCTTGCGCGCCGCATTGCCGGGCCGGTCGAGCGCCAGGTCGCGCCCCTACCGGCGCGCGCGGCGACGGGTCGCGAGCGTCTGCGCATCGGTGTGCTCTCGCCCGACCTGCGCGAGCACCTCAACGCCTACCTGTTGCTGCCGCTGTTCGAGTTGATCGACCGCCAGCGCTTCGAGATCGTCGCCTATTCGCTGTGCGCCGACGACGGCAGCGTGATCCGCCGCAAGGTGAGCGCCGCGGCCGATCGCTCTCGCGAGCTCTCCGGGCGCAACGACCGCGACGCCGCCAACCTCATCCGGGCGGACGAGATCGACATTCTGGTCGATTGCGCCGGCCATACGACGGGAAGCCGGTTCGAAATTACCGCGCAGCGTCCGGCGCCGGTGCAGGCGCTTTACCTGGCGTTTCCGTGCACGCTCGGATCGGAACGCGTCGATTTCGCGGTCGTCGACCGAATCGTGGCGCCGCCCGGCTCGGAAGAGCACTGGTCCGAAACGCTGATCTATCTACCGGATACCCACTTCCTTTACGACTTCCGCCAGCCTGTGCCGCAATTGCCGCTTACCCGGGCTGAATACGGTTTGCCGGAAGATGCGGTGGTGTTCTGCGCCGGCCACAAGCCCGAGAAGATCACGCCGGATGCTTTCGATCTCTGGTTGCGCGTTCTCGCGCAGGTGCCAGACTCGGTACTGTGGTTGAACGCCATGCCGCCCGCCGCGCTCGAGAATCTCAGGCGGGCAGCCGCCGCTCGGGGGGTGAGCCCGGAACGCCTGGTATTCGCGCCGTTCGACACCCGCGAGCGCTATCTGGCCCGCCAGCGCCTGGGCGAGCTGATGCTCGACGCAGTGCACCATAGCGCCATGACGACCGCCTGCGACGCGCTTGGCGCCGGGCTGCCGGTGCTGACGCTCAAGGGCGCGACCTTCGCCTCGCGCGCCGGCGAAAGCCTGCTGCGGGCGGCGGGCCTGCCGGAGCTGGTGGCAGACGATCCTGACGCCTTCGTGAGGACTGCGGTCGCCTTAGGCAGCGACCGCCGCTCGCTCGCCGGACTGAAAGACAAATTGCGCGCCAACCGGCAGACGGCGCCCCTGTTCGACACGGTCTCGCGGGTGCGGCAGCTGGAGGCCGCGTTCGCCGAAATGTGGCGACGGCACCGTAAGGCGTGAAAGGCAATAGTTCCGCGCACAAGACAGTCCGGTATGCTTAGATGCAAACCTGTGCAAAAAGGCCGCCGAACCATGAAGACACTGCTGACCCGACTTGCCTGCGCCTGCGCCCTCGGCCTGGCGGTGAGCGCCGCAAACGCACAGGCGGATCCAGGGGTGACGCCGACCACGATCCTGCTCGGCCAGTCGGCCGCGTTCACCGGGCCGGCGCAGCAGCTGGGGATCCAGATGCGCGATGGGATGATGCTCTGGTTCAACTACGTCAATGCGCACGGCGGAGTGAACGGACGCACCATCCGCCTCACGACCCGCGACGACGGCTACGAGTCCGAGCGGGCGGCGGAGAATACGCGCAAGCTGATCGAGGACGACAGGGTATTCGCGCTGGTAGGCTACGTCGGTACGCCGACCAGCAAGGCCTCGCTGCCGGTATTCACCAAAGCCAAGGTTCCGTTCGTCGGCCCCTTCACCGGCGCCGAGCTGCTGCGCACCCCGGTCAATCCCTACGTGTTCAATGTCCGCGCGAGCTACTATGACGAGACCGATCAGATCGTCGAGCAGTTGCTCACGACCGGCAGCAAGCGCTTTGCGGTGTTCTACCAGAACGACAGCTACGGCCAGGCCGGCCTGAGCGGGGTCCAGATTGCGGTGAAAAAGCGCGGCGGCGAAATCGTCTCGATGGGGACCGTCGAGCGCAACACGGTGGACGTCGCAAAGGCGGTGAACGCGATCCTGCCCAGCCGGCCCGACGCGGTGATCATGATCAGCGCCTACAAGTCGATCGCTGCCTTCATCAGAATGGCGAAGAAAGACGGCTATGACGGCCAGTTCTACAACGTGTCCTTCGTCGGCTCCAAGGCGCTCGCAGACGAGCTCGGCAAGGACGGCGTGGGGGTCGCGATCTCGCAGGTGGTTCCGTTTCCCTGGAGCCTGAGCGTGCCGGTGGTGGAGGAGTTCAACCAACTGGCCAAGAAGGCCAAGGTCGACGTGAACTTCTCCAGTCTGGAAGGATTCCTGGTCGGGAAGGTCACGGTCGAGGGACTGCGCCGCGCTGGCAAGACGCTAACCAGGGAAAGATTCATCGATGCGCTGGACTCGATGAACAACGTCGACTTCGGCGGATTCGCCGTAAGCTACTCAGCCAAGAATCACAGCGGTTCGATGTACGTCGACCTGACGATCATCGGCCGCGACGGCGGTTTCAAGGACTGACCTCGCCGCGCAACCGTTCAGCCGCGGCGCCAGGTGGTGCCCGCGGGCCCGTCCTCGAGAACGATGCCGGCGGCCGCCAGCGCGCCGCGCTCGGCGTCGGCCGCCGCGTAGTTCTTCTCCTTCTTGAACGCCGCGCGGCGGGCGATCCGGCGCTCGATCTCGGCATCGTCCAGCGTGGCGCCCGGCCCGGCACGCAGGAAATCCTGCGCATCGCGCTGCAGGATGCCGAGCACGCCGCCTAGCGCGCGCAGCTGGGGCGCAAGCGCGACGGCGCCCCGATTCACTTCGTTCGCGAGATCAAACAGCACCGCGACTGCCTCCGGTGTGCCGAAATCGTCGTCCATGGCAGTCTTGAATCGCGCCGCGTGCGGCTCATTCCAGTCGACCGGCGCAGGCGCAGCGGGGCTGCCTCTGAGCGCGGTGTAAAGCCGCGTCAGTGCGGCCTTCGCGTCCTGCATGTGCGAATCCGAGTAATTGAGCGGGCTGCGGTAGTGCGCGCGCACGATGAAGAAACGCACCACTTCGGGATCGAACGAGGCAAGGATGTCGCGCACCGTGCGGAAATTGCCCAGCGACTTGGACATCTTTTCCTCGTCCACGCGCACGAAGCCGTTGTGCATCCAGAAATTGACGAAAGTCTTGCCGCTGGCACCCTCGGATTGCGCAATCTCGTTCTCATGGTGCGGAAACTGCAGGTCCTCACCGCCACCGTGGATGTCGAAGTGCTCGCCGAGCAGCGCGCAGCTCATCGCGGAGCACTCGATGTGCCAGCCCGGGCGTCCCTCCCCCCACGGCGACGGCCATTTCGGCTCGTCCGGCTTGGAACGCTTCCAGAGCACGAAGTCGAGCGGATCCTGCTTCGAAGCGTCCACCGAGACGCGCTCGCCCGCACGCAGCTCGTCGAGGGACTTGCCCGAGAGCTTTCCGTAGCCTGGAAATCTGCGCACCGCGAAATTGACGTCGCCGTCGGCAGCGCGATATGCGAAGCCGCGGCGCTCGAGGGTGGAGATCATGTCGAGCATCTGCGGCACGAAGCGCGTGGCGTGCGGCTCGTGATCGGGCGCTTCGACGCCCAGCGCCGCTGCGTCCTCGTCCATATAACGTATGTAGCGCGCGGTCAGCTCGCCTATGGTTTCGCGATTTTCGATCGCGCGCCGGATGATCTTGTCGTCGATGTCAGTGACGTTGCGCACGTACGTGACGCGATAACCGCTTTCGCGCAGCCATCTGCGCACCACGTCGAACACCACCATCACTCGCGCATGTCCAAGATGGCAATAGTCGTACACCGTCATGCCGCAGACGTACATGCGCGCGGTGCCCGCGTCGATCGGCGCGAAGACCTGCTTTCTCCTACCCAGCGTGTTGTAGATCGTGAGCATCCGGAGCCACTATGCTCGCCGCGTTCGCGTGCCGGTCGAGGGAACTATGCGCAGCGCAGCCATTCAAAACCGTCGAGAAGCGCGCGCTGCAGTGCAGAAGCGTCGTTCGACGTTGTCGCAGGCCGGGGGTTAGTCTAGAATGCGTCGTTTCGTAGAGCCTTGAAAAGTATAACACAATGGTCAATTCGGTTCTGTGTCGCACGGTATTCCAGCGCATCGTCCGGGCGCTGCTTTTGGGCCTCCTGCTGGGTGCATCCGCGGCGCATGCAGACGACATGCAGCAGGCAAACGCTTTGCTCAAGGCGGGCCGCTATCCGCAGGCGCTCGAACACGTGAACAAGGCGATCGCCGCGCAGCCCCGGGACCCGCAGGCACGCTTTCTCAAAGGGCTGATCCTCACCGAGCAGGGCGATACCAAGGACGCGATCGAAGTATTCCAGAAGCTCACGCAGGATTACCCGGATCTGCCCGAGCCCTACAACAACCTCGCCGTGATCTACGCCGGCCAGGGACACTACGAAAAAGCGCGCGCCGCGCTCGAGAAGTCCATCCGCACCCACTCCAGCTACGCCACCGCCTACGAGAATCTGGGCGACGTCTACGCCAGGCTCGCGAGCCAGGCCTACGACAAGGCGCTGCAGCTCGACTCCTCCAACTCGACTGCGCAGAGCAAACTGATGCTGGTGCGCAGTCTGGTCGGTGCTGGGCCGCAGACTGTCGCTACCGCAGACGGCAAGGTCGCCACGCCGGTCGAGATGGCGGCCGTTCCATCCTCGCCCGCGCCAGCGCCGGCACCTGCTCAGCCTGAGGCCGAAGCCAAGTCCCCGCCGGCAATCGAAGCGGCGGCGGAAAGGCCGTCCGCGGCCGAGTCTGCGCCGACGGCGGCAGCCGACCCGCGCAGCGAGGTGCTCGAGGCGGTCGATGGGTGGGCCAGGGCCTGGTCGAGTCAGGATGTCGACGCCTATCTTGCGCACTACGCCCCCGACTTCAAGGCGCCGCACGGCCAGCCGCGCAGCGCGTGGGAAAAGCTGCGCCGCAGCCGCGTCGCCGGACCCAAGTCGATCGCGGTCGAGATCAAGTCCCCCGAGGTGACCCGGGAGGGGGACGCGGCGGCACGCGTCACGTTTCACCAAATCTACCGTTCGGACCGCTTCAGCGGTAGCAGCAACAAGACGCTCGAGATGGTAAAGATAGACGGACGATGGCTGATCCGGCAGGAGCAGGCAGGCGGGTGATGGCGAGGCCAGCGCCGCGGCTCGTCCTCGCGCTGGCGATTGTCTGCGCATCGCTCGGTCCCGCTATCAGCCAGGCGCGCTCGCCCGACGGCGAGCTCGAGCACGGGCTCTCCAGCGTCATCCAGGCGATCGAAAGGGACCGTCCCGACGTCGCGCTACGGCGAGTCGACGCCCTTATTGCGGCGCATCCGACATTCCGCCTTGCGCACCTGATCCGGGGCGACTTGCTGCTGGCGCGCACGCGGCCGCTGCAGACGTTCGGCGACGTGGCCAAGACCGTTCCGCGGGCAGAAGTCGAGGGCCTGCGCGAGGAAGCGCTTGCGCGCCTGCGCGGGCTGCGGGCGCGGCCCGCGCAGGGCCAAGTTCCGAGCTACGTCCTGCAACTTAATCCCGAGCAGAAATTCGCGATCGTGGTCGACTCGCAACTGTCGCGGCTTTTCCTTTTCAAGAACGTGGACGGCCGTCCGCAGTACGTGGAGGACTATTACGTCACGCTCGGAAAACGCGGAATGGAAAAAACGCGCGAAGGCGACCAGAGGACGCCGATCGGGGTCTATCACGTGGTGGCAAACCTGCCACGCAAGAAATTGACCGACTTCTACGGCGCAGGCGCGTTCCCGATCGACTATCCGAACGCGTGGGACAAACTGATGGGGCGCAACGGGCACGGCATATGGCTGCATGGAACCCCTTCCAATACCTACAGCCGTCCGCCGCGCGCCAGCGACGGATGCATCGTGCTCGCCAACCCGGACCTCGAGTCGGTCGGGCGCGACGTGCAGATCGGGCTGACGCCGGTGATCATCGCCGACGAAATGCAGTGGAGCAGCCCGGCTGCCGTCGACGCCGACCGCAAAGCGCTCGCGCACGCGATCGACGCCTGGCGCTCGGACTGGGAAAGCCGCGACACCGCGCGCTACCTGAGCCACTACTCGAAGCGCTTTCGGGCCAACGGCCAGGACTACGCGGTCTGGGCGGCTCGCAAGCGAAAGGTCAATTCCGCCAAAACGTGGATCAAGGTCGGAATATCGGATCTCGCCATGTTCCGCTATCCGCGCGAGCGCGACTTCGCAGTGGTCAGCTTCGACCAGAGCTACCGCTCGAACAACCTCTCGAATGTGATTCGCAAGGTGCAGTATTGGTCGAAGGAAAACGGCAGCTGGAAGATCCTCTACGAGGGCGCCGGCTGAGCCCTCCCCCCGGCGCCGGTCGTGGCGCCCTTCATTGGAAACCCCCATGAATCTGCTCAAGCTCTGGAAGCCTCTCGTCATTCTCTCCGCCGCCGCCGCTTCTCCGGCCGCCGCCGCTATGCCTCACGTCGATGTGAAGACCAATCTCGGCACTTTCCGGCTCGAGCTCTATCCATCAAAGGCGCCGAAGACGGTGGCGAATTTCCTGCAGTATGTGCGCGAAGGCCAATACAGCAACACGATTTTCCATCGCGTGATCGACGGCTTCATGATTCAAGGCGGCGGATTCGACAGCGGCTACCACCAGAAACCGACGCGCGCGCCCATCCCGAACGAAGCGCAGACCGGAGTGAAGGCGGGACTGAAGAACGACACCGGCACGATCGCCATGGCGCGCACCTCCGACCCGAATTCCGCCACCGCACAGTTCTTCATCAATCTCGCGGACAACGCGTTCCTGAACTGGGGTGATCCGCACGGCGATGGCAACGGCTATGCGGTCTTCGGCAAGGTGGTCTCGGGCTTCGACGTCGTCACGAAGATCGCCAAGACCCCGACCGGACGCGGCGGTCCGTTCGCCAGCGACGTACCGCGCGCCCCGATTGTCATCGAATCGATGACGCTGGTCGACGGCAACTAGACCGCAGCGTGAGCGCGGACCTGCTCATCTCGGACCTGCACCTGTCGCGAGAGCGACCGTTTATCACCGATCGTTTCCGCGAATTCCTGAAAGACCAGGCGGCGGTGGCGAGGGCGCTCTACATTCTGGGGGACCTGTTCGACTACTGGGTCGGCGACGACGAACTGCGCGGCCCGGGGGCTGACCCGCTCGCGATCGAGGTGGTCGCCGGGCTGCGTGCGCTGGTGCGCGGCGGGACCACCGTATTTGTGATGCAGGGCAATCGCGACTTCCTGCTCGGAAGCGGCTTCTTCTCCGCTTGCGACGCGCTGCCGCTCGCCGACCCGTCGATCGCGGACGTGGGCGGCGTCAGTACCTTGCTGATGCACGGCGACACGCTCTGCACCGACGACCTGGACTACATGGCCTGGCGCAGTACAGCTCGCTCGGCGGCGTGGCAAGCCGAGTTTCTGGCCGCGCCGCTCGACGAGCGGCGCACTCGTTCCCATGCGCTGCGGATCGAGAGCGAGGCGCGCAAGCGCGCCAAGAGCGCCGCGATCATGGACGTCAACCCGGATACCGTGCGCGAGGCGTTTCGCCTCCATGCGGTCACGCGCCTGATCCACGGCCACACGCATCGCCCCGGGCATCACGAGATCGAGCTCGAGGGCCGGCGCTGCGAGCGGTGGGTGCTGCCGGACTGGTACGACACCGGCGGCTACCTCAGGGCGGAGAACGGTACGGTTCGCCTGGTTAGCCTCTCGCCCGAGGTCCGCTAAAGACCGCGCGCCAGGTCCTCGCGCAGGTCGGCTTGGCTTTCCAGGCCCACGGCGACGCGCACCAATCCATCCGTGATGCCCGCCGCGGTGCGCGCCTCCGGCGAGATGCGCCCGTGGGTCGTGGTCGCAGGATGGGTGATCGTCGTTTTCGTGTCGCCGAGATTGGCGGTGATCGAGATCAGGCGCGTGGCGTCGATCAGCTTCCAGGCCGCGGCACGCCCGCCTTTGAGCTCGAACGAAACGACCGCGCCGCCCGCGCGCTGTTGGCGCCTGGCCAGCGCGTGCTGCGGATGCGACGCCAGCCAAGGGTAGTACACCCGCGCCACCCCGGGCTGGCCTTCGAGCCAGCGCGCAAGCTCAAGCGCCGAGGCGGACTGGGCTTTCATCCTCAGCTCCAGCGTTTCCAATCCCTTGAGGATGACCCAGGCGTTGAACGGTGAAAGGCACGGTCCCGCGGTGCGCAGGAAGCCGAAGATGCCATCCATGACCAGCTTGCTCGGGCCCACGATCGCCCCGCCGAGCACCCTGCCCTGGCCGTCGAGATATTTGGTCGCGGAATGAATCACCAGGTCCGCGCCAAGCGCAAGCGGGCGCTGCAGCGCCGGAGAGCAGAAGCAGTTGTCGACCGCCAGCAGCGCGCCGGCGCGCTTGGCGACTGCCGCGATCGCCGCGATGTCGGCGATCTCCGTCAACGGGTTGGACGGCGTCTCGAGGAAGAAGAGCCTGGTGCGCGGCCGTACTGCGCGCTCCCAGTCGCCCGCGTCGAGCGGCGAAACGAAGGTCGTCTCCACC
This sequence comes from Burkholderiales bacterium, assembly GCA_049582365.1. Classification (GTDB taxonomy): domain Bacteria; phylum Pseudomonadota; class Gammaproteobacteria; order Burkholderiales; family SG8-39; genus DAHVFK01. The sequence goes on along the minus strand of JBAUTW010000543.1, from coordinate 10,159 downwards.
CCGAAGCGCGCGAGAATCCCCGCGTAGAGTTGCACGGTGGCACCGAACACCGCTTTCGAGCAAACGACGTGGTCGCCGGCCTTCAACAGTGCCATCGACATGGCGAGGATGGCCGACATTCCGGAAGCGGTCGCCACGCAAGACTCGCCGCCCTCCATGGCGGCAAGCCGGTCCTGCATCATGCTGACCGTAGGATTGGTGAAGCGCGAATAGATGAAGCCGTCTTCGCCGCCGGTAAACTTGGCTGCCGCCTGCTGCGCGTTGTCGAAGACGAAGCTGGAGGTGAGGAACAGCGCCTCCGAATGCTCGTTGAATGCCGTGCGGGCCTGACCGGCGCGCACACCCAGTGTCGCAAGCTCGAATGTGTCTTTCATGACCTTACATCCTTCGCCTGCGGGCACAAAAAAACCCGGCTGCGCGAACCGGGTTTGGCGGCACGCTTTAGCAGCATTTTTAACGCGCCCGCAAGCTGTCGTTTCAAATCGGCGCAGACGGTATGCTAGCGCGAACCGGGGCCGCCGTAAAGATGCAGCTGATCCACGCTCGCCGGCTATTCCGCCGCGACCAGATTCAAGTCCAGTTGGGCGCCTTCGGCATCCTCGCCGGAATCGCGCGCGGCGTCGCGCCGGGTCTCGATCGCGAGCAGGTAATCGCTGGTCACGTCGCCCGTGATGTAGTTGCCGTCGAAGCAGGAGGTCTCGAAGTGCGTTAGTTTCGGGTTTATCTGCCGCACGGCGCCCTTGAGCGCCTCGAGGTCCTGGTAGATGAGCGCATCCGCCCCGAGCTCGATCGCCACCTCCCCCTCGCTGCGGTGCGCGGCGATGAGTTCGGCCCGAGTCGGCATGTCGATGCCATACACGTTCGGAAAGCGAACCGGCGGCGCCGCAGATGCGAAGAACACCTTGCGCGCGCCGGCCTCGCGCGCCATCTGTACGATTTCCCGGCTCGTGGTGCCGCGCACGATCGAATCGTCCACCAGCAGCACGTTCTTACCCTTGAATTCCATCGAAATGGCGTTCAGCTTCTGCCGCACCGATCTGCGCCGCACGGCGTGGCCGGGCATGATGAAGGTGCGGCCGATATAACGGTTCTTCACGAACCCTTCGCGGTAGGGCACCCCCAGGCCGAGCGCCAGCTGCAGCGCCGAAGGACGGCTGGAATCCGGAATCGGAATCACCACATCAACGTCGAGATGGCGATATTCGCGGCGTATCTTCTCGGCTAGCTTCTCGCCCATTGTCAGCCGCGCCTCGTACACCGATGCCCCATCGATGAGGGAATCCGGTCGCGCCAGGTAGACGTACTCGAAGATGCACGGATTGAGGCTGGTACGCGGCGCGCACTGCTGGCTGTGGAAGTTTCCGTCCTCGTCTATCAGGACGGCCTCCCCGGGCGCCACGTCGCGCAACACCTCGAACCCGAGCGAATCGATGGCTACCGATTCGGACGCAACCATGTACTCCGTGCCGCCATCGGTTTCCTTGTAGCCGATTACCGCAGGGCGGATACCGTAAGGATCGCGGAACGCGAGCACGCCGTAGCCCGAAATCATCGCGATCACCGCGTATGCGCCGCGGCAGCGCCGGTGGACATTCGACACCGCGGCGAAGATGGTCTGGGGCTCCAGCCGCAGCTTGACCGACGTCTTCTCCAGTTCGTGAGCGAGCACGTTCAGCAGCACTTCGGAGTCGGAGTTCGTGTTGATATGCCGCAGGTCCTGGCGGAACATCTCCTCCTTGAGCTGGTCGGCGTTGGTCAAGTTGCCGTTATGTCCGAGGACGATCCCGAACGGCGAGTTGACGTAGAGTGGTTGAGCTTCGGCCGAGTTGCGTGCCGAGCCGGCGGTAGGGTAGCGGCAGTGCGCGATGCCGAGGTTGCCCGGCAGCGAGCGCATGTTGCGCGTGCGGAACACGTCGCGCACCATGCCGTTGCCCTTTTGCATGTGAAAGGTCTTGCCCTCGCTGGTAACGATGCCAGCGGCGTCCTGGCCGCGATGCTGCAGCAACAGCAGCCCGTCGTAGAGCAGCTGGTTGACGGACGAACGCGCGACGATTCCGAGAATGCCACACATAGGGACCGCCTACCGGTGTTCGGGCCTCAATGATAGCGCAGGCGCGTGGCCAACGACGGCGGCAGCCACGGCCGAATCGACAGCACCGTCCGGGCCATGGGCGCCCCACTGAACGAATTGCGCCAATATCCCTGGTGCGGGACCGCCGTCAGGCCCGCCGCCAGCGCGAAGGCGAGCACAATCAGAAGCCCGCGCGCCATGCCGAACAGCGAACCCAGTACGCGATCCAATCCGCCCAGACCCGCGGCCTTGACCAACTTCGACAGCAACACGCCGCAAAGAGTTGCAACCACGAGCGCGGCGATAAAGACGCACATGAATGCCGTCAGCATGCGCAGCTCCGGAGTGGGAATCGCGCGCGGCAAAGCGCCCGCGAGAGGAGCCGCGAACAGATATGCGGCGAGAAAAGCGAGCACCCATCCGGCGATCGATATCACCTCCCGCACCAGCCCGCGCCACAGACCCCACAGCACCGAGACCCCGATCACGCCGAGCACGGCGTAGTCCAGCCAGGTCATCAGGACTTGGTGGCGACGTTTCCGGGCTTGAGTCCAAGGCCCTTGAGCTTTGCGTACGCTTTCTCGGCGGCCTCCCGGCTGGCAAACGGTCCGGCGCGCACGCGCGTCACTCGACCCTTTTCGGTGGCCACCCGCTCCGTGTAGTAGGGAAGCTTGGCGGCGGCCAGGCGCGATGTGAGCTCCTTGACCCGCTCTGGTTCCGCCAGCGCCGCGACCGGAACGACGTACTCGATGCCAGCCAAGGCCGCTTCCGCGCGCGCGCGTTCAGCCACACTGGGCGCCGCAGGCGCCTCCTTGCGCGTGCTCGCGGTCGCCTTATGCGGCGGCGTCGCGGGCGGGATCGAAATGCCCGGCGCCGATTTGTCGCTGCTCGGAGACGCCGGCGCAGAGCGCGTCGCTTCGTGCGCCGGCGGCAAGGGGAGCTTGGGGGAGAATTTCGTATCCTCGCTCGGGATACGCACATCGACCGGGGAATTGGCCTGCCTCGGCTCGGAATCGAAAACCATGGGTAACAAGATTACTGCGAGCAATACCAAGGCGATGGCGCCGACCAGGCGTCTGCGCCCGCGACGCTTGAGCGTATTGACGTCCTGCGCTTCAGCCATGGTTGTGCGCGCCGCCACGATCCGCCTCGAGATACCTCATCACTTCGCCGACCGTTAGGAAAGATCCGAAAACGAGAATTTTATCATTCCCGGTCGCCTCTCCCCGCGCCGCAGCGAACGCCAGCGCCGCCGAGCCGTGCTGCGCGGCCGGAGCCGATACGTTTTCTGCCAGCAGGATCTGCGCCAATTCGGCCGCGGTCGCAGCGCGCTCGCCAGCGAGTGTCGCCAGATGCCAGCGGGTCACCCGCGGCGCGAGTGCGCGCACTACGCCCGCGATGTCCTTGTCGCGCAGCATGCCGAATACCGCGATCGTCTCGGGCGCGAAGCCGCTCCCGGCCAGGTCCTGCGCGAGCCCCTGCGCCGCCTGTGGGTTGTGCGCCACGTCGAGAATCACCTGCGGCCGCCCCGGCAGGACCTGGAACCGCCCCGGGAGCGCGACCTGCGCCAGGCCCTGGCGAACGTGCTGCATGCCCACCGGCAAGCGTTCGCGCAGGCTGTCGAGCGCGCACATTGCCGCTGCCGCATTGCGCAGCTGCAGGCCGCCGCGCAGCGCGGGGTAAGCGAGCCCTGCGCGCGTCCCTGCCGGCCCCCAGTAGCGCCATTGCCCGTCTTCCCGCGCATAGCCGAAGTCGCGCCCCGCCAGAAGCAGGCGCGCGCCAGACGCCCGTGCCGCTTCCAGCACCGACTGCGGCGGCGAAGGGTCCGCCACGACCGCGGCTCGGCCAGAGCGAAATATGCCCGCCTTCTCCCGCCCGATCGACTCGCGCGTGTTGCCGAGGAATTCGACGTGATCGATACCGACGCTCGTCAGCACTGCGCAATCGGCATCGAGCACGTTCACCGCATCCAGACGGCCGCCCAGCCCCACCTCCAGCACGACCGCCTCCGCGCCCGAGCGCCCGAACAGCCACATCGCCGCCAGCGTGCCGAACTCGAAATAGGTCAGGGGAACACCGGCCCGCGCCGCGTCGACGGCCGCGAAGGCCTCGCACAGCTCACCATCTTCGGCCTCCCGGCCGTCGATCCGTACGCGCTCGTTGTACCGCATGAGATGCGGCGAGGTGTAAAGGCCGGTCCGGAATCCGGCGGCCTGCAATATCGCCTCGAGCATCGCGCACGTCGAGCCCTTGCCGTTCGTGCCACCCACGGTGATTACCGGGCACGCGATCCGCGTACCCAGGCCCGCGAGCACCCGCGCGACGCGCTCGAGGCCGAGCGCGATCGGCTGCGGGTGCTGTCGCTCGACGTATTGCAGCCACTCGGCGAGCGTGCGGGACGCCACGACGGGAGACGATGCCAGGCGCGGGCTCAGGACGGCTGCTCGGCCTGCAGCCCCTGCAGCATTCCCAGCAGCGAGGCGAGCGTGTCGCGCAGTTGGCGCCGATCGACGATCATGTCGATCGCACCCTTCTCCAGCAGGAATTCAGCGCGCTGGAACCCCTCCGGAAGCTTTTGTCTTACCGTCTGCTCGATTACGCGCGGGCCGGCAAAGCCGATCAGCGCCTTCGGCTCCGCGATCACGATGTCTCCGATCATGGCGAAGCTCGCCGACACACCGCCCATGGTCGGGTCCGACAGCACCGACACGAACGGCAGCCTGCGTTCCGCAAGATCGGTTAGCGCGGCGGTGGTCTTCGCCATCTGCATCAGCGACAGCAACCCTTCCTGCATCCTGGCGCCGCCCGACGCCGATACGCAGATGAACGGCAGCTTCTGCTCGATGGCGACGCGCACGCCTCGAACAAAGCGCTCGCCCACCACCGAGCCCATCGAGCCACCCATGAATTCGAACTCGAACGCGGCGCAGACCACGCCGATTTCCTTGATCGACCCCTGCATCACCACCAGGGCGTCCGTCTCCCCCGTCTGCTCCTGCGCCTCGGACAGGCGCTCGGGGTATTTTCGCGCGTCCTTGAACTTGAGACTGTCTACCGGAAGCACCTCGGCGCCGATCTCGAACCGCGTCTCAGTGTCGAGCAAGGCGTCGAGACGCGCCCTCGCATCGAGCCGCTCGTGGTGCCCGCATTTCGGGCATACGTTCAGGTTCTTCTGCAGGTCCGTGCTGTAGAGCACCGCGTCGCACGCCGGGCATTTGGTCCACAGGCCCTCGGGTACGGTCTTGCGCGCGCCGCGTTCTGTGCGCTGGATCTTCGGTGGAAGAAGCTTCTGGAGCCAGCTCATGTGCGCCTAGCCTCGCTTATCCCGCTCAAGCGTCAAGTGCTGCGCGAATCGGCCTGATCAGATCCCGGACGCGGGCAACCGCCTGCTCGGGGCCTGCGGCTTCGATTTCCTGAATGATGCGGCTGCCGATCACAACGGCGTCGGCAATCTCGGCGACGCGCCGCGCGGATTGCGCATCGCGTATCCCGAAGCCGACGCCGATCGGCAGCTGCGTGGCCGCGCGGAGAAGAGGGATGCGGTTGGCGACGTCCGTTAGATCGAGGCTCGCCGCGCCGGTCACGCCCTTGAGGGATACGTAGTACAGGTAGCCGGCCCCCATGCGGGCTACCTCTTGGATGCGGCTCGGGGTGGAGGTAGGCGCAAGAAGAAATATCGGGTCGATACCGCGGCTCTTGGCCAGTGCCGCGAACGGTGCCGCCTCCTCCGGCGGGTAATCCACCACGATCACGCCGTCGACGCCCGCGCTCGCCGCCGAGGCAACAAACTTCTCGCCGCCCATCGCCTCGATCGGATTGGCATAACCCATCAGGACCACCGGGGTTTCCGCGTCCTGATCGCGAAACCCGCGCACCATGCCGATGACGTCCGCAAGGCCGACGCCGTTCGCCAGGGCGCGCTCGCCCGAGCGCTGGATCACGGGTCCGTCGGCCATCGGATCGGAGAACGGTACCCCGAGCTCGATAATGTCCGCTCCGGCCTCGACCAGCGCTTGCATCAGCGGCACCGTGAGAGCCGGAAGCGGGTCGCCCGCCGTGATGTACGGTATCAGCGCTTTGCGGCCCTGCTTGCGTAGCGACGCGAAACGCGATTGGATGCGCGACATTGCTAGAACACGATGCCCGAGCGTTGGGCGACGGTGTGCATGTCCTTGTCGCCGCGCCCGGACAAGTTGACCAGCAGAATCGCATCGCGGCCGAGCGTCGGCGCGATCTTTGTCGCGTAAGCGACGGCGTGGCTCGACTCGAGCGCCGGGATGATTCCCTCCAGACGGCACAGCTCATGGAACGCCTGTAGCGCCTCGTCGTCGGTCACCGCGACGTACTGGGCCCGGCCGCTGTCCTTCAGCCAGGCATGTTCCGGCCCCACGCCCGGGTAGTCGAGGCCCGCGGAGATGGAATGCGTTTCGATGATCTGGCCGTTGGCATCCTGCAACAGATAAGTGCGGTTGCCGTGCAGCACCCCCGGCGTGCCGGCGCAGAGGGATGCCGCGTGTTTGCCGGTAGCGAGCCCTTCTCCCGCGGCTTCGACGCCGATTAGCCGCACCGATTCGTCGGGCAGGTAGGCATGGAAGATACCCATGGCGTTCGAGCCGCCGCCTACGCATGCGATCACGGCGTCGGGTTGGCGCCCGGCGAGCTCCGGCATCTGTTGCAGACATTCTTCGCCGATCACTGCCTGAAAGTCGCGCACCATCGTCGGATACGGATGCGGTCCGGCGACCGTGCCGATGATGTAGAACGTGTTCTCAACGTTCGTCACCCAGTCGCGCATCGCTTCGTTGAGCGCATCCTTGAGCGTTCTGGAGCCGGATTCGACCGGCACCACAGTAGCGCCCAGAAGCTTCATGCGATACACGTTCGCGGCCTGTCGCTTGACGTCTTCAGACCCCATGTAGACGACACACTCCATGCCGTAGCGCGCCGCGACCGTTGCGCTGGCGACGCCATGCTGCCCGGCGCCGGTTTCGGCGATCACCCTCGGCTTTCGCATGTAGCGCGCAAGCAGCGCCTGGCCCATCGTGTTGTTGATCTTGTGCGCACCGGTGTGATTCAGATCTTCGCGCTTGAGATAGATCTGCGCGCCGCCATACTTCTGCGACAGGCGCTTGGCGTGGTAGACCGGGCTTGGCCGACCGACGAAGTGCTTCAACTCATAGCGCAATTCCGCCGCGAATGCGGGATCCTTGCGGCAGTGTTCGTACGCCTGCCGCAATTCGTCGAGTGCGTGGATCAGGGTTTCGGCGACGAACACTCCGCCATAGGGGCCGAAGTGTCCGCGCGCATCGGGAAGCTCATCCATCTGCATTTCTGACCTCTGCCATGAAGGCTGCTATCCTGGCCGAGTCCTTGATGCCCTTGGCGGACTCGACCCCACTCGAAACATCTACTCCCCATGGCCGGACGCGACGGATCGCGTCGCCAACGTTTTCGGTCGTCAGGCCGCCCGACAGGATCAGTGGACGGGGTCTCTGGCGAGGAACCACGGACCAGTCGAAGCTGGTTCCAGTACCGCCGTACGCCTCGACGTAGGCGTCCGCCAGCCAGCCGCTCGCGCCCATGTAAGGCTGGAGGTATTCTAGCAAATTGACCCCCTCCTTCACGCGACAGGCCTTGAGATAGGGGAGTCCGAAGCGCTCGCAGAACTCGGGCGGCTCGTCGCCATGAAACTGCAGTGCGCCCGGGCGCACCCGGTCGATCACGCGCTGCACCTCGTCGCGGCTTGGATTGACGAACAGCGCCACCGCCGTAACGAACGCCGGTAGCCCGTCACGCAGCATGCGCGCCCGCTCATGTGACAGGAAGCGGGGGCTGGCGGGATAGAACACGAGCCCGATGGCGTCCGCCCCCGCCTCGCAGGCGGCTCGCGCATCCTCGGCGCGCGTTATGCCGCAGATCTTTACCCGGGTGCGCATCGCTCAGATTTCAACCGGCAGCGCGTTCGGCACGCGACGCCCGCTCGGCAGACCCCATTTAGGAGCGTATTCGACGGCTTCCAGATAGAGGCCTTCGGGACCGAAAGTCGGCGCGGCGCGCGCGCGCTCACGCGATGCCAGCACGTCGCGCACCCAAGCCGGAGGATGCTTGCCCATACCGACGTACACCAGCGTTCCTACGATATTTCGAACCATGTGGTGCAGGAAAGCGTTGGCGGTGATGACGAAGTCGATCCGCCCGCCAACGCGTTCGATTTCGAGTCGGTTCACGCGCCGCACTGGCGTCTTCGCCTGGCACTCGGCGGAACGAAAGGCGGAAAAATCGTGTTCGCCGACGAGAGACTCGGCCGCAAGGCGCATCGAATCGACGTCGAGAGGGCGATGGAACCACCCGGCGTGGCGCGCTGCGAGGGCGGGCCGGACGCCGCGATTGAGCAGGACGTACCGATAGCTGCGGGATATCGCGCTGAAACGGGCATGAAACGCATCGTCGACCCGCTGCACCCACAGCACCGCGACCGAATCGGGTAGCATCGCGTTTACACCCCTTACCCAAGCGCTGTCTGGACGCGCCGCCGGGGGATCGAAGTGGATCACCTGTTCGCACGCATGCACGCCGCGGTCAGTTCGCCCCGCGCAGGCGACCTTCACCTCCTCCCCCGCGATTGCCGCCATGGCCGCCTGGACCACATCCTGCACCGTACCGCCACCCGGCTGAGTCTGCCAGCCCAGGAATCGACTGCCGTCGTATTCGATGCCGAGTGCGAGTCGCATGCCGGAAAAAGTTTAGCCACGGCGCCGCGCAGAGGCGCGGCCCGTGGCTAATTGTAGGGGTTTGCTCTCAGCCGAGGCTGGAGAGCATCTGCTTGGCTTGGCTTTGTTGCGCGTTGTCGCCCTCTTTTACGACCTCGTTCAGCAACTCGCGCGCGCCGTCCTTGTCGCCCATCTCCTCGTATGCCTTGGCCAAGTCGAGCTTGGTGGCAACTTCCTGCCACTTCGGATCCGTGCTCGTGGTCGAAGCAGAGCCTTCGCCCGGCGCGCCAAGGTCCAGACTGATCGAGGACAGGTCGAGCGGCGCCGGCTCCGCGGCGGGCGCCGGCATTGGCTTGGTGTCGGCGGTGTCGAGATCGAGATTGAAGTCCATTGATCCGAGCGTATCCGCGGTCGCCTGCTCCGGTGTCGTCGGGGACTCGAAGCTGATCCCGCCGCTGTCGGCCGTCTTCTGGGCGTCTCCCCCGCCCAGGCCGAGATCGAAGTCGAGACCCGCCGGCTCCGTCTTGGGCTCGGCGTTCCTGTCCATGATCAGGGTTCCGCCTTTTGCGAAATCGCCCGCCTTCATTGTGTTGGTGCTCGAACCGATATCGAAGTCGAGCCCTGACGAAGGCTGCTGTTTGCCTTCGTCCTCGCCGATGTCCAGGGGAATGTCCGGACTTATGGGGGTCGATGCGGCGTCCAGATCGAAATCCAGGTTCGGCACCGGCGCGGCCGCGGCAGCGGCCTCCTGAGCCGGGGTGCCAGTACGGGTCACTGCTGCTTCTCCGGCGCCGCCATAGAGCGAGTTCTGCGGATCGATGCTGCGACCGAGCGCCGCGGCCTTCTCCCACTCCGGCCCCGAACCCGTAAGTGCCTGAAGGTTGCGCGCCGTCTGTTCGAACGATGTCGCATCGTGCCGTGCGGCATAGATCTCGAGCAGCTTGGCATGGATCGCCGGGCGCTTCGCGTCTTTCTGCAGCGCTTCCTTGAGGATCTCCTCGGCCTGCGCATCGCGCCCATACGCCATATAGACGTCTGCCTCCGCGATCGGGTCGACCTCGTCCGCCTCCATGCCACCGACGCTCGCCTGGCTTACCGAGGCTTGGCTGCCCGCGTCCGCCCGCACGGACGGCATCCCCGCCGCGCTCAAGACCGACGAGGCCCCACCCGCGCCAGCCGCCGCGTCGAACGTCCCCCCCTGCAGCGCCGCAGCCTTCTTCTTGCGGCGCCACGTCCAGGCGCCGTACCCGAGCAGGAGCACCAGTACCGCGCCCAACCCGCCCACTGCGGCCGGGTTGTCTAGAAGATCATCGAGCAGGCTCGGAGGCGGCGGCGGAGACGCTTTCGGCTTCAGCGCAGGCTTGGGCGTGGGTTTGGG
>JBAUTW010000542.1:0-2311 GCA_049582365.1 Burkholderiales bacterium | reverse complement strand
GACGAAGACCTTGGCGAGATTGGCCCGCCCCATCGGCCCGAGCAGGTCCAGGTCGCGCTCGACCAGCGCCGACTTGGTGACGATCGTCAGCGGGTGGCGGCAGTGCGCCAGCAGCTCGATCAGGCCGCGCGTGATGCGGTAGCGCCGCTCGATCGGCTGGTAGCAGTCGGTGTTGGCGCCCAGCGCGATCGGCGAGGGGCGGTAGCTGCGCCGGGAGAGCTCGTCGCGCAGCAGCTCGACCGCGTTCAGCTTGGCGAACAGCTTGCTCTCGAAGTCCAGCCCGGGCGAGAGCTCGAGGTAGGCGTGGCTCGGCCGCGCGTAGCAGTAGATGCAACCGTGCTCGCAGCCGCGGTAGGGGTTGATCGAGAGCTCGAACGGCAGGTCGGGCGAGTCGTTGCGCTGGATGATCGAGCGTGCGCGCTCCTCGGTGACCGTGGTCTGGAGCGCCGCCGGCGCCTCGTCCTCGGCGCCCCAGCCGTCGTCGAAGGCTTCCCGCGCCACGGTCTCGAAGCGCCCCTGCGTTCGGGAGAGCGCGCCGCGCGACTTGCCCGCGCCCGCCACCCTGGCCGCGTGCACGACGATCGACCGGGATTCGGAACTCGTCTCGTTGGCCATGTCGCCTACCGTTAGAATCGCGTTGTGCTGAACGACCCCTCATACTGTATATATGTCCAGTGAAAGGCGCAACGTCGCGCTGCTGACCGCCTGCCAGGCGATGCTGCTGACCAACAATTCGACCCTGATCGCGATCAACGGGCTGGCGGGGCTCGCGCTGGCGTCGAACAGGTCGCTCGCGACGCTGCCGGTGACATTCTGGGTGCTGGGCGGCGCGTCGGCCACCTTGCGCGCCTCGCTGCACATGAAGCGGGTAGGTCGCCAGCGGGGCCTTACGCTCGGAACGCTGTGGGGCATCGTCGGCGCGCTCATCTGCGCCGGCGCCGTGTGGCTGCAGAGCTTCTGGCTGCTGTGCTTCGGTACGCTGGTGTTCGGCGTGTACAACGCCTACGGGCAGTACTATCGCTTCGCCGCCGCCGACGCGGCGAGCGTGCAGTTCCGGCCCACCGCGATCTCGCTGGTCCTCGCGGGCGGGCTGATCGGGGGGGTGCTCGGACCAACGACGAGCCGCCTGACTGTGGACCTACTGCCGCATCGATTCATGGGCGCCTACCTCGCCCTGATCGGATTCGCGCTGATCACGATGGCGCTGCTGCGCTTCATCCGCATCCCCAATCCAAGCGCCGCCGAGCAGGCCTCGAGCGGACGGCCGATGGCGAAGATCGCAGCACAGCCGAAGTTCATTGTCGCGGTGGCCTGCGGCGCGCTCAGCTACGGAGTGATGAACTTCCTCATGACTTCGACGCCGATCGCGATGGGCGTCTGCGGCCATCCCTACGGGGACGCCGCGTTCGTGATCTCCTCGCACGTGGTCGGGATGTTCGCGCCGTCGTTCGTTACCGGCGGGCTGATCAGGCGCGTCGGCACGCTGCCGGTGATGTTCGTCGGCGCGTTGCTGAATTTCGGCGCGGTAGCGATCGCGGTGTCCGGGATCGCCTTGCCCCACTTCTGGTTCGCTCTGGTGCTGCTCGGCGTGGGCTGGAACTTCCTCTACATTGGCGCCACCACCATGCTCACCGAGACCTACCGCCCGGAAGAGCGCGCCAAGGCGCAGGGGACGAACGACTCGGCGATCTTCCTCATGACCGCGCTGTCGTCGTTCTCTTCGGGCCTGATCGTAACCAACGCGGGCTGGCAGGCGGTCAACTATTCCGCGTTGCCGCTGCTCGCGGTGGTGGCGGCGTCGATCGTCTGGCTGTTCCTGCGCCAGCGCCCGCGCGCCGAGGCGGGCGCTGCCTGAAGCCATGCCGGCGTCCGCTCCCGCCGAATTGGGAATGCCGCTGGCGCTGGTGGACACGCCGGCGCTGGTGATCGAGCTGGACGCGTTCGAGAGAAACCTCAAGCGCCTGGCGCAAGCCGTGCGGGGGCGCGGCGTGCGCGTGCGCTCGCATGCGAAGACCCACAAGTGCCCGGAGATCGCGCTGCGGCAGATCGCGGCCGGCGCCGTCGGCGTCTGCTGCCAGAAGGTCTCCGAGGCCGAGGCAATGGTCGACGGCGGGATCGCCGACGTTCTGGTGTCGAACGAGATCGTGGGCGCGCGCAAGCTCCAGCGGCTCGCCGCGCTCGCGCGGCGGGCGCGGATCGGTGTGTGCGTGGACGACGCATCCAATGTGCGCGAGCTCTCGGAGGCGGCGCAAGGCGCCGGCACCACGCTGGACGTCTACGTCGAGGTGGACGTCGGCGCGCGCCGCTGCGG
>JBAUTW010000541.1:0-1736 GCA_049582365.1 Burkholderiales bacterium | reverse complement strand
TCCTGGTGGGCGGCGAAGCGCCGGGCTGGACGCCGTACCGGCAGGCCGATGCCGCCGCCGCGCGCTTCGCGCCCGACGGCGCGACGCGCGCCGACGATCCCTTCCTGCTCTACTTCACCTCGGGCACCACCGCGAAGCCGAAGATGGTGCAGCACACGCACCAAAGCTACCCGGTCGGTCACTTGTCGACCATGTACTGGCTCGGCCTGCGCGAAGGCGACGTGCACTTCAACATCAGCTCGCCGGGCTGGGCCAAGCACGCCTGGAGCTGTTTCTTCGCGCCGTGGAACGCGGGCGCGACGATCTTTCTCTACAACCTGGCGCGCTTCGACGCGAAGAAGACGCTCGACGCGCTGGTGCGCTACGGCGTGACGACGCTGTGCGCGCCGCCCACGGTGTGGCGCATGCTGATCCTGGAGGACCTCAAGTCCTGGCCGGTCAGGCTGCGCGAGCTCGCGAGCGCGGGCGAGCCGCTCAACCCGGAAGTGATCGAACGCGTGCAGGCGGCGTGGCACATCACGGTGCGCGACGGCTACGGCCAGACCGAGACCACCGCGCAGCTCGGCAACCCCCCGGGCCAGACGGTCAAGGTCGGCTCGATGGGGCGGCCGCTGCCCGGCTTCCGCATCGAGCTGCTCGACGTGGTCGACGAGCGCCCCGCGGACGAGGGCGAGGTCGCGATCAGGCTCGATCCGCGACCGGTCGGGCTGATGACCGGCTACCTGGACAATGCGGAGCGTACCCGCGAGCTGCTCGGCGGGGCCTACTACCGCACCGCCGACGTCGCCTCGCGCGACGGCGACGGCTACTACTGGTACATCGGCCGCGCCGACGACGTGTTCAAGAGCGCCGACTACCGCATCAGCCCGTTCGAGCTCGAAAGCGCGCTGATCGAGCACGAGGCGGTGGCCGAGGCCGCCGTGGTGCCCAGCCCGCACGCGCTGCGCCTGTCGGTGCCGAAGGCCTACCTGGTGCTCAAGCCGGGCTTCGAGCCCTCGCGCGAGACCGCGTTGTCGATCTTCCGCTTCACGCGCGAGCGACTGGCCGCCTACAAGCGCATCCGGCGGCTCGAGTTCTCCGAGCTGCCGAAGACCATCTCGGGCAAGATCCGGCGCGTGCAGCTGCGCGGCGCCGAGGGCGAGCGCGGCGAGGCGCGGCGCGCGAACGAGCACTGGGAGGAGGATTTCCCCGAGCTCAAGGGTTGACTAGAAGTAGTACAACGCCTGCAGCAGCGCGCTGTGGGCCTGCGGCAGGCTGCCGCGCTCGCTCTGGGCGGCGCCCAGATTCGCGCTCAGGTAGGCGCCGAGCGTCCAGCGGTCGGAGAAGTCGTATGTTGCGCCGAGCTGCACCAGGCGCGAGCGGTCGTAGAGGTTCACCAGCGCGAACCCGGACAGCTCGAGGTGCGGCACGAAGGCGTCGCTCCAGGCGGCGCGCAGGAACAGCTGCTCGCGCGTCGCCGGCTCCTGCTGGTCGGCGGCGAAGGCGCGGATGTACCACAGCGCGCCGGTCGCCGCGAGCGAGCCCGCGTTCGCCGTTCCGGTCGCGAACCAGCGCCGCCAGTCCTCGCGCGTCATGCCCGCCTGGTGGTACAGGTACTCGACGTTGACCGTGAGCTTCGTCGCGCCGGTCCAGGAGAACCCGAGCGCGAGGTCGTTCTGGAAGGCGTCGCCGCTCGCGGTCGGCAGCACCGGCGGCGCGCCGGCCGGCAGCGTGCCGGTCTCGCGGCCGTAGGCGAG
>JBAUTW010000540.1:0-1903 GCA_049582365.1 Burkholderiales bacterium | reverse complement strand
GCGCCGGCCAGCGCGCGCGGCGCGGCGCCCGAGATGCCGATCAGGATCATGCGCGCGGCGACGCCCTCGCGCAGCTGGTGTACCAGCAGCGCCTGGTCGGCGTCGAGCCGCGCCGGCAGGAAAGCGGTGAAATCGCTCGTGATGCGGGCGCGCGAGGCGACCAGGGCGCTCGCCGCGAGCAGCGCGAGCCATACCAGCACGACGGCGCGCGCGCGGCGGGTCAAGGGCCGTCCGGGCGGATCGCCATCACGCTGGTGTTTCCGCCCGCTTCGTGCACGCTGATCTGCGCGATGTCCGCGCGGCGGCCGCGAAACCCGATCGAGCGCACGTAGCGGGCCATCTCGTCGTCGCGCGGCGCGAGCTCGAGCGTCCAGTGCTCGACGCTGCCGCTGAACGAGGTGCGGTAGTACTGCTCGAGCGTGGCCAGGTCGCCGCCGAGCGTGGCGCGCAGGCCTTCGGCGAAGGCCCATGCGGCCGGGCTGGCGCGCAGGGAATAGCTGCGCGATTCGCCGCGCGTCGGGCTTTCGACCCGCATCGAATCGCCGTCGATCACGATGCGCTCGCGGTAGGGTGTTTCGACGTCCTTCTCGATGCGGCCGCCGCGCAGGTACGACAGCCGGCCCGAGAGCACGAGCGGCTCGCTCAGCGCGGCCATCCGCTTGGTCTCGCTGAAGCGCACGGTCGAGGCTTGCACCGCAGACAGGAGGCGCATTACCTGCGCCAGCGCGGCCTCCTGCGCGGGCGCCGCGCCGCAGGCGAGCGTCAGGAGGCCGGCGGCGAGCGCCCGGTACAATGACGTCACGGGGCCATGTTTCCGAGCTTTTCTTACCTCGAGGTGCGTTCGAGCGCGCATGTGGATCGCGCGCGATTCGAACACGCCCTGCGCAAAAAGACAACGATTGCGGCGCTCGCGTTCCTGCTGCTCTTGTGCGGTTGTGCCGGGCCGTCGCTCGACGAGGTGCGCGCGCTGCCGCCGAACGCGACTCCGGCGCGTTTCCTGCTGACGTTCGACGACGGGCCGAGCACCTGGCAGCCGTACAACCCGACTCGCGCGATCCTCGACACGCTGGCGCGCAACCCGGTGCAAGCGGGGATCAAGGCGGTGTTCTTCCTGCAGACGCGCGACCCGCGCGCCGGCGGCTCGGAGGCGGGCAGGGCGCTGATGCGGCGCGAGCACGCCGAGGGTCACGTGCTCGCGGTGCACAGCGGCTCGCCGCGCGGGCATATCGACCACATGCTGCTGCCCGATGCCGAGCTGGACCGTACGCTGATCGACGCGCAGTCCGACATCGCCGCGGTCGCCGGGAAAACGCCGGACCTGGTGCGGCCGCCGTTCTGGGACTACGACGCGCGCACGCTCGCCGCCTACCGCAGGCGCGGGCTGCACATGCTGCTGACCGACGTCAGCGCGAACGACGGCGTGATCTACGTCTTCGTCATGAGCTTCCGGCGGCGCAGCCACATCCGCAACACCCTGGCGGAGATCCGCGAGCAGATCGCGTCGGGCGCGCTGCCGGCGGTCGGCGGAGTAATCCCGCTGGTGGTCACTTTTCACGACACCAACACCTATACCGCGCACCACATGCAGGAGTACCTGCGCATCCTGACCGAGGAGGCGGCGAACGTCGGCCTGGTGCTCGCGCCCAAGCCGTTCTACGACGACGCCGCGTCGATCGAGCGCGCCGCGCGGGTGCGCGCGGCGGGCTGGGATCAGGTGCCGGCGGGCGCCCAGAAGTCGTAGAAATTGAACCAGTTGTAGGGCGCTTCGCGGCAATGGTGCTCGAGGCGCGCGGCGTAGCGCTCGACCCAGGGCCGCAGCGACGCCTCGCGGTCGCGCCGATCGAGCTCGATGCGCTCGGCGAAGGGCTCGAGCCGAACGTCGTAGCGCCGCCCGCCGCGGTAG
>JBAUTW010000539.1:0-2749 GCA_049582365.1 Burkholderiales bacterium | reverse complement strand
AGCGCGAGGATCGCCTGCCAGCGTGGCTCCGGTTGATCGATCTGACTCATGTGGGCGAGGGTGAATTTTGGCTTATGTAGCTCGCAGCAGAAGCCGCGGAGGGAAGCGCGCGCTTGCCATCAAACCTGAGCCAGCAATATCTCGACCAGTGCTTCCGGCTTCAGGCGCGGAAATTGGGCGGTGGCGCGCAAGTCGGCCCATCGGCCGCCGCCCCTGCGATGAACGCGTCGCGGTGAGCAATTGTTCGACTTTCTCGAAGGCCCAACCGCCCTGCCAACCTCCGGGTATCAAGATAAAGGTAGCCATTTCTCTTGTTTGGGCAGGCACGGCAACTCGCGGCGCGTCAGCACCGCTGCCATTACGGATACGAAGCATGCCACATAGCGTGCTGCGCTTGATTCAAGTCAAGCGCTGCCGAAAGAAGACCGGCATCCTTGAAGCGGCAGTTCGCCTGCCGGTCGAATCTATCGGGGGAAGATATGTCGTTGAACAGGAAGTTCCTGGCCGTTGTGGCCGCGATGGGGCTTGCCACCGCGGCTTACGCCGCAACGCAGATTTCGGTCAGGACGCCGATCGCCGTCAGCGACGGCATTTCGGGCGACAAGCCGAAGGTCCAGCGTCTCGGCGACGGCACGCTGGTCGTGGTCTACGGCGATGCGCCCGCGGGTGCGGGCATGGTTTACGACGTCAAGGCCGCGGCGGAGCGCGCGGCGCGCGACGTCTTCGTCAAGACCTGCAAGCCGGCCGCAACCAGGACCTGCAACAGCTTCGCGGACTGGTCGCCTGCGATCAACGTGTCGAATTCGGCGCTCCTGAGGAGCAGCGGCGCGTTCGCCTGGCGCGGCACCCTCGGCGAGCCTTCCGCCTACCCGGGCGACATCGACAAGCCCAACATCAAGCCGAACGGCCCGCTGCTGGTGCTGACCTGGGTCGGCAAATATTGTCCCGGCGGCGCGCAGCGCGGGATTCTCTACCTGGACCGCGACAGGCGCGTGATCCCGTTCTCGTGCGCGTGGACGTCGTATTCCGCCAACAAGGGCGCGAGCTGGAGCGCGCCGATCCAGCTCAGCACGGGCGTGCGCGACGCGATCAACGATTCGAGCGGCGGCAATGTCGGCACCGATCCGGCCAACGCCGCAACGTACAACAAGGGGCAGATCGTCATCTCCGGGCAGGAGGATCCCCAGGGCCTGCAAGAGGGCGGGGCCGAGGGCCCGGGGGAAGGCGCCGCGGGCGCCAAGGTCAGCGGCGGCACCGACGTCTGGTACGCCTACGCGAGCGTCGACCTGTCGGTGCCCGGCACGCCGGCGGACGATTTCGTGCTCGCGCCGGCGGTTCGCCTGACGGACAACTGGACCGGCGAGTACGGCATCGACGCCACGGCGAGCTTTCTGTACGACGGCGCAGGCGACAACGTTGCGCAAGGCTCGATCGAGCAGGGCAAGGTCGGGGCGTCGCGCCCGAACATCGGCATGGTGGGCACGACGGCGATCGTCGCCTACGAGGAAACCAAGGACTCGGGCGGCGCGGATGAGGGCAAGTTCGTCCGCTACCACGCCTTTCCTTTCGATGCGCCGCCGTCGACGGTGCAAGGCAAGGCGGGTTGCATCGTCAGCGACCCGGCCAAGAACGCCCGCCGCGTGCGCTTCCTCACGCAGGGCCCGGGCGATGCCGGCGCGGGCGGCATCCAGATCGCGGTCTTCTGGAGAGAAGGCAATTACAGCGAGGGCGGGCCGTCGGACATCGTCGCGCGCCGCGGCATGGGCGGCGTGCATCCGGCCGACATGGTGCCTGCCGTGGATCCGGCCTGCGAGACTTCGGACTACGCGGCGGCGAGCGCGTTGACGAGCGCGCGCGCCGAAAACGTCAGCAGCAACACGCCGAGCGCGACCACGGCCAACCTGGCCGACGACACGGAGCGCAACAATACCGAGAACGCGCTGGCTCACCGCGGCGTATTGCGCGGACGGGAGCTGTGGATCGGCTACAGCTACACCTCGGACCTCTCCAGGCTCGAGGCCCGGCTCGACAACTACAACTTCTGGATCCGCAAGTTCACCGTCGGCGGCGCCTGGGAGCAGCCGAAGAACGTCACCAACATCACGGACACGGGCATCAACGTGCGCGAGCCGCGCATCTTCGGCACGCCCAAGAGCACGACGGCCTGCCCGGCAGATCCGACGGCCTGCCAGAACGCCGACGTGGTGTATCTCGCGTGGGGCACGCAGACCAACGTGCCGCCCGCCGACCCGGCGGGCCCGCAGGATCTGGGAGAGTTCGTCACGGTGAGCCTCGATTCCGCGAGCACCTTCGCCAAGCCGGTGAAGCTGTCGGTGGCGCAGGGGGTCCTGGCGGGCGACGACGAGTCGGCCTACGAGTCGCAGAACGCGACCCGCCCGGACGGCTCGCGCTTCTATTCGGTATGGAACCAGAAAACCCTGGCGACCGGCGCCACCAGGGCCGAGTACACCAGCGGCGATATCGCGCAGGTCGCGGATCCGGTGGACCAGATCCTGGCGCCCATCAGGTCGCTTGGGAGTGGAGGCGGTTGCAGCGTGGCCGCCGCCGGTGCGCCGTTCGATCCGGTCCTGCCGGCGCTCGTGCTGCTCGGATTGCTCGGCCTGGGGCTGCGCCGCCTGCGCCGCGAGTGAGCCCCGAACCGGAGAACTCGCCCCTGCCGCGCGCCGTACTGAGCCGCTGGCCGCCGGACGCGCATCTCGTCGTTGCGCTCGCGCTCGCCGTGCCGGTG
>JBAUTW010000538.1:0-3107 GCA_049582365.1 Burkholderiales bacterium | reverse complement strand
CGCCACCAGCGCGGCGGGCATGATGTACCCCAAGTTCCGCTGGGGCGCGCGCGATGCGGCCGCGCACGTGCCCGCGGGCCTGGTCGGCGCCGCGGCCTACTTGCGCACGCACGCCGCCGTGGGCGATATCTTCGCGGCCGCGGGATTGAGCGCGGCGTACGCACCGTTCGACGTCTCGATGCAGCTTTGCGCCCTGAGCGGCGTGCCCGCCTACCTTTCCCGGCCGCACGCCGAGATGATCAAGGACGGACCGAGAAAGAGGGTTGCGTTGGCGCGCCTGGCGGCGATGCACAAGGTCGATGCGGCGCCGGATTACGGCCAGGCGATGCAGGCGCTGCGCGCGCTGCACGTACAGTGGTACCTGGTCGCCGACGCGAGCGGCCCGCGCTGGGATCCGGCGCGCACGCGTGCCGCGTTCAGTTCCGGCATGGTCTCGCTCTACGCAGTGGCGCGGCGACCCTCAGCCCGTGCACTCCATGATCAGATGGGTGTACGGAAGGCGGATCAGGTCGTGGCGCACTGAGGCCTTGACCTGCCCGAAAGCGGTGCGCGCGAGCGCCTCGTACGAGGCGCGGTCGCGCACGTGACGGCCGCGATCCAGCGACAAGAAGAACCGTGCCGCCGGCGACTGATCCTCGGTAAAACAGCCGTCGAAAGTTACAAGGCGGCCGCCGCTCGTCAGCGCACGGTGCGCGACGCGAAACAGCGTGCGCGCTGCGTCATCATCTAGGTGATGCAGAAGTCCGTGCGCGATGACCAGCTCGTAGCCGCCCTCGGGCAGCGGCAAATCATCGTCCACCGCCCGGCAATGGAATTCACCGCGGTCGCCGAATCGCCGGCGCGCCCGCTCGATATAGCTCTGGCTCACGTCGTAGCCCACGTAGCGGACCGGCGGCAGGAATTCCAGAATGTCGCCTGTCCCGCAACCGATATCCAGCACCCGCTGGCCAGGCTCCAGGCGCAGATACTGTCGCGCGTATACGGCGCGGGCGGCATCCCGTCCGACCAGGCGGCGGAACAGGCTGTAAACGCCAGGTCGCGCGAGAACGGTTCTTGGATCCATGCCTAGGCCGATCGCGCTGGCTTGTGGGCCACTGCCAGCAGCGAGCCGCCGACCGGCAGGGACAATCCGGCGGCGATCATTCGACGCTCTGCCGCCATGACCGCACCAAGGACCCGGTTCGCAACGCGACCCACTCGTAATTCGCGCGACGGATCGAAGCCCTCGGGCAGTCTTTGCCTCGCTCGCGACGCAGCCATGGTCGGCAACAGCAGCGTAACAAACGAAGTCGTCCAGGGACGCTCGAAGCCGGCGCCAGCGATCTTCGCCAGCAGGTCCTTGCGACGATAGCGGCGCTGGTGCCTGGCGAATTCGTCGCGATAGCTCCAAAGCCATTCGTGCTGCGGCACCGTCAGCACGATGCCGCCGCCTGGCCGGCACGCGGCGAACATCTCGCGCAGCACCTGCGCGTCCTCGCGGATATGCTCGATCACGTCGAAAGCGCCGACCACGTCGAATTCATCGCGATACGGGATCTGCCGCGCATCCATCTGCAGCAGCTCGGCCGCTGGCGCGCGGCGCGCCGCGAATGCCAGCCCCGCGGAGTGCGCCTCGGAGCCTGCGATCCGCAATGTCGGGTCGGCCCGCGCGATTGCCGCCATGACGTGCCCGGTGCCGCAGCCGATCTCGAGAACGCTGCGTGCGTGCGCGAAGTGATGCCCCAATGCCCAAATGATGAGCTCGACGCGCGACTGGAACCAGAAGTGCCGCGCCTCGACCTCTGCAAGCGCCTCGTAGCGCGCTGCGTCGAAGCCTATCTCCTGCGCCGTAAGCTCGGTCGCGAATGCCGGAAAGCCGAGGATCCATCCCGGCACGAAGCCGCAGACCGGACAGCGCCAGTCACGCCCCTCGAAGCCGCGCTGGCAGGCGAGGCAGCGCTTCATGCCCGCTCACTCACCTCTCACACCTCCTCCCGATGAATCGCGAACTGTTCGGTCACGGTATCTTCCTCCACCAGCCGGCCGAGGTATTCGCCCACGATGCCGAGCGCCATCAGGATGTTGCCGGACAGGAACGCGACCAGAACGCTGAGCGACGGCCAGCCGGAGGGGGCGTGGCCGAAGAACAGCGCGCGCGCGACGACCCAGGCGGCGAACAGCAGGCTGAGCAGGCTCAATGCGAACCCCCAGGCCGTCATGAAGCGCAGCGGGATGTAGGAATGGTTGATCAGCAGGAACGAGGCGAACTTCACCAGCTTGCGCAGCGTATACGTGCTGCCGCCCACCGACCGTGGCGCGTGGCTGACGTCCGCGTTCGCGATCGCGCTCGCGGGAACGGACTTGAGCAGCAGGGCGGAAATATGCGGATGCGCGCCCTTGTAGCGCACCAGCCGGTCCACCGCGGCGCGCGACAGGGCGCGGAAGCTCGACAGGTACAACCCGGGCGGCTTGGCGATGATCTTCTCGGCCAGGTATTGGTGCACGCGCGAGCCCGCGTTGCGCCACCAGCCGTGGCGCTTGTTGCCGATGCGGCCCAGCACCGCCAGGTAGCCCTCGCGCAGCTTGGCCAGCAGGATGGGGATTTCCTCGGGCGCGCTCTGCAGATCGTCGTCGATGGTCACGACCTCGGCGCCGCGGGCATAGTTCAGGCCGCACAGGGTCGCGTGCTGCTGGCCCTGGTTGCGCGCAAACTGCACGATCCGCAGCCGCGGCTCGCGCGCGCGCAACTGCCGCAACACCTCGTAGCTCTGGTCCGGGCTCGAGTCGTCGACCAGGACGATCTCCCAGGACCGGCCTTCCTTCTCCAGTGCCGCGCTCAGGCGCTCGACCAGCGACGGCAGGAGCGGTGCGCTGCGGTACACCGGGACCACCACGCTGAGCATAGGATCGTCAGGCGCTCGATTCATTGTTCTTGCCCCTCCCGTATTCCAAGCGCGCAAGCCATCATACCGCCGCCTCAGCGGGCACGCAGCATGACCAGTGCGCCGGGCAGGCTCGCGATCATGTTCAGCGCGCCGATGGTGAGCGACACGAGCAGCGCCTCGGGCGCGCTCACGCCCATGGGGGCGGCGAGCGCGACGATGGTCGCCTCGCGCACGCCCCAGCCG
>JBAUTW010000537.1:0-2827 GCA_049582365.1 Burkholderiales bacterium | reverse complement strand
GGGGGTGCCCGAGGGGGCGAGGGCCTCGCTCGTCACCAACAAGGCAAACATGGCGACGCCTACGCCCTGAGGCGGTCAGGCGGCGAGGAACTGGTCCTCGTCGAGCGCCATTGCGCCCGCGCCGCCGTTCAGCACCGTGTCGCGCAGCGCGGGGGCCTGCACCAGCAGGTGGTCGGCGTAGAAGCGCGCGGTGACGATCTTGGCCCTGTAGAACGCCTGGTCGCCTTCGCCCGCAGCGAGCTTCTTTTCGGCCACCAGCGCGGCGCGCGCCATCTGCCAGCCGCCGGCGACGATGCCCATCAGCCTGAGGAAGGGCACCGCGCCGGCCGAGGCCGCGCGCACGTCTTTGCCGAAGGTGGCGAGCAGCCAGTCGACCGCCGCGCCCACCGCTGCGGTTCCCGCGGCGAGGGTTTCGCGCACGCGCGCCACGTCCGGGTTGGCCGACTTGGCCAGCTCGGCGTCGAGCAGCGCCAGCTGCTTGAGCCAGGCCTTGACGGTGGCGCCGCCCTCGCGCGCGATCTTGCGGCCGACCAGGTCGTTGGCCTGGATGCCGGTGGTGCCTTCGTAGATGGTGGTGATGCGCGCATCGCGCAGGTGCTGCGCGGCGCCCGTCTCCTCGATGAAGCCCATGCCGCCGTGCACCTGCACGCCGAGCGAGGCGACCTCGATGCCGGTCTCGGTCGACCAGCCCTTGACCACCGGGATCATCAGGTCGACGAAGGCCTGGTGTTGCTTGCGCTGTTCTTTGTCTTCGATTCTTTGAGAAAAATCCGTCGCCGCCGCGACCACGTAGGCCAGCGCGCGCATGGCCTCGGTCTGCGATTTCATCAGCATCAGCATGCGGCGCACGTCGGGATGACGGATGATCGGCACCGTCTTGGCGCCTTCGACCAGGTCCTTGCCCTGCAGCCGCTCCTTCGCGTACGCCACTGCGCGCTGCAACGCGCGCTCTGCGATCGCCACGCCCTCCAGGCCGACGGCGAAGCGCGCTGCGTTCATCATGATGAACATGTAGGTCAGGCCCTTGTTCTCCTCGCCCACCAGGTAGCCGACCGCGTCCTCGAACACCATCACCGCGGTCGGGCTGGCGTGGATGCCGAGCTTGTGCTCGATCGAGGCGCACTTCGCGCCGTTGCGCTCGCCGAGCGAACCGTCGGGCTTGACCAGGAATTTGGGCACGATGAACAGCGAGATGCCCTTCACCCCCTCGGGCGCGTCCGGCGTGCGCGCCAGCACCAGATGCACGATGTTCTCGGTGAGGTCGTGCTCGCCGTAGGTGATGAAGATCTTCTGGCCCGAGATGCGGTAGTGGTCGCCTTCGCGCACGGCCTTGGTGCGCACCAGCGCGAGGTCCGAGCCGGCCTGCGGTTCGGTCAGGTTCATGGTGCCGGTCCAGGTGCCCTCGACCATCTTGGGCAGGAAGGTCCGCTTGAGCTCGTCGGAGCCCGCGGTGAGCAGCGCCTCGATCGCCCCCTGCGTGAGCATCGGGCAGAGCGAAAACGACATGTTGGCCGAGGTGATCATCTCGGTGACCGGCGTCGACAGCAGCTTCGGCAGCCCCTGGCCGCCCCACTCGGGCTCGAGCGGCAGCCCGGCCCAGCCGCCTTCGACGAACTGGCGGTAGGCCTCCTTGAAGCCCTTAGGCGTGGCGACCGCGCCATCACGCCATTTCGAGCCTTCTTGATCGCCTGAATAATTTAACGGATCAATGACTTGTGTTGAAAACTTCGAGGCTTCCTCGAGGATGGCGTCGACCGTTTCAGGGCTCGCTTCCTCGCAGCCGGGCAGCTTCGCCACCTCGCCGAGCCCCGCCAGCTCGTTCAGCACGAACCGCATGTCCTTCAGGGGCCCGACATAGCTGCTCATTTGTTCAGCTCCTCCACCAGCTGCGGCACGACCTGGAACAGGTCGCCGACGATACCGTAGTCCGCGACCGAGAAGATCGGCGCCTCCTCGTCCTTGTTGACCGCGACGATCACCCGGCTGTCCTTCATCCCCGCCAGGTGCTGAATCGCGCCCGAGATGCCGATCGCGATGTACAGCTCGGGGGCGACGATCTTGCCGGTCTGCCCGACCTGCCAGTCGTTCGGCACGAAGCCCGCGTCGACCGCGGCGCGCGAGGCGCCCATCGCCGCGCCGAGCTTGTCGGCCAGCGGCTCCAGCAGCTTGAAGTTTTCGCCCGAGCCCATGCCGCGTCCGCCCGAGACCACCACCCGCGCCGAGGTGAGCTCGGGGCGCTCCGACTTGGACACCTCGCGCCCGACGAACGACGACAGCCCGCTGTCGGCCGGCGCCTCGATCTTCTCCACCGCAGCGGAGCCGCCGCTCGCAGCCACCGCGTCGAAGCCGGTCGCGCGCACCGTGATGACCTTGATCGGATCGGCCGACTGCACCGTGGCAATCGCGTTGCCGGCGTAGATCGGGCGCTGGAAGGTGTCGGGCGAATCGACCGCGATGATCTCGGACACCTGCTGCACGTCGAGCAGCGCCGCAACGCGCGGCATGACGTTCTTGCCGTTCGAGGTCGCCGGCGCGAGCAGGTGCGAGTAGCCCTTGGCGAGCGATACCATGAGCGCGGCCACGTTCTCGGCGATCTCGTCGTCGAGCTGCGGCGCGTCGGCGTGCAGCACCTTGGTCACCCCCGCGACCCGGGATGCGGCCGTGGCCGCCTCGACGCAGTGGTGGCCGGCGACGAGCAGGTGGATCTCGCCGCCGATCTTCTGCGCCGCGGCGACGGCGCTGAGGGATGCTTTCTTGAGCGCCTTGTTGTCGTGCTCGGCTAAAACGAGGATCGCCATCAGATCACCTTGGCTTCATTGCGCAGTTT
>JBAUTW010000536.1:0-15184 GCA_049582365.1 Burkholderiales bacterium | reverse complement strand
CGCCGGGAGCGAATGCCACCAAGATTCAGAAAGGCAAGCTTCGCGAGCCGGCCGAGTCGCTGCTACGCCGCTGAGGCACGCCTTACGCGGGCGCGCCTTCCTTCGCGGCCTGATCGCGCGCGGCGCGGGTCGAGCGGGCGCCGAAAATGCGCATCAGCACCAGGATCGTGACCAGCGTGACGACATAGAACAGCAGCTCGACCCCGGTAGGCCGGTCGTTGTAGCCGACCAGGACGTGCAGCGTGCGCCCGGCAAGGCTTCCGACGCTGAGAATGCCCGACGTATTCCACACCTGGTTGACGATCGCAGGCAGCAGCCCCGCCTGAACCAGAAATCCGGCTGCGCTCGACGCCAGTCCGGCCGCGAGCAGCAGCACAATCACGCCGGTAACGGTGAAAAAGTGCCGCAGCGGAACCCGCAGCAGACCGAAGTAGAGCAGCACGCCGATCGCCGCGCCGCCGATCAGCCCCACGATCCCGCCCAGCACAAGTCCAGCGCTGCCGCCGGTCGCCATCAATCCATACAGGAACAACACCGTTTCGGCGCCTTCGCGCAGCACCGCAAGCGCGGTGACCGCGAACATCGCCGACATAGGTTTCGCCCCGACGCTCACGTCGTGTCCGAGATGGCGCATTTCCTGCACGTGCTTACGCGCGTGCGAGCTCATCCAGACGTTGTGCCAGGCGAGCATCGCCACCGCGACCAGCAGGACAGCGGCGTTGAACAACTCCTGTCCGCGCCCCTGCACCGCTTCCGAGATCGCGCCGGCGAACGCGGCGACGACGAGCGCGCCGACGATTCCAAGCACCACGCCGCCAGCGACCCAGCGTCCGCGAGCGGCTACACCGCGGCTTGCGCCCATCACGATCGCGACGATAAGCGCGGCTTCGAGCGTTTCACGAAATACGACGACTGCGGACCCGAGCATGACTCCTCACTTCGCGTGCAATGTGCCCTTCGCGCTCGACTCGTGGAACTCGCCCACGAACTCGTACGCGCCGGGCTTGAGCGGACCGATCGTAACCGTGCCCTTGCTGCGGCCGGGAATGACCTTCTCGACCCGCAGCGAGTGACTTTCGAATTCCTCAGGCGTGGAGTCCCTGTTTTCGATCACCAACCTGACTCGCTTGCCCGCTGGCACCGTGATCTCGCTTGGCTCGAAACGGTGGTTCTCGATCGTTAGGGTGAAGTGAGGCAGCTGAGCGAACGCGCTGATGGGCGACGCGAGAATCAGACCTAGAATCAATTTTCCACTTTTCATTCAATCCCCTGCCAAGGCCCCCGCGCAAACGTGAGGAGAGCATTTATGAGACAAGTTCTCTGATGATAACTATTCTCATTAAATTGCGCAAGAGATCCATCCGCGGCCGGGTTGCCCGGCCGCGTGCCCGCCTTGCCGTCACTTGCCCGCGCTGCGCAGGTGCTTGCTGAAACTCTGCAGCAATTGCATACCGCGCTGCGTTTCGGCATCGCGCGCGATCTGCCACAGGCCGCCGATCCCGCCTTGCGGCGCGGGCATGCGCTCCGCTTCTGCAATCGCCGATTCGAGACTGCCGAGCACATGCTCGACATGTTCGAGCCGCTCCATGAGCCTCGGCAGCGTGACCGCGATGCGCTCCAGCGCCCCCGACGCCTGCATTCGCTCCATCATCTCAACCAGGCGCAGCACGCCGCCGCGGCTCAGACGGTCCATCAGCGACAGACCCTCGGCCAGCGTCTCGGCCAGGCGCCCGATCATCTCATCGCTCAGGGCGTCCTCGGCAGATCCGTAAACGCGCGCCAGCTGCACCAGGCGCTCCAGGTCGCCGTCACGCACCATCCTGGCGATCGACGGCAGGGCCTTTTCCAGTCCGGACCGGTTCACCTGGTCGAGCAGGCTAAGGCCCTCGCCCACGGCCTCGGTCAGGCGTCCTACCATCTCGTCGGTGAGTGCATCGCGCGCGGCTTCGACCACGCGCTGGACCTCGAGCTCGGTCGAGATCGGCTCGTTTGTGGTGCTCATGATCGCCTCCTCAGAGCAGGCCGCGGGCGGACGCCCAGTACAGCTTGTTGTAGGCCATCTTGAACCAGTGCACTGCGCGCGTGGGGGCCTTCGGATCCGGCGGGTTCTGGTAGTTGAACATGGCGTATGTTGCCCGATCCTTCCCCGCCTCGATGAAGCAGAACACCTTGCCGTCGTAGTCGCGCACCGGCGTTCCCATCTTGACCATCGCCGCGATGTTCTCGGCCAGCGCCTCGGCCTCGAAGTGGGCAGTGGAGCCCGCCTTGCTGATCGGCAGGTTGGTGGTGTCGCCGAGCACGAACACGTTTTCGCGCCCTTCCATGTTCAAGCGGTGCCGGTGTGTGGGAATGAAGCCGCGCTGTCCGAGCCCGTTCTTCTCGATCACCTCCATGCCGCGGTGGGCCGGAATGGTGATCAGCAGGTCGAACGCCGCCTCCGTGCCCTCCTCGCTGCGCACCACCTTCTTCGCGCCGTCGACCTCTTTCATGTTGAACAGCGTCTCGTAGGTGATGCCGAGGCGATCCATCTCGGGGGTCGCCCACTTGGCAACGTTCTCCAGCGAATGCGTGCGCCCGATCGGGTAGGTGTAGTGAAGCTTGGTCTTGTCCAGGATCCCGCGGTCCTTGAAGTAGTCGTACAGCATGAACGTGATCTCGAGCGGCGCCATCGGGCACTTGTGCGGCACTCCGACCGTGATTACCACCCTGCCACCC
This sequence comes from Burkholderiales bacterium, assembly GCA_049582365.1. GTDB lineage: Bacteria > Pseudomonadota > Gammaproteobacteria > Burkholderiales > SG8-39 > DAHVFK01. Next base: position 12,469 of record JBAUTW010000536.1, on the reverse strand, counting down.
TGGAACGCCTGCAGGCGCTTGAACATCTTGAGCGCCGATTCTTCGGTGTAGAACTGCTCGGCGTTCTCGGCCAGGCCCGGAATTTCGTTTGCCACCGGTCGCGAGCCGGTTGCGATCACGATCGTGTCGTAGGCGTGTATCTTGCCGCTCTTGGTCTTGACCTGGTTCTTGTCGAGCTGGAATTCCTCGACCGGATCGGCGTGGAATTCGATCCCCGGCTCGAGCAGGCTGCGCTGATCGCGGTAAAGCTCGTCCGGCGTCGTCCTGCCGATCGCCAAGTAGAGCAGCCCCGGCTGGTACATGTGCTTGTCCGACGCGGAAAGCATCGTGATCCGCGCCTTGCCCGAGCGCAACTCAACGGCCAGCCGCCTCGCCAGGTTATTCGCCAGAATCGTGCCGCCCATTCCTCCACCTACGATCAGAATCCTCATCGCCGCCTCCTCATGTCGCTTGCGTAATCGGACGAACCTCCGCTACTTCGCCTTGCGTACAACCACGTGCCACACCCCGCCCTCTTCGCGGGTCTCGATGTGCTCGTGCTTGACCTTGTTGATCCATTCCGGAATGTCGTGTGCCGAGCCCTTGTCGGTGGAGAGTATCTCCAGCTCCTCGCCGACCTGCGCCGCCTTCATCGCGGCGATCAATTCCATCAGTGGCCCCGGACAGAAGCTCCCCCGCGCATCCACCAGTTTCCGCGTGCTCATAGCTCCGCGCCTCTCGCTTTCATGTCGGAAAAGTCAGAAAGACCACACCTGGCCCGCGCTCGCCTCGTCGAGAAACTTCGTCAGGCCCATCGGCTCGCCTATGAAGTCTTCCAGATCCTTCTGCTCCAGGGCCAGCACGTCCATCGCCATCGAGCAAGGATAGATCTTCGCGTCGCCGAGGTCGACTGCGTTCGCAAACAGTTCGCGGAACGGCGGGACCTTTTTTTCCGCCAGCAGGGTGCCGACCGGACCCTCGACGGGAGGCTCCTTCGCCGTCGACTTGACGAAGTAAGTCAGCGCATTCATCGACAGGAACACGTGCACCTCGTTGCCGCTGACGGCCCCGACCGAGGCGACCATTGCGGCCATCTGCAGTCTCTCGCGGCTGCCGGAAATCACCATCACGCTGATTCGATTCGACATGTTCGCCCTTTAAATCCGGGCGCGGCCCCTGCCCCGCGCCGCTTGATTATGGAAGCCGTTGCGGCAACGCGCGAGCAAGTTCGTTAATGCCCCCATTCGCGCGACCCGTGGCCGCAGGCCGATTCGACCCGAACCAACCAATGTTGCGACCGCAAATGCAATCGGTATTGAGACAGATCAATAACTCGGCTTTGACCCCCGCGGTCGCAAGCGGTGCAGCAGGAACCAAGTTGCGGCGACCGCGGCAAGAAGCAGCCCCCAGCCCCAGGCCGGCATGTCGAGCACGTTGTCGCCCAGCACGGCAAGAACGATCGTCAGCGGCAGAATGCCGAGCCCCGTAGCCCAGAGGAAGGTCCACCAGGTGATCTCGGTCAGCGCGGCGGCGTAGTTGATCAAGTTGAAGGCGATCACGGGGATCAGCCGCGCGACGAGCAGGGTGAGTCCCCCATGCGCGCGCGACCATCGCATCAGCCTTGCGTGCCGGGCCGCGGGAAGCAGCCTGCGCAGCACGGGCCGTCCCAGCGCGCGGACCGTGCCGAACGCCGCCACTGCGCCGAGCATCGCGCCCACCCAGGTAATTACGGTTCCCCACAGCGGCCCGTACAGCATGCCGTTCGCAAGGGCGATGATCTCCGAGGGAAAGGGCAGGAACGAGTGCGCAACCATCAAGCCGATCGAGCCGAGCACGCCCCATGCCCCCCACGATCGGATCAGCGCCTCCACATCGCGCACCGCAGCCGGCGCGCCCGGCATCGACGGCCAGAGCCACCACCCGAGTGCGGCGATCGTTAGCGCGCCGAGCAGCGTCGCAATCGGGCGAACGGCGCCGCTCAAGGTCGCTCTGGGCTGCTCTCGAAGCTCCGATCGAGCCCGAGGACGTACTGCCCGAGCTCGTCGACCAGGCCCTCGGTAAATGCGTCGAGGCTGAAACTGCGCCGGGCGCGCCCCAGGTTGCCGACGTTCAGCAGATCGACCGTAACGCCGAACGCGTCGTAGTCCGCCCGGATACGGACGTGACAGGGAATTGCGCCAATGGTGAACGCGGCGCGCGCGACCTGCCTGAAGTCGTTCTTCGAATCCCGCCGCGTGCGCTCGATCTGCAGCGCGTCGAGCTCCTGCTGAAAGCGGGCCATGTCCAGCGTCGACAGCTCCACCGTCGCCTCGCGTGTCGGGCGCAAACGGCACGACAAAGTGACGAAATCGTGGAATTCCCGATCACCGATCTTACGCATGCGGAAATCCGCGAACGCATCGGTCAGCTTGAGCAGCGGCAGTTCTCCCAGGTAGATCATCCGATAACGGAATCCCAGGATGGGGCGCGCCGCGTTGACCTCCTGCGCGAACTCCGCCAGGTAGCGGAACGCGGCGCGCAGTCTGCGGTCGAGGCGCTCGATGTCCGCCGTTCTGAGCGTCGGGCCGGGCTCGGCGAGCCGATCCGCCGCCTGCTTCCTGAGCATCTCGATCGCAGCGTTGCGCCGCGCCGTGGCGAACAAAGGTGAATCCGGAGTCTCCCGCTGGCGCTCGCGCTCGTACTCCTCGCGCTGGCGCGCCTGCGTCGCCGCCCAGCGCTGCAGCTCGTCCTTCTTGCGCTTGCGCGCCTCGATCTCGGCCCGAAGTTCGGCTTCTTGCCGGTCCTCGAGGCCGCGCGCGAACTCGTCGAATTCGGCCAGCAGGAGCTCGCTCGTCTGATCAATCGAGGTCGTGCGCAGCACCATCGTCTCGTCCGCCTGGGCCGGGCGCTCGAGCGGAGGAGAAATACCGCGCAGCTTGCGCAACGCCTCGGCCATCTCGCCCGCGCGCTGGTATCGCTCCTCGGGCTTCTTGGCCAGCGCGCGCGACAGAATGCGGTCGAACTCCTTCGGAATCATGCTGTCCAGCTGCGAGACGTTGCGATGCGGCTCGACCATGATCCGTCGCATCAGCTCGAACATCGCGATCTCGCCCGCGCCCTCGAACGGCGTACGATGCACCAGCATCTCGTACAACACCACGCCGAGCGAAAAGACGTCCGAGCGCGGGTCCGCCGACTGGCCAAGCACTTGCTCGGGCGACATGTACTTCGGCGACCCCAATGCGACCCCGGTCTGGGTCATCGACGAGGAAGGCACGTAGGCCACGCCGAAATCGGTCAGCTTGGCGTGCCCGGTCGCCGACACAATGACGTTGGCCGGCTTCACGTCGCGGTGCACGATCGCATGCCGGTGAGCGTGCTCGAGGCCTTCCGCAATCTGCGCCGCCAGGTCGGCAGCCGTCGCGTAGTCCAGCCTGCCCTGCTGGCGCAGCATCAGCTGCAGCGACTGCCCTTCCAGCAGCTCCATGGCGATGAATGCGATTTCCCCCTCCACGCCGACGTCGTAGATGGTGACCAGATTGGGGTGGCTCAGCCGCCCGGCCGACTTCGCTTCCCGCAGGAAGCGCTCGCGCACGTCATTCAGCACGTCTTCCGGCAGGCTCGGGTTCAGCGTCTTGATCGCCACCGTGCGCTCGATGAGCGGATCGACCGCGCGGTAGACCGTACCGGTGGCGCCGCGCCCGAGCTCACCTATGATGCGGTAGCGGCCGAGTATTTCTGGGACCATCGCGTGCTGGGTTCCGGGCGTTCGGATGAACGAACGGCCGTAAGCTTGGCGCAATCCCGTGCGCGCAGCAAGCGAAGCCCGCCACCCGCTGCGCGACCGGGGGATCTCGCCTCCCGTTCAACCGCCGTTCGCCAAGCCGGCGAAGACGCGCTTCATCGCGTTGACCTGTCCCAGATAGCGAGCGAGGTCGTGGTCGCCGCAGCGCTGTCCCTGGCTCACGTGGAACTTGCGCTTGGCGTAGTCGGCGCCGGCCGCGGGACCGCAAAGATGGATCACGGCGGCCAAGTTCTGCTTCTGCGCGAGGGTGGCGGTGGCGATCGACTCGCGGTCGAGCACCCGGGCCACTCTACGGTCGAGGAAGGCTGAGGTCATCTCGACGGCGTTGCTCGGCACGACGCGCAGATACAGGCTGTTGAACCAGCACGAACCGAGCTCATGCCAGGGTCCGTCCACGACCGCGACGTGGTGATGAACGCAGTATCGCTTCGCTTCCCTGAACGTGCCGTTGGTGATCTGATACATGCCGACCGCGCTCGACGCGGGGCGATAGACATCGAAAGGCTCCGTCGTCAGGCGCCAGCGCCAGTAGGTCCGCGCCACGGGGTTGCCTGCGGCCTCCACCTGGGCCAGCGCCGCCAGAAGATCCGGCGTGATGACAGCGGTGGCATGCTCGCTGAAGATCGGGGCGTAACTGCGCCACGTCTCGACCGGCGTCTTGGAGAGCGCGCCACTCACCGGGAAGAACAGCTCGGCCGGCTTGCGCACGACCTGATACACCCAATTGACCGCCAACAAGATCGCCAGCAGCGCGAACGCGACAATAGCGGTCCGGATGCCGGGCGGCGCGACTTTTAGGGCGCGCAATACGCGGCGCGCGGCGCGGAAACGACGACGACGCATGCCGCTCGACTGTACCCCGGAAATGACAAGGGCCTGCATTTCTGCAAGCCCTTGAAGTGACTGGCGCGCCCGGCAGGATTTGAACCCACGACCCCCTGGTTCGTAGCCAGGTACTCTATCCAGCTGAGCTACGGGCGCGAGGGCGCGAATTATAGCAAATCCCCGGTTGCCGGTTCGCTGATCCGTGTTGACGCAGGCGCCCGCGCGTCGATAATCCGGTGACCCCTATGATGGAGGCAACGATGAGCGGATTCGCCCTGGTGGTGAGGCTCCGGATCAAGCCGGACAGCATCGACAAGTTCATGGCTGCAGTGCAGGAAAACGGCAAGGCGGCGCGCGAAACGGAGCCCGGCTGCAGGACTTTCGACATCCTGGTGGACCCGAACGACCCGGCTTCGGCGATGCTCTACGAGGTCTACGACAATGAGGCCGCGTTCGAAGCCCACCAGAAAACCCCGCACTTCAAGAAGTATCTCGACACTGCACTGCAGTGGCTGGATTCGCGCGAGCGGCAGTTCTATCGCCGCGCGGCGCCCTGATGGATCTCGAGCTGCGGGAGCTGACGCCGACCGAGCGCTACAAGCTTATCGTCGGGCTGGTGATCCCGCGCCCGATTGCGTGGATTTCGACTATCAACGAATCCGGCGTGGCCAACTGCGCGCCGTATTCGTTCTTCAATGCTTTCTCCGAGGATCCGCCGCTGATCATGGTCAGCTTCGGCCCCAGGCACGACGGCGCGATGAAGCATTCGCTGAAGAATATCCTGCGCAGCGGCGAGTTCGTGGTGAACCTGGTCGATGAGCAGACCGCAAACGCGATGCACATCTCGAGCGAGGAGATCCCCGAAGAGGAGAGCGAATTCGACAAGACCGGCCTTACGCCCGCGCCCGCGCGCCTGGTGTCGCAGCCGCGCATCGCACAAGCGGCGGCGTGCTTCGAGTGCCGAGTGTTCAAACACCTGGAGATCGTGCCGGGGCGGGTATTCATCATCGGCGAGATCCTGCTGGTGCACGCGCGCGAAGGCGTGATCGACCCGAACACCAAGCGCATCTCGGACACGCACTATCGACCGGTCGGGCGGCTGTACGCCAATCGCTACTGCACCACGCGCCAGCGTTTCACCCTGCCCGGCAATCTGCCGGACTAGTAGCCCCAATAGTCCAGACCCTCGGGCAGCGGTTCGCCGTGCGACAGCGCGGCGATCTTTGCGTATTGGCCGTCGACATACAGCAAGGGCTTGCCCTTTTTGCCGAACAGGACCTGCTCCACCTGGCCCATGAAGACGGTATGTGACCCGTGCGCGATCTTCTTCACCAGCCGGCAATCAAACGATACCAGCGCGTCGATCAGTACCGGAGACCCGGTGGTGAGGTGTGTCCAGTCGCGCGACTTGAAGCGGCCTTCCCCACTCTGCGCGCCGCTGAATGCAGTCGACAGTTCCCAGTCCTCCGCGCGCAGGGTATTGACGCAGAACGCGCCCGATTTGGAGATCGCGCCATGCGTCGTGGTCGCCTTGTTGATGCATACGAGCAGCGTCGGCGGATCGGCGCTCACCGAGCACACCGCCGTGGCGGTCATGCCGTAGCGATGCCCCGAATGCGTGCCGGTGATGATGTTCACCGCGGCCGCCAGCGTTCGCATGCCGAGCTTGTACTGCACGGCGTCGACACGCTGGGAAGCCTGATGGTCCTTGTCCACGAAAGGAAGTTTACCCGCTGCGTGCCGGCGTGTAATTGACCAGTATGATGCCCGCCCCGACCAGCAGCGCAGCGGCAACGAAAGTCGGACGCAGCGGCTCGGACAGCATCAGGACCCCGAACACCACGCCGAACATCGGCGCGAGAAAGGAGAACACCGCCAGCCGCCCCGCGAGGTAGCGCCGCAGCAACCAGAACCACGCCAGATAGCTTGCGAACGCGACCACCACCCCCTGGTAGGTAAGCGAAGCGAGCGCAATCGGGCTCAGGCGCGAAACGCCGGACTCTCCCATCAGGCGCGACGCCAGCAGCAGAAGCGGGGATGACACCGCGAGCTGATAGAACAGCGTCTTGCTTGCGCTCACGCGCGCAAGAGCGCTAGCGCGGATCAGAACCGTCGTGGCCGCCCACAGCACGGCGGCGATAACGCCGCACAGGTCGCCAAGCATGGTCGCGCCGCCGGAGGCGGCGAAGCCCTCGCCGAACGCGAGCGCCAGGCCGGCGAACGAAACAAACACGCCAAGCCACTGGCGCAAGTGCATGCGCTCGCCCGGCACCAGCCAGTGCAGGCCGAGCGCGGTCAGGGGCGGCGTGAGGTAAATGAACACGATCATGCGCGAAGCGGTAGTGTGGCCGAGTCCGGCGTAGATGAAGACGAACTCGGTGCCAAAAAGCAGCCCAGCGACCAGGCCCGGCCACAGCGTGTCGTCGCGCGCGAACAGCGCGACCCCTCGCAGTCGCGACCAGGCGAGCAGCAGTATGGTCGCGCTGATCGAGCGGATGGCGGCCTGCATCACGAGCGAAACGTCGGCCGCCGCCAGCTTGATCATGACCTGCTGGAAACCCCAGGACGCCGTGAGCAGCAGCATCACGGAAAAAGCCGTGCCGTCGAGCGAGTTGCGGTGGTCAGGCATGAAGAGCGGCGCAGTCTAGCAGCGCCTATAGCGACCGGCTATGCGCCCTATCGGAACAAGTCATTGGAAATCTATGGCACATGTCCATAGATTGATAGTCACCATCAATTATAGGAGTCGCATGATGCTTCCCAACCACGAAGGCAAACGCGTGCCACAGGTCGTTTTCCGCACCCGCCCGGGCAACGAGTGGCAGAGCGTGACCACCGACGATCTGTTCAAGGGCAAGACGGTGGTAGTGTTCTCGCTCCCGGGCGCGTTCACCCCAACCTGCTCGTCAACTCACCTGCCGCGCTACAACGAGCTCGCGCCGGCGTTCTTCGCCAACGGCGTGGACGCGATCCTGTGCGTCTCGGTCAACGACGCGTTCGTGATGAACGAATGGGCCAAGGATCAGGAATGCCAGAACGTCACCCTCGTTCCGGACGGAAACGGCGAATTCACCGACGGAATGGGCATGCTGGTCGACAAGGCGGACCTCGGCTTCGGCAGGCGATCCTGGCGCTATTCGATGCTGGTGCGCGACGGAGTGGTGGAAAAGATGTTCATCGAGCCGCAAAAGCCCGGCGATCCGTTCGAAGTGTCCGACGCGGACACCATGCTGACCTACCTCAGTCCGAACGCCAAGAAACCCGACCAGGTCGCGATCCTGACGCGCGAGGGCTGCACGTTCTGCGCCAAAGCCAAGGTGCTGCTGCAGCGTCTCGGTCTCGACTACGTCGAGCTGCCGCTGGAGCACAAGGTCCGCAGCCGCGCCGTCGGCGCGATCGCCGGCGCGCAGACCGTACCGCAGGTCTTCATCAACGGCACGCGCATCGGCGGCCTGGAAGACCTCGAGCGCTGGTCCAAGAAGGCGGCGTAACGCCCTGGCTTGAGGTAACCTCCGTGGAGACGATCCACGGAGGAGCGCTTCCTTGAGCGATACCCCAGGCGGCTCGGAACTGGAAGCCCTGCGAGCGAAGCTGCGCGAATTCATCGCCGAGCGCGACTGGGCCCAGTTCCACAACCCGAAGAACCTCGCCATGGCGCTGATCGCCGAGGCGGGCGAGCTGGTCGAGCATTTCCAGTGGCTCACTCCCGAGCAGGCCGAGCGCCTGCCGCCGCACGCGCTCACCGAGGTCGAGCATGAGCTGGCCGACGTGTTCATCTTCCTGGTCGAGCTCTCCGACCGGTTGGGCGTTGACCTGCTCGCGGCGGCCGAGCGCAAGCTCGCGCTCAACGCGCAGAAATACCCGGTCGACAAGGCACGCGGGAGGGCCACCAAGTACAACAAGCTGTAGCGGATGCTCGCGTACCGGCACCAGTTCCACGCAGGCAACTTCGCCGACGTGTTCAAGCACGCCCTGCTGGTGCGCCTGTTGCTTGCACTGCGGCGCAAGGACAAGCCGTTCGCGTATCTCGACACCCACGCGGGCACGGGCCGCTACGACCTCGAGCATCCCTGGGCGCAGAAGAACGCCGAGTTCCGCGATGGCATCGCGCGAATCTTCGATCATGGCGACGTTCCGCCGCTGGTGGCGCCTTACCTGGCCGCGGTGCGATCCGAAAACCCCGACGGCCGGCTGCGTTGGTACCCGGGCTCGCCCCTGATTGCACGCAGGCTCCTGCGTGCGGGCGACCGCGCGCTGCTCACCGAGCTGAACAAGAAGGATTGCGCCGCCCTCGAGAAGCTGTTTCTCCGCGACCGGCAGGTGGCGGTGCGTCTGATGGACGGCTATCAGTCCCTCAAGGCGCACTTGCCGCCGAAGGAGCGGCGGGGGCTGGTGCTGATCGACTCCTCGTTCGACCGCAAGCACGAGTTCGAGCGTCTCACCGAGGCGCTGCGAGTCGCGCACGAGCGCTGGCCGACCGGCGTCTACGCGCTCTGGTTCCCGCTCATGGAGCCCGCGGCGATGCGCGCCTTCGAGCGTCAAATCGAGGCCAGCGGCATCCGTCGCATCCTTTGGCTCGAGCTGAGGCTGGGGGCGCAGCGGACAGCGGACAAGCTGGACGGCTGCGGCATGATCGTCGTCAATCCGCCTTACGGCTTTGCCGAGGAGGCGGCGCCGCTGGTGGACTGGCTCGCGCGCACGCTCGCGCCTGGCGGCAAAGGCCGCGCGCGCTGCCGCGTGCTGGTCGGAGAGTAATCGCGCTATACAGGGTTCCGATTCAGCGTAAGCTGGCGATCGTGTCGATATGCCTGGAGAACTCGAATGCCCAAAGGTGAGCAACGCAGCAACCGCGAGAAGAAGAAGCCCAAGCAGCCCAAGAAGCCGGTCGCGCCGGCCGGCCTGCCATCGCGCCAGCCTCCGCCCAAGGCCGGATAAGGATCAGCGGGGGACGATTCGTGTCCCCGCGCTGCCGGCGAGCGCCGGCGCGAGATGCGAGGGGTCGGTGATGATGCCTTCCGCGCCGCCGCCTTCGAGGAACTCGATTACGGCACCGATCTTCGGTCCCATGCTTCCCTTGTCGAACTGGTTCTCCTCGTAGAGGCGCTTCGCCTCCGCAAGCGTCATGCGGTCGAGCCAGCGCTGGGTCGGCTTGCCGAAATCGACCGCGACCCGCTCGACGCCGGTAGCGACCACCAGCCGGTCCGCGTGGAGCGCACGCGCGAGCAGGCTCGAGGCAGTATCCTTGTCGATGACCGCCTCGACGCCGCGCAGTTCGCCCGTGTCGTCCTGAATTACCGGAATTCCACCCCCGCCACAGGCGATGACAACGTAGCCTTCGCCCACCAGGTGCGCAATGACCTGCAGATCCACGATCGCCTTGGGCCTCGGCGACGGGACCACCCGTCGCCAGCCGCGGCCCGGATCTTCCTTCACATGCCAGCCGAGGTCCGCGGCGCGCTTGCGCGCGGTGGCTTGGTCCATCGGAGAGCCGATCGGCTTGGTCGGGTTGCGAAAGGCCGGGTCCTCGCGGTCGACCAGCACTTGCGTGACCACCGCAACCGCCTCGCGCTTGGCGCCGCGGCGCCGAAACTCGTTGCGCAGCGCCTTGACGAACATGTAGCCCAGGGCGCCCTGCAGGTCGGCGCCGGCGTAGTCCATCGGGACCGGGATCACCTCGTGCAGCGCGAGCTCCGAGCGCCTCAGGATGTAGCCCATCTGCGGGCCGCTGCCGTGCGTGAACACCACACGCCAGCCGCTTTCGATCAGGTCGGCTACGTAACCGACCGTCTCGCGCGCCGTGTCGTATTGATCCGCGATCGTGCGGTGCTGTTCGTCGCGGATCAGCGCGTTTCCGCCCACCGCCACCACTGCCAGTTTTCCGGGGCTGCTCATGACGCCTGCCCTCCTCGACCGCGGCACGCTAGCGCCGATTCAACTCGGCGTCGAGCGCGCGCAGCGCCTGGACGAAACAGGCAAGCGGCGCGCGCGTGAGCCCGGCGCCGATCTGCCCGATGCCGGCCTCGCGGTGCGCGATGCCGGTGTTGATCACGGGCTCGATGCCGGCGTCGACCACCAGGCGCAGGTCGATGCCGCAGGGAGCGCCGCGAAAGTCGAGCGCCGGAAGCTGGAAACTGTCCGACTCGCCCAGCGTGATGTGGCGCATGCGCAGCGAATTGGCCGTCGCGTCGTCCGGCGTGCCGCCGACGAACTTGACGATCGCAGGCGCCGCCGCCATCGAAAAGCCGCCGAAGCCTGCGGTCTCGGTGATCGAGCTGTCGCCCAGGTCGCGAGCCGCGTCGTTCGCCCCGTAGCCGGCGAAGTACAGTCCGTCGATCGCGGCCGCCGGCGCGCAGAACCAGCGATCGCCCAGCCCGCTGACCCGGATGCCGAACTCGACCCCGTTGCGCGACATCGCCGTCACCATGCTCGAGCCGGCGACGCCGTGCGCCGCATCCAGAGCGAGCTTGCACAGCGCCATGGAGATGTTGAGGAAGAAATGCTCGTTCCCGGCAATGAACTCGAGCACCTGCGCGAGTTCCTCGTGCGGCAGGCGCGTCCGCGCCAATGCCGGCGCGAGCCGCCGCAGCAGCAGCGCACTGGCGGCGGCGTTGCGGTTGTGCACCTCGTCGCCCATGATGAGCGCCTGCGCGACCAGCGGCTTCAGTTCCAGGCCGCCGAGCAGCCCGAGCGCCGCCCCGAGCGCGGGTGCGAGCGAGCGCTCGATCCATTTCAGCCGCTGCAGCACCTCGGGCCCGTAGGCGCCGAAGCGCAGCGCCTTGCCCAGGCCCTCGTTGAAATTGCTGAACGCGCGCGCGCCGCGCGCCGCGTCTTCGACGATCCATACCGGCATCGACGGGCTGATCACTCCCGCCATCGGACCGACCGCGGCGTGATGGTGGCAGGGCTCGAATGCGAGCGTACCGCTCGCCGCGAGCGCACGCGCCTCGCCCGCGTCGTTCGCCCAGCCCTCATAGAGGATCGCGCCGACGATCGCACCTTGCATCGGCCCGCACATGCGAGGCCATTCGATCGGCGGCCCGGCATGCAGGATCATGCGCTCGCCCATGCCGGGAAGGGTGACGCCTGCAGCGCCGATGCCGCGCAGAACCGGCACCGCGCCGAGAAAGGCGGCGAAGGCCCTGGCGTTGGCCTGCTCGACTCGGGAATCTCCCGTGAGGCGGGCGAGCGCCATGCCGGCCGCACGATCGCCTAGCGCCGGCGGCTGCCAGTCGACCTGCGTCACCGCGCCGCCCGCCGCGGCGATGGTCCGGGCGAACTGCTCCAGACCGACGTTAATGACGCCAAGGCTAGTTTCGAGCAGTTTCGACATGGCGGACGGCGATGGTAGCGGCAGTTCGGGCGGCCTGCGCGTTGCTCGCGGCAAGGATGACTCCGGCTTGCGCGAGCGCGGCCGACTGCCGCGCGAGGTCCTGCGGGTCGCGCTCGGTGCCGCAGACGAAGCCAACGAGAGCTATCTCTCGCCCGGCGCCCTGCGCCGCCGCGCGCGCCGAATGCAGCGCCGGCAGCATTTCCGCCGCCGGATCGGCGTGCGCGCCGTAGCCGAGAACGACGTCCAGCAGGATCACCGCGACCTCCGCGTCGGCCGCCTCGCGCACCAGACGCTCGTTGCGCAGGCGATGATCGATCATCGGATGCGGCCTGCCGCGCGTGAATTCGTCGTCGCCCAGATCGACCAGGGTGTGGCCGCGGCTGTGCCACACGTCCGCCAGTGCCGTGGCGTTCCCGACGGGGGTGTTGGAGTGGACGTCCTGCAGCGTCTGCGACAGCAGCAGCGTCGCCTCGTAGCAGAAGGTGCCGCCGCTGTACAGGCCGCGTACGTAGCGCTGCCCCGGGGCCAGTCGCGGCGCCGTGAAGTGCGGC
>JBAUTW010000535.1:0-3688 GCA_049582365.1 Burkholderiales bacterium | reverse complement strand
CGCCGACCGCGCGCACAGGGTGCTGATCAACGCGACCGGAGCGACGCAGTCGGTTCTGAGAGCGGGGCACCGCTACGCGTTCCAGGTCGCCGCGCCGTACGCGCTCTACGGTACGGGCGTGCTCGCGGCAGCGCGCCAAGCCGGCTACCGCAGACTTTTCATCCTCGCGCGCGACGATCCTGCGTCGCGGGAAATGGCGACGCACACGGTCGCGGAGGCGGCCCGGCAGGACATGAACGCCGGCGCCCTGGGCGCCCACGTCTACGCGTCGGGGTTGAGCGACTTCGAACCCCTGGTCGCGATGGCCAAGGCGGCACGCGCCCAGGCCTGGATCGCGTTCGGCGAAGCGACCGATGCGGCCGAGATGGTCAAGACCTTCAAGCGCCTGGGCTACGCCCCGTCGCTTTTCTTCGCGCAGGGCGCGGCTGATCCGAGCTTCATTTCCGCAGTCGGGCAAGACGCCGAGCGGGTGATCGGCCTGAGCGCGTACGAGCCCTCCTTCGCGACCGCGGGCAATGCCGGCTTCGTCAAGGCGTTCGAGGCCAGGTGGTCGTCGCCCCCCGGCCTGGCCGCCGCCGAAGGCTACGCGGCCTGCGAAGTGCTGGAGGAAGCGGTCAAGCGCACGGGTAGCCTCGACCAGGAGCGCCTGCGCGAAACGCTTGCCACGCTGACGACCGCAACCGTGCTCGGCGGGTATAAGCTCGACGCCGCGAGCGGCGAGCAGCTCGGCGCGCGGCCCGCGCTGCTGCAAATCCTCAAGGGGCGGCGAGAGGTAGTGTGGCCCGACGCGCTCGCGACCGCCATGTGGCAGTTGCCCTACCCCGGCTGGCAACAGCGCGTACTTCTGCAGAGATAGGAAGCCAGATGCCTTTGTACCGCTCATTTCTCTTTGCGCCCGGCAATCATTCGCGTCGCGTCGAAAAAGCGTTCACCGTCGGCGCCGACGCGGTGATCCTCGATCTGGAAGATGCGGTCGCGGCCGCGGAAAAGTCGGTCGCCCGCGTGGCGGTCGCCGCCGCGCTCGCGCAGCCGCGCCGCTGCCGTGGCTACGCGCGGGTGAACGCGCCGTCGACGGAATTCTGCTATGCGGACCTGGTTGCGGTGATCGGCCGGGGCATCGCCGGCGTGGTGCTGCCTAAGGTCGAAAGCGCGGCGGACCTGCACGCAATCGACTGGCTGATCGCCAACCTCGAGCGCGAACGCGGTCTCCCGCTCGGCTCGATCGAGCTCATACCGATCATCGAAACCGCGGTCGGCATGCAGCGCATCGACCGCGTGGTTCAGGCGCGCGGACTGCGTCCTTACGATGGGCGCTGGCGCGTCAGCCGGCTGGCTTTCGGGGCTGCCGACTACGCCGCAGAGCTCGGCCTTGCACCCGGGCTGGACGAGGTCGAGCTCAGCGACGCGCGTGCGCGGGTGGTACTGGCGTCGCGCGCCGCGGGACTGGAAGGTCCGTTGGACAGTCCCTGGTTTCATCTGCGCGAAAGTGAGGCTTTTTCGCGCGCGCTGGAGCGCAGCCGGCGCAGCGGCTTCCAGGGCAGGCTGTGCATCCATCCGGACCAGGTCCAGTCGGTGAACGCTGCCTACGCACCGAGCAAGCAAGAAGTCGAACACGCCGCGCGCGTTGTCGCCGCCTTCGACGCCGCGGAAGCGAGCGGTGCGGCGGCGATCCAGGTCGACGGCCAGATGATCGACTATCCGGTCGCACACCGCGCACGCGCGGTGCTTGAAGCCGCGCGCGCGATCGACGCGCAGCGCGATTGAATCCGGCTTGAGCGCCGCCCCGCCGTCTCTGCGGCCGGTAGCGCTGCCGCTTGCGGCCACGCTCGCCGTGCAGACACTGGTTGCGCTGGCCGTATATTGCGCTCCGGTAATGGCGCCGGTGGCGGCGCCTGCGCTCGGGGTCGCGCCTTCGGCGATCGGCTATTTCATCGCCCTGGTGTACTTCGGCAGCATGCTCGGCAGCGTCACCTCCGGCGGCTGGGTGGCGCGCTTCGGACCGATCCGCGTCAGCCAGATCGGGCTTGGCCTCAGCCTGGTCGGTCTTGCATTCAGCGCGTCGGCATGGCTTCCGCTGGTGGCGCTGGGCGCCGTGGTGATCGGACTGGGCTACGGCCCGGCGACGCCCGCGAGTTCTCACATTCTCGCGCGTGCCACCCCTCCCGGGCTGGTGGCGTTGACCTTTTCGATCAAACAGACCGGGGTTCCCTTGGGCGGGGCAATCGCCGGAGCGCTGGTGCCGGCGATGATCCACGCGCTCGGCTGGCGCGCGAGCGCGCTCGCGATCGGGCTGGCCTGCCTGGTGCTTGCCTTCGCGGTAGAGCCTGTGCGGCCGCGCTACGACCGGGGCCTTAACCGCAAGGCGCCCATTTCCCTGCGCTCGGCGTTCGCGCCGGTCGTGCTGGTCCTGCGCGAGCGGCGTCTGAAGGAAATGGCGCTGACCTCGTTCATCTACGGCGGAGTGCAGATCACGCTGGTCAGCTATCTGGTGACTTTCCTCACCGATGCGTTCGCGATGCGGCTGGTGCTGGCGGGCCTGGTGATGGCGGTGTCGCAGGTCGCCAGCGTGATCGGCCGCGTGCTCTGGGGGGTGGTCGCCGACCGCGTGCTGTCGCGGCGCAGGATGCTCGGCTTGCTGGGAATGGGAATGGGATTCTCCGCCATCGCAACCCTGACGGCGGGTCCGCAGTGGCCCGGCTGGTTGCTGTTCGCCTATGCCGCAGTGTTCGGCGCGACGGCGGTGGGCTGGAACGGCGTCTACCTCGCCGAAGTGGCGCACCTTGCGCCACAAGGACAGATCAGTCAGGCGACCGGCGGATGTTTGTTCTTCACTTTTCTGGGCGTGGTGGTGACGCCGCTGCTGTTCAATGTCGTGCTGTCGCTCGCCGGCAGCTACGCCACGGCCTACGCGGTGTTCGGGGTGCCGTCGCTTGCGATCGGTGCGCGCCTGCTGCTCGCCCGCCCAAGCTAGAATTCGGCGCTATGCAGCCCGTCCCGGTGGGGTTTCGGCCGATCGAACGCGCCAGCCCGTTCATCGAACTGATCGGCCCGCTCTACGAGCGAAGGCGCGATGAGACCCTGACACTCGGGCTGCGCATCGAAGGCAAGCACGCCAATCGCCGTGGAATCTGCCACGGTGGCGTGCTCGCGACGCTGGCAGACGTCGCACTCGGATATACGATGGGCGTCACGACGGGCGGCAAGTCCTCGCTCGTGACCGCCAGCCTGACTATCGACTACGCGGGCAGCGCGAGGGTCGGCGACTGGGTCGAAGCGCGCGTCGAGGTGCAGCGCGTCGGCTCGCGACTGGGTTTCGCCAACTGCTACCTGATCGCCGGCGAGCAACGCATCGTGCGCGCGAGCGCGATCTTTGCGCTCGGCAAAAAGGCGGCTTGACCCCGCGGCAATGAAATCGGTCATCCTGGTCCACGGGCTGTGGATGCCGGGGCTCGCGATGTCGCCGATGGCCGGGCGGATGTCGCGTGCCGGCTACCACTGCCACCTGTTCGACTACGCCGGGCGCGAGCGGCCGCTGGCCGCGAACGCGGAGCGGTTGGCGCAGTTCGCGCGCGGCGTAGGCCCGGCGCATTTCGTCGGCCACAGCCTGGGCGGCCTGGTGGTGCTCGAAGCGCTCAACGCGAATCTCCCGCTCGAGGCCGGGCGGGTGGCGCTGCTAGGTACGCCAGCC
>JBAUTW010000534.1:0-2791 GCA_049582365.1 Burkholderiales bacterium | reverse complement strand
GCGGCGGATCTCGTCGTCGCGCCCGATCACCGGGTCGAGCTTGCCCTGGCGCGCACGGTCGGTCAGGTCGAGGGTGTACTTGGCGAGCGCCTGGCGCTGCGACTCGTCGGCCTGGCCGCTGACGCTCGCGCCGCCGCGCACCTGCTCGATCGCCTTTTCCAGCGCGGCCTTGCCGACACCGGCCTGCTTGAGCAGCCGTCCGCTCTCGCCCTTGTCACTGACTGCGGCGATGAGGAACATCTCCGAGGCGATGAACTGGTCGCCGCGCTTCTGCGCTTCCTTGTCGGCGACGTTGAGCAGCGCGGTCAGCTCGCGTGAAAGGTGAACCTCGCCCGGCGTGCCCTCGACCTTGGGCAGCCGGCCGATCGCCTGCGCCAGCGCCTGCTTGAGGGCGTTCGGGTTGCCCCCCGCCTTGGCGACCAGCGCCGAGGCGCCGCCGTCCTCCTGCTCGAGCAGGGCCAGCAGCAGGTGCTGGGGCTCGATGTACTGGTGGTCCTGGCCGACCGCCCGGCTCTGGGCGTCCGCCAGGGCTTCCTGGAGTTTGGTGGTGAATTTGTCGAAGCGCATCGCCTTGATCCCGTTGGGAAACCTGCAACGCAAATGGGGCCTTTGTCCGGGGATTCAAGCGCTTCGCCGAAAACGGGGTTGCTTCGGCCCGAACGCACCCCAATGTACTTGACCTGAGGCAAAGCGAAGGGCCATAGCCGATGCAAAAACACATCCAATTCAACATCGCCTACCTGATCTTCGCCTTCTTCGCGATCCTGTTCGTGCAGCAGTGGTGGCACCAGGTGCAGACGGTTGAAGTGGTGCCCTACAGCCAGTTCGAGAAGCTGCTGCAGGACAGCAAGATCTCGGAAGTGGTGGTGTCGGACCAGACCATCACCGGCACGCTGAAGTCGCCCCAGGGCGGCAAGAGCACCGTGGTGGCGAACATCGTGCAGCCCCAGCTCGCCGACCGGCTGTCGAAGTACGACGTCAAGTTCACCCGCGTCTACCAGAGCACCTTCCTGCGCGACCTGCTGTCGTGGATCGTGCCGGCGGTGGTGTTCTTCGGGGTGTGGTTCTTCCTCGTGCGGCGCTTCGCCGGCCAGCAGGGAATGGGCGGCTTCATGAACATCGGCAAGAGCCGGGCCAAGGTGTACGTCGAGAGCAAGACCGGCGTGAGCTTCGCCGACGTCGCCGGCGTCGACGAGGCCAAGGCCGAGCTGCAGGAGGTGGTCGAGTTCCTCAAGAACCCGGAGCGCTACGGCAGGCTCGGCGCGCGCATCCCCAAGGGCATCCTGCTGATCGGCCCGCCCGGCACCGGCAAAACGCTTCTTGCGCGCGCGGTCGCGGGCGAGGCCGGCGTTGCGTTCTTCTCGATTTCCGGCTCCGAGTTCGTCGAGATGTTCGTCGGCGTGGGCGCGGCGCGGGTACGCGACCTGTTCGAGCAGGCGCGGCAGAAGGCGCCGGCGATCATCTTCATCGACGAGCTCGATGCTCTGGGCCGTGCGCGCGGATCGGGCATGATGGGCGGGCACGACGAGAAGGAGCAAACGCTCAACCAGCTGCTGTCGGAGCTCGACGGCTTCGACCCGAGCATCGGTCTGGTGCTGCTCGCGGCCACCAACCGGCCCGAGATCCTCGACCCGGCGCTGCTGCGCGCCGGGCGCTTCGACCGCCAGGTGCTGGTCGACCGGCCCGAGAAGATCGGCCGGCTGCAGATCCTGCAGGTGCACGCGAAGAAGATCCATCTTGCCGCGGGCGTCGACCTGGAGAAGGTCGCTGCGCTCACGCCCGGGTTCTCCGGTGCCGACCTCGCGAATCTGATCAACGAGGCGGCGCTGGTCGCCACCCGCCGCGGCGCCGAGGCGGTGACGCTGGAAGACTTCAACCAGGCGATCGAGCGCATCGTCGCGGGCCTGGAGAAGCGCAGCCGCGTGCTGAACGAGACCGAGCGCAAGACCGTCGCCTACCACGAGATGGGACATGCGCTGGTCGCGATGGCGCTGCCGGGCAGCGACCCGGTGCACAAGATCTCGATCATCCCGCGCGGCATCGGCGCGCTCGGCTACACCATCCAGCGGCCGACCGAAGACCGCTTCCTGATGACGCGCGAGGAGCTGGAAAACAAGATGACCGTGCTGCTCGGCGGACGCGCCGCCGAGACGGTGGTGTTCGGCCACCTGTCCACCGGCGCCGCCGACGACCTCGCCAAGGTGACCGGCATCGCGCGCAGCATGGCGCTGCGCTACGGCATGGTCGAGAAGCTCGGCTACGTCTCCTTCGACGATGAGCGCCCGAACCTGCTCGGCGTCCCGATGGCGCAGCCGCGGGAATACAGCGAAGACACCGCGCGCGAGATCGACATCGCGGTACGCGACATCGTCCATTCCGCATTCGACCGCGCAGTGGCGCTGCTTACCCGCGAGCGCGACGTGCTCGAGCGCGGCGCGAAGCTGCTGCTCGAGAAGGAAACCCTCGCCGAGCCGGAGCTCGCCGAGCTGAAGGCGGCGCTCACGCCGGCCGCCACAGCTTGAGCAGCGCAGGCACGCATACCGAGCTGGGCTTCTTACCCCGCGACCTGCTCGCGCGCACGCGCTGCCTCGAGGTCGAGGCAGGCACGGTGCTGTTTCGCTTGGGCGAGCGTCCCGCGCTGCTCTATTACGTGCTCGAGGGAGAGATCGCGCTGCTGCGCCACTCGGCGCGAGGCCAGGCGATCGTCCTGCAACGCGCCCGGCACGGCTTCCTGGCGGAGGCGAGCCTCGAGTCGCGCCGCTATCACTGCGACGGCGTCGCGCGCGCCGCG
>JBAUTW010000533.1:0-6817 GCA_049582365.1 Burkholderiales bacterium | reverse complement strand
CGCTCGCGCTGCTGCTCGCGCCGGCGGCAGTGGCGCTGATCTGGGCCACGGCGGAGCTGGCGAGCTATCTCTCCGTGCCGGCCGGCGGCTTCGCGTGGGACTCGGGCGAGGCGCTCACGCTGCTGCAAGCCTTGCTTCCGGTCGCGGCCTATGTTGCCATACCGGTCGCGGCCCTGACGGTCGTATTCTGGGCGTTGCTCTGGGCGCAGGGGAGGAAGCGATGGAAGCGGTGAAGGACGCAAGCAAGCTGTACGAGGTCGAGCGCAGACAGTTCCATGCCGAGCGGCCGGGCTTTCGCATCAACGAGCTGCAGATCTCCGCCACCCAGCAAGTGCCGTGGCACTATCACAATAATGTGCAAGACACTTTCTACGTGCTCGAAGGCGAACTGCGCCTGTTCCTGCAGAACCCGAAGGAAGACAAGAGGGTCGCGCCGTGACCAGGATCCTGCTCATACAGGGCCCGAACCTGAGCTACCTCGGCAAGCGCCAGCCGGAGATCTACGGCAAGACCACCGCGGCCGAGCTCGACGCGCTGCTGCTCGCGCACGCCAAGGCCAACAAGTACCGGCTCGACATCTTCTACACCCACTCGGAAGCGGCGGCGATCGAGCGCATCTACCGCGCGGCGGAGGAGAAATTCGACGGCCTGGTGATGAACCCGGCGGCGTTCCTGTTCGCCGGCTACCCGCTGCGCGACTGCCTGCGCGCGGTGCCGCTGCCTTACGTCGAGGTCCACATCACCAACATCGAGCGGCGCGGCTTTCATTCGATCCTGGCCGAAGCCGCGGTCGGGATGGTGGCGGGGTTCGGCGTGCGCTCCTACGTGCTCGGGCTCGAGGCGATGCTCGGGCACCTCGCCGCCGCGGCGCCGAAGCGGGCGCCGCGCGCTAGTGCACGGCGCCCATGAGGTGGTCCGGCAGCCAGGTGGCGATGCCGGGGAACACGCTCAGGATCACGATCGCGAGGAACATGCACAGCACGTAGGGCAGCGTGCCCCACATGACCTTGGTCACCGGCACGTCCGGCGCGATCGAACTGACGATGTAGATGTTCAGGCCGACCGGCGGATGGATCAGGCCGACCTCCATGTTGATGGTCAGGATGACGCCGAACCACACCGGGTCGAAGCCCGCGGCGCGCACGATCGGGTAGAGGATCGGGCTGGTCATCAGGATGATCGCCGCCGGCGGAATGAAGAAGCCGCACACCAGCAGGAACACGTTGATGATCGCCATCAGCGCCCAGCGGTTGACGTGCATGTCGGCCACCGCCTGCGCCAGCGTCTGGGTGAGATAGAGCGAGGTGAGCACGTAGCCGAACAGCACCGCCGCGGCGATGATGGTGAGGATCATCACCGACTCGCGCATCGTGTCGCGCAGGATCGCCCACCAGTCGCGCGCACGCCACATGCGGTAGATCACGAGCGCGAGCAGCACGCACAGCGCCGCGCCGACTCCCGCCGCCTCGGAGGGCGTCGCCACGCCGCCGTACAGCACGTAGATCACGCCGACGATGATGGCCAGGAAGGGAGCGATCTTCGGCACCGAATGGAACTTCTCGCGCCAGCTGTAGCGGAAGTCCGGGGCGTGCGAGCGGAATCCGCGCTTCCAGATGATGAACAGCGTCCACAGGATGAACAGGCCCGTCAGCAGCAGCCCGGGCAACACGCCGGCAAGGAACAGCCGCCCGATCGAGGTCTCGGTCGCGATGCCGTACAGGATGAAGGTGATCGAGGGCGGGATCAGGATGCCGAGCGTGCCGCCGGCGCAGATCGACCCGGTGGCGATGTCGTCCGGATAGCCGCGCCGGCGCATCTCGGGAATCCCCATCTTGCCGATCGCCGCGCAACAGGCGGGCGAGGAGCCGGTGAGCGCGGCGAAGATCGCACACGCGCCGAGGTTGGAGATGACGAGGCCACCGGGCAGGCGGTACAGCCAGCGGTCGAGCGCCTCGTACAGGTCCTTGCCCGCGGGCGAGGAGCCGATCGCCGCGCCCATCATCACGAACATCGGGATCGACACCAGCGTGAACTCGTTCAGTCCCGAGTAGAACGTTTCGGCGACGACGTGCAGCGCGTCGAAGCCCTGGAAGATGAGCAGGAACACGATCGACACCGCCCCGAGGCCGAACGCGACCGGCACGCCCGACAGCAGCATCGCGAGCGTGACGATCAGGACCAGCGCGCCCTGCTGGGTGGGGCTCACTGGGGCAGCCTGTCGGCGCCGATGCCGAAGGGCGGCGTGCGCCCCGTCACCAGGCAGATGAGGTCGGCGACGTACTGCAGCACGAGCAGTCCGAGCCCGATCGGCATCGCCGCGTACGGGATCCACAGCCGCGCCCGCCACACCGTGTCGGAGCGCCAGTTGCCCGCCCAGGCCTCGTGCCAGTAGAGCGTGCACAGCACGAACAGCACCGCGCAGAACGAGAACGCAAGCAGAGTGGTGGCGAGCGCGAGCCAGAAGCGCACGCGCGGGCCGACGTGCAGCGGCAGCACGTCGACGTTCACGTGCCCGCGGGTCATGAGCACGTAGGCGCTGCCGATGAAGGTGGCCGCCACCACGCAGTAGGTGACCACGTCGATCTGCCACACGGTGTCGCGGTCGAGCAGGTAGCGCTCGATCACCATGTCGCAGATCACCAGGACGCCGACCGCGATCAGGCCGGCGGCGACGACGCCGGAGGCGCGCGACAGCGCGCGGACGACCCGGAGGTAGCCTTCTACGGCACCCTCCGGGCGGGCGCTTGCCCTCACGCGCGCGGCCTTACTTGACCGAGAGCGCCTCGTCGATCAGCTTCTGCCCGTCCGGCACGTCCTTGGCGAACCTGGCGTAGGAGCTCTTCTTCGCCACTTCGAGCCAGGCGTTGTAGTCCGCGTCGCTCAGGCTCACCACCTTGACGTTGTGGCTCTCGAACGCCTTGACCGCCTCGGCGTTCACGGCGTCGGCCTTCGACTCGTAGTAAGCCTGCGCCGCCTTGCCGGCCTTGATGATCGCGGCCTGCTGCGCCTTGCTCAGCTTGTGGAAGCTCTTCTTCGACATCAGCACCGGCTCGTACATGAACCACAGCGCGTTATCGCCCGGCGCGGTGAGGCACTTGGTCACCTCGTACAGGCGCATCGAGGCGAAGGTGCCGAGGCTGGTGTCGGTACCGTTGACGACGCCGGTCTGGAACGCGTTGTAGATCTCGTTCGACGGCGGGCTGACGATGCTCGCGCCGGCGGACTGCCACATCGCGGCGAAGGTCGGTCCCGCAGCGCGGAACTTGGTGCCTTTCAGGTCATCGGGCACGGTGATGCAGCCCTTGTTGGAGGCCATGCCGCCGGCGAACCAGGCGTCGGACAGCACCATTACGCCGTGCTTCTCGATCGCCGCCCGGATGTCGCGCATGAACTTCGAGTGGTTGATACGCTTGGCGCGCTCCTGGCTGCGGATCAGGCCGGGCATCAGCGTGGCGCTGAATTCCGGCACCTTGCCGCTCGCGTAATCGAGCGGGAACAGCGCGATGTCGAGCTGACCGTTGACCATCGCGTTCCACTGGTCGTTCGGCTTGAACAGCGACGCGCCGGGATAGACCTGGATGGTGAGGCCGACGTTCGCCGCCTTGGCGTCCCGGGCGATCATCTGCACCATGTCGTCGCGCACGTCGCCCTTTCCTCCCGGGAACTGGTGCGAGGCGCGCAGCACGAGGTTGCCTGCGTAGGCGGCGTTGGCCAGCGCGCCGGCCGCGACGATCGCGGCGGCTACTGCGAATCTACGAGTACTGGACATGTTCGATCTCCTCCTTGGGATGGATGCCGCGCTTTGCGGGCCGGTAGTGTAACCGCAGCCGCGCGTGCCCTGCTCTTCAGCATTTTGTCAGGAAGCCCGCAGACGCGCCTCGACCAGCCGCACGAAGAATGCGGCGCCGAGCGGGAGCGCCTCGTCGTTGAAGTCGTAGCCCGGGTTGTGCACCTCGCACGAGGTCTCGCCCGAATCGTTGCCGATGTTGAGGTAGCAGCCCGGCACCTGCTCCAGCATGAAGGAGAAATCCTCCGAGGCCATGATCAGCGGCGGGTCGCGCTGCACCCGCTCGGCGCCCACCAGCCCGGCGCACACGCCGGCCGCGAACTCGGCCTCCTTCGGGTCGTTGACCGTCGGTCCGAACTTCCAGTCGAGCCGCACTTCGGCCTTCGCGCCGAAGCCTTCGGCCACGCCCGCGGCGATGCGCCGCAGGGAGCTTTCGATCGTCTCCATCACCGGGCGCGAGAAGGCGCGCACGGTGCCGGCCAGGGTCGCCGACTGGGGGATCACGTTGTAGGCGTCGCCGCCGTGAATCTTGGTCACCGAGACCACCGCGGTGTCGACCGGCGCCACGTTGCGCGAGACGATGGTCTGCAGCGCGGTCGCAACGTGCG
This sequence comes from Burkholderiales bacterium, assembly GCA_049582365.1. Classification (GTDB taxonomy): domain Bacteria; phylum Pseudomonadota; class Gammaproteobacteria; order Burkholderiales; family SG8-39; genus DAHVFK01. The sequence continues at coordinate 2,422 of JBAUTW010000533.1, read as the reverse complement.
CCGCGACGATCACCGGGTCGACCCCGGCCTCGGGCCGCGCGCCGTGCGCGCCCTTGCCGTGGATCGTGATGTCGAAGAAGCCGCCGGCGGCCATCATCGGGCCGGCGCGCACCGCGAACCAGCCCAGCGGCAGGCTGGGGCGGTTGTGCATGCCGAACACCGCCTGGCACGGGAAGCGCTCGAACAGCCCGTCCTCGATCATCGCGCGCGCACCGCCGAGGCCCTCCTCGGCCGGCTGAAAGATGAAGTTCGCCGTGCCATCGAAATTCTTCGTCTCGGCCAGCGCCTTCGCCGCGCCGAGCAGCATCGTGGTGTGGCCGTCGTGGCCGCAGGCATGCATGCGGCCGGCGTTGCGCGAACGGTGGGGAAAATCGTTCGCCTCGTGGATCGGCAGGGCGTCCATGTCGGCGCGCAAGCCGACCGAATTCGAGCCCTTGCCCGCCCGCAGCACCCCGACCACGCCGGTACGGCCGACCGCGCGGTGCACCTCGAGGCCGAAGGCTTCGAGCTTGTCGGCCACGATGCCCGCGGTGCGAGTTTCCTCGAAGCCGAGCTCGGGATGGGCGTGGATGTCGCGCCGCCAGGCGGTCATCTCGCCGTGCAGGCGCGCGATTCGCTGCTCGATGGTCATGGTCGCCGGTTCCTCCGGTAACCATAACCCATGCTGCGCGGCGCTACCAGCCCATGCCGAACGGCGACTGGCGGCTCGAGACCCGGCCTTGGTCGGTGAAGAACACCGACCCGGCGCCGCTGCCGGGATAGTAGTAGTACCAGCCGCGACGGCCGTCGAGGGTGAACTTCTTCGACGGCGCGCCAAGCAGCGAGGCAACCTCGCTTTCGGCCATGTCGGGCTTGATCCTGGCCCAGGTACTCCTCAGCGCAGCCTCCGGGCTGACGTAGCCCGCGCCCGGTGCCGCGGCGGTCATGGCGGCCGGCGTTGCCGAAGTCACAGCCGGGGCCGGTGCCGATGCAGGGGTAGCGCTCTGTGTCCGCCCTTCGAGCCGGTCCAGGCGCTGCTGGAGCTGATGGACCTGCTCGCTGAGCGCCTTCACCTGCTGCTCGAGGCTCGCATCGCCGGCGGCCCGAGCCGCCGGCATGGCGAGGAGCAATGAAACCAGTACTGGAAGCGCGAGGCGCACCGAATGCTTCGTTACGCTAGCGCGATGCGGCGTAAGTGGCGGCCGCCTTCATCTGCTCCGGACTCAGGGTCCGCACCACGCCGAGCATGATCGGCGCGTTGCTGCGCGTCCCCGACTGGAAGCCCTGCAGCTGTGCGACCAGGTAGTCGGTGTGCTGCCCCGCGAGACGTGGGAAGGCTCCCGCGCCTTGGGCGTCAGGACCATGGCAGCTCGCGCACGCCGGCACGTTCTGCGCCGGAATCCCGTCGCTGTAGATCTTCTTGCCCTCGGCCATCAGCTCGGGGTACTCCGACTTCTCGTGCGCGGGCTTTTGCGCGGCATAGTAGTCGCCCAGCGCCTTGATCGTGTCGTCCGAGAGCTGCGACGCCATGCCCCACATGTAGGCCTGCGCGTTCGGGTCGCCGCGCGCATGGCTGCGGAACGCGTCGAGCTGCAGCACGATGTACGACGCCTGCTGGCCGGCGAGGCGGGGGAATACGGGCGAGATGCTGTGGCCCTCGGGCCCGTGGCAGGCCGCGCACACCCCGGTCGCGAGGGCCTTTGCGTCCTGTTGCGCCAGCGCCGCGCCCGTGCCCGAAGCGAGCAGCGCTCCAACCGCGAATACGATGATTTTTTTCATGATCGCTTGCCTAGAAGTTGATCCAGCTGAGGAGGTACAGGGTGTTGTTGTCCTTCGCGTCCCTGCCCATGCCGTTGTAGTTGGTGTCGCCGCCGTTGAACTTGTTGTACATCGTGTACTGCAGCGCGAACTTGGTGTTCTCGTAGGGCACCCAGTCGAGCTCGGCGATCCAGCCCTTGCTGTCCGGCTTGTTGTTGGCGTAGCCCGCCAGAGCGTCGACCGTCGGATCGCCCGGCGCATACAGGCCGGCGTCCTCGGAACCGGCGGTCGAGAAGTACCCCAGCGCGGCGCCGTACTTGCGCTGGTAGTAGTAGCTCGCGTTGAGCCTGAACGTCTTGAGGTCGTTCGACGCATTGCTGCTTGCCCCGAGGACACCGAAAGTCTGGTCGAGCGTCTGCTTTTCGTCGATGTACGTGCCCGTCAACGTGAGCAGGTGCTCGTCGCCGATGAACTGGTACTGGGAATCGACCGCCCAGTCGTTGTACTTGTCGGCAGGACCCGTCTGCACGCTGTTGGGCTGGAACACCTTCGCCATCATGCCGTAGGCGCCGACTTCCCACGATCTGCGACCCCACTGGCGTTCGTAGGCGAGCCTCCAGTAGGGCGCCATGCCGTCGACTACCGGCTGGTCGACCGCGCTGTCGATCTGGCCGAAGCCGTGGTT
>JBAUTW010000532.1:0-2092 GCA_049582365.1 Burkholderiales bacterium | reverse complement strand
GCCGCGTCGCGCGCGAACCCCAGGTCGTAGCCGCGCGACTTCGCGCGCGCCCCCGGCGCCGCGGCCCGCATGCCGCCCGGTCCGAGGTTCTCGCGCAGCAGCGCGAGCGCCTCGCGTTCGCAATCGTCGACCAGTCCGTGCATCGCCCGCCCTCAGACCATGCGCGCGCGGAACAGCCACGCCGCGAGCGACAGACTCACCACGCCGATCAGCGCCATCGGCCACAGCTCGTGCACCAGGATCGTGACCGGCACGCCCTCCAGAAACAGCTTGCGCAGCACCACCAGGAAGTAGCGCAGCGGATCGACGTAGGTCAGCAGCCGGACCGCGGCCGGCATGTTGGCGATCGGGGTGGCGAAGCCCGACAGGATCACCGCCGGCACCATGAACAGGAACGCGCCCAGCAGCCCCTGCTGCTGGGTCGCCGCCAGGGCCGAGATCATCAGCCCCATGCCGACCGCCGACAACAGGAACAACGCGAGCCCCAGATAGAGCGTGCCGATGTTGCCGAGCAGCGGGATGCGGAACCAGAGCACCGCCACCGAGGCGATCACGGTCGCCTCGACCAGCCCGATGATGAACCCGGGCAGCGCCTTGCCCGCCAGCACCTCGAACGGGCGCAGCGGCGTCACCAGCAGCTGATCGAACGTGCCCTGCTCGCGCTCGCGCGCCACCGTCAGCCCGGTGAGCAGCATGGTGATCAGCAGGGTCAGGATGCCGATGATTCCGGGCAGGAAGAACCAGCGGCTCTCGAGATTGGGGTTGAACCAGGCGCGCGTCTCGAGCCGCACCGGCGGCGCGGGCAGGCCCTGCGCGGCGCTCCAGTCGTCGCTGAAGCGCGCAACGATCTGGCGCACGTAGCCGACCGCGATCAGCGCGGTGTTCGAATTGCGCCCGTCGACGATCAACTGCAGCGGCGCGGGCCGCCCGCTCGCGAGGTCGCGCCCGAAGCGCGGCCCGATGTGGATCACCAGCAGCACCTCGCGGCCATCCACCAGCGGCGCGATCCGCTCGCCCGAGCGCAGCCGTACGGCCTCGTGGAAGCTCGCCGAGCCGCGGAAATCGGCCTCGAGGCGGCGCGACAGCACGCCGCCGTCCTCGTTGTAGATCGCGTACGGCACCTGCTTGAGGTCGTAAGTGGCGGCGTAGCCGAACACCAGCAGCTGGATCATCGGCGGCAGCACCAGCAGCAGCCGGCTCCTGGCGTCCTTCAGCACCGCGAGGAACTCCTTTTTCACCAGCGCGATTACGCGGCCCCACATGGCGGCTACTCGAGGCGCTTGCGCGCGCGGCGCCAGGTCAGGCCGAGGAAGATCAGGGCCATGAGCGCGAGCGCGAGCGTGTTGGGCAGCAGCACCGACCGGACGTCGCCGGCGAGGAACAGCGTGGTGACGATGGCGACGAAGTAGCGCGCCGCGAACAGGTGCGTAATCGCGCGCACCAGCGCGGGCATGTTGCCGATCTCGAAGATCATGCCCGAGAGCAGGAAGGCCGGCAGAAAGGTCGTGATCAGGGCCACCTGGCCGGCGACGTACTGGCTCTTTGCCACGCTCGAGATCAGCAGCCCCATGCCGAGCGCCACCAGCAGGAACACCGACGAAGTGAGCAGCAGCAGCCAGAACGAGCCCGCCAGCGGCACGCCGAACAGCCAGCGCGCCATCGCCACCGACAGCAGCATGCCGCCGATGCCGAGGATGAAGTACGGCACCAGCTTGCCGATCAGGATTTCGCCCGCCGCGACCGGGGTCACCAGCAGCGCTTCCATCGTGCCGCGCTCCCACTCGCGCGCCATCACCATCGCGGTCAGCAGCGCGCCGGTCAGGGTCATGATCACCACCACCAGGCCGGGCACCAGGAAGTTGCGGCTGCGCAGGTCGGGGTTGTACCAGACGCGGTGCTCGATGCGCACCGGGATGGGCGGGTCGAGGCCCTGCGCCTGCGCGCGCCGCACGAGCCAGGTCGACAGCGCGCCGTCCAGGTAGCCCTCGACCAGGCGCGCGTTGTTGGCGTCGACGCCATTGACGATCACCTGCACCGCCGCGCCCCCGGGGCTGCGCTCGCGCGCGGCGAAGTCGCCGCGCAGGTGCACGAT
>JBAUTW010000531.1:0-2849 GCA_049582365.1 Burkholderiales bacterium | reverse complement strand
AGCATCGGCAGCACCAGCTCGCCGTGGCGATGGCCGGCGCGGCGCTCGAGCGCGGCGATCTCGCCGTGCGCCCACAGCGCCACCGAGCACCAGTCGCTCGAAGTCTCGATCGCGGCGAAATTCATGCGACGCCATTCTATCGCCTGCTAGAATTTCCGCCTTCGTGACGGAGGCGAACATGGCGCGACACCGCATTGCAGTCATTCCCGGCGACGGCATCGGCAGGGAGGTCATTCCCGAAGGCATCCGCGTGCTCGAGGCCGTCGGCGCCAAGTACGGCGTCGAGTTCGAATGGCAGGAGTTCCCCTGGAGCTGCGACTGGTACCGGCAGCACGGCAAGATGTGCCCGGACGACGCGCCGCAGATCCTGAAGAAGTTCGACGCGGTCTACTTCGGCGCCGTGGGCAACCCGGCGATCGTCGCCGACCACATCTCGGCCTGGGGCCTGCTGATCAACTTCCGCCGCTGGTTCGACCTGTACGTCAACCTGCGCCCGGTGCGCCTGTTCGAGGGCCTGCCCTGCCCGCTCGCGGGCCGCAAGCCCGGCGACATCGACTACATCGTGATCCGCGAGAACACCGAGGGCGAATACGGCAACGTCGGCGGCCGCATCTACGAGGGCACCGAGCGCGAGATCGTGACCCAGCAGGCGGTGTTCAGCCGCAAGGGCGTCGACCGCATCATGAAGTACGCCTTCGAGCTGGCGAAGACGAGGAAGAAGCACGTCACTTCGTGCACCAAGTCGAACGGCATCTCGATCACCATGCCGTACTGGGACGAGCGCTTCGCCGAGATGAAAAGGCACTATCCGGACATTCGCGCCGACCAGTACCACGTCGACGGCCTCAGCATCCAGGCGGTACTCAACCCCGACCGCTTCGACGTCATCGTCGCGAGCAACCTGTTCGGCGACATCCTCTCGGACCTCGGGCCGGCCACCGCCGGCACGATCGGCATCGCGCCCTCGGGCAACATCAACCCGGAGCGGACCTTCCCGTCGATCTTCGAGCCGGTGCACGGTTCGGCGCCCGACATCGCCGGCAAAAGGATCGCCAACCCGATCGCCGCGATCTGGTCCGGGGCGCTGATGCTGGAGCATCTCGGCCACCCCGACGCGGCGGCCGCGGTGCTGCGCGCGTTCGAGCGCGTGATCGTCGAAGGGCCGCACACGCCCGACATGAAAGGCAAGGCGAGCACCGCGGACGTCGGCGCCGCGATCGCGAACGCCGCGCGCGGCGAGTCGCGGAAGGCGGCGTAGGACGCAGGCCCCTTCGCGGCGAAATGGCAACGGAAGAAGCGACGGGCTTCCCCGGGCGTCTGAGCGCGGGCTGGCAGGCGATCGAGCACGACGATCTTGGCGCGGCCGAGCAGATCGCGCGCCGCGCCGTGGCGCAGGATGCGCAGGACGTGGAGGCCCTGCGGCTGCTGGGCGCGAGCCTGCTGTATCAGGGCCGCTACGAGGAGGCGCTCGCGCCGCTGCGCGACGTCCATCTGCGCGCGCCGCGTCGGGGCAGCGGGCATCGGCTCGGCTACTGCCACCTCGCTCTCGGCCGGTTCGAGCAGGCCGAGCAGATCCTGGAGCGCGAAATCCGCCAGTACCCGGATTTGATCAACGCGCGCAATGCGCTCGGCGTCAGCCTGATCAACCAGTCCCGAAAGGAGGACGCGCTCGCGGTGTTTCTCGAAGCGACGAAGCTCGACCCCGGATCGGCCGAAGCCAACTCCAATGCCGGCAGTCTGCTGACCGAGCTCGGGCGCCACGAAGAGGCCATTGCGTATCTGCGGCGCGCGTTGCGCGAAAGTCCGGGACTCGCCGAGGCGCACTTCAACCTGGGCATCGCCTTACAGCACCTCAAGCGCTACGAAGAGGCCGCCGCCAGCCTGCACAAGACGCTCGAGCTCGCGCCCCGCATGTCGTACGCGCTCGGCCACGCGCTATGGAACGATATTTGCCAATGCCGCTGGGACGACCTCGAAAGCCGCATCGCGCAACTTCGCCGCCAGGTCCGCGACGAGGGGATACCCGCCGCGCCCTTCACCTTCGTCGTGGTGTCCGACAACCCGCTGGAACATCGGCGCTGCGCCGAGCTGCACGTGCGCGCCAGCGTTCCGGCGCAACCCGCGCTGTGGCAGGGCGAGCGGTACCGCCACGAAAAACTCCGGGTCGCCTACCTTTCCGCCGACTTCCACGAGCACGCTACCGGCCAGCTGATGGCGGGCCTGTTCGAGCGGCACGACCGCGCGCGCTTCGAGACCTGCGCGATCTCGTACGGGCCGGACGACGGCAGCCCGATGCGGGCACGGCTCAGGCGCGCATTCGGAAAATTCGTGGAGGCGCGGACCCTGGCCGACGCCCAGGTCGCCCGCATGCTGCGCGACATGGAGATCGACATCGCGGTCGACCTGAAGGGCCACACGACCGACAGCCGGCTCGGGATCCTCGCCTACCGGCCGGCGCCGATTCAAGTCGCCTACCTGGGCTATCCCGGAACCGCGGGCGCGGATTTCATCGACTACGTCGTGGCCGACCGCTTCGTGCTGCCCGAAACGGATCGCGAGTGCTACACCGAAAAGGTCGTATATCTGCCCGACTGCTACCAGGTGAACGATTCCGCGCGCCAGATCGCGCAACGCAGCCCGGCGCGCGCCGAGATGGGCCTGCCGCAAGACGGCTTTGTCTTCTGCTGCTTCAACAACAGCTACAAGATCACGCCGCAGATTTTCGACATCTGGATGCGGCTGCTGCGCCAGGTTCCGTCGAGCGTGTTGTGGCTGCTCGAAGACAACGCCGCCGCGCGGCGAAACCTGGAGCGCGCAGCGCAGGCGCGGGGCGTGGCGGCGGCAAGGCT
>JBAUTW010000530.1:0-1972 GCA_049582365.1 Burkholderiales bacterium | reverse complement strand
GTCGAGCTCGAGCACCTGCTGCCGCACCTGGAGCCCTTCGCGCTGCCGCTCGGCCAGACGCTGTACGAATCCGGCGACCGCATGACCCACGTCTACTTCCCGACCGAAGGCATCGTTTCGCTGCTGTACGTGATGGAGAACGGCGCCTCGGCCGAGATCGCGGTCACCGGCAACGAAGGCCTGGTCGGCGTTTCCCTGTTCATGGGAGGGGAAAGCACGCCGAGCACCGCGCTGGTGCAGGGCGCGGGCCAATCCTATCGCCTGGCGGCGGCGATTCTGAAGCGCGAATTCAAGCGCGGCGGCGAACTGCAGCACCTGCTGCTGCGCTACACCCAGGCGCTGATCACGCAAATGGCGCAGACCGCGGTGTGCAACCGGCACCACAGCGTCGAGCAGCAGCTGTGCCGCTGGCTGCTGTTGAGCCTCGACCGGCTGCCCTCCAACCAGGTCGACATGACGCAGGAGCTGATCGCCAACATGCTGGGCGTGCGGCGCGAAGGCGTCACCGAGGCCGCGCGCCGCCTGCAGGACGCGGGGATGATCCACTACCAGCGCGGCCGCATCACGGTGCTCGACCGGCCGAAACTCGAGCAGCGGGTGTGCGAGTGCTACGCCGTGGTCAAGCGCGAGACCGACCGCCTGCTCGCCTACGGCAGCGGACCCTAGGCGGCCGCCAGCGCCGCGCCCGCGCCCGCGAGGTAGTCCTCGTAGCTGCCGCGGAAGTCGATCACCTCCGCCGGCGCGCCTGCTTTGCCGCCTCCTGCGCCGGGCCTGAGCTCGATCACGCGCGTGGCCAGCGACGACACGAACTCGCGGTCGTGCGAGACGAAGATCAGCGTGCCGGGATACTTGTCGAGCGCGCCGTTGAGCGACTCGATCGACTCCATGTCGAGGTGGTTGGTCGGCTCGTCGAGCAGCATCACGTTCGGCATCTGCAGCACCAGCCGGCCGATCATCATGCGCTGCCCCTCGCCGCCCGAGATCACCTTGAGCGATTTCTTCTGCTCGTCGCCCGAGAACAGCAGCTGCCCGAGCGTCGCGCGCACGATCTGCTCGTCCTGCGCGCGCTCCTTCAGGCGCCAGCGGCTCATCCAGTCCGACAGCGACTCGTCGCCCTTGAACTCGTCGGCCGGGTCCTGCGGCCAGTAACCCTGGCGCGCCTTCTCGGCCCACTTCACCGTGCCGGCGTCGGCCTTCAGCTCGCCCGCCAGGCAGCGCAGCAGCGTGGTCTTGCCGATCCCGTTCGGCCCGATGATCGCCACCTTCTCGCCGGCCTCGATCGAGAGATCGAGGTTTCTGAACAGGTTGCTTTCACCCCACGATTTCGAAAGATGCTTCGCCTCGACCGCCAGCCGGTGCAGCTTGTCCTTCGGGTCGACCAGGAAGCGGATGAACGGGTACTGCCGGCTGGAGGGCTTCACGTCCTCGACCTTGAGCTTCTCGATCTGCTTCACGCGCGAGGTCGCCTGGCGCGCCTTGGCCTTGTGGGCGCGGAAGCGCCGCACGAACTCCTCGAGGTCGGCGATGCGGTCCTTGGCCTTGGCGTTGTCCTTCTCCAGCTGCTGCTTCGCCATCGCCGAGGCCTCCATGAAGTCGTCGTAGTTGCCCGGGTACACCCGGATGCCGCCGTAGTCCACGTCGGCCATGTGGGTGCAGACGCTGGAAAGAAAGTGCCGGTCGTGCGAGATGATCACCATCGTGCTGCTGCGCCGGTTGAGCACCTCCTCGAGCCAGCGGATGCTGTTCAGGTCGAGGTTGTTGGTCGGCTCGTCCAGCAGCAGGATGTCCGGGTCGCCGAACAGCGCCTGCGCCAGCAGCACGCGCAGCTTCCAGCCCGGCGCGACGCCGCTCATCAACCCTTCGTGCTGTTCCAGAGGAATGCCGACTCCGAGCAGCAGCTCCCCCGCCCGCGCTTCGGCCGTGTAGCCGTCGAGTTCTGCGAACTCGACTTCGAGGTCGGCGACTTTCATGC
>JBAUTW010000529.1:0-6459 GCA_049582365.1 Burkholderiales bacterium | reverse complement strand
CCGAGCGACGGCTGCAGCGCGAGGTAGACGATGATCGCGAGCGCCACCGCGGCGAGGACCTGCGTGATCGGCACGATCGCGGTCGCGGGCACGGTGTGGCGCATGTTGAAGCTGCGCACCCTTTCGTTGGCCTTCTGAAAACGCCTGGCCTCGTAGTCCTGGCCGCCGAACACCTTGACCACCTTCTGGCACTCGATGGTCTCCTCCAGCACGTGCGCGAGCTCGCCCATCGCGTGCTGCGCGCCGCGCGCCATGCTGCGCAGCTGGCGCGAGAACAGCCGCACGGTAAGCATCACCAGCGGACCGACCGCGAGCGCGATCAGGGTCAGCTTCCAGTTGAGGTACAGCATCCAGCCCAGCAGTCCCGCGACCGCGATCGAGTCCTTCACCAGCACCGTGAGCACCGTGGTCGCGGCGCCGGTGACGCCGGCGACGTCGTACGCCACCTTCGACAGCAGCGCGCCGGAGCTGTGGTCGTCGAAGAACCGGCTCGGCATGCGCACCAGGCGCGCGAACATCGCCGCGCGCATGTCGAGCACCACGCGGTTGGCGACCCAGGCCATGAAGTACGACGAGGTGAAGGTCAGCAGCCCGCGCAACAGGAAGATGCCGACCAGGGCCGCGGCGAACAGCGCGGGCGGCAGCGCGGTCGCGCCGCGCGCGGCGGCGAAACCGCCGTCGAGCAAGGGCTTCATCAGCGCCGGGAACAGCGGCTCGGTCGCCGCCGAGCCGATCATGCCGAGCAAGGCGAGCGCGAACACCCTGGCGTGCGGCCGGACGTAGCCAAGCAACCGCAGGTACAGCTCGCGGCTCTGCTCGCGCAGGTCGGTCATCGTCAGCGCGGCCCGGTTCCGCCCGGCAGCGGTACCAGCGGCTGGACCTTTGTCCGTCCCGACTCGACCTTCTTCACCAGCGCGGCGGCCTCGCGGTTGCCGTTCTCGGCCGCCTTGCGGAACCAGGTGTAGGCCTCGACCGCATCCTTCGCCACGCCGCGGCCGTCGGCGTACGCCAGCCCGAGCGCGTACTGCGCCGGGGAGTAACCCTGGAGCGCGCTGCGCCGCAGCCAGACGACCGCGGCCTCGTCGTCCTGCTTCACGCCGTACAGCCCGCGCGCGTGGATCGCCGCGAGCCAATACTCGGCTTCGCGCTGACCCTGGTCGGCGGACTTGCGCAGCCATTCGAAGGCCTGTTTGTCGTTCTTCGCCACGCCCATGCCGTTGCCATACAGCAGCGCGAGGTGGTATCGGGCGTCGCGGTCGCCGGCTTCAGCCGCGCTCCGGATCAGGCCCGCCCCGCCGGCGATGTTCTTGCCCACGCCGCGGCCTTCGAGGTACAGCATGCCGAGCAGGTATTGGCCGCGAGGCTCCTTCTGCGCGGCCGCTTTTTCGATCCACTTCCTGCCTTCGGGCAGGTCCTGCGCGGTGCCGGTGCCCTCGGTCAGCATCTCGCCCAGGTTGGCCTGCGAGCGCGCGTAGCCCTTGTCCGCGGCCTTGCGGTACCACTTGAGCGCCTGCTTGTAGTCTCTCAGCTTGCCCGGCGCGCGCTGGTAAATGACGCCCAGGTCGTGCATCGACAGCACGTCGCCCTGCGCGGCGGCCTTGCCGAACCACTCCAGCGCCAGCTGGTCGTTGTGCGGCACGCCGCGTCCGCCGGCGTACATGTCGCCCAGGAAGCGCTGCGCGACCGGGTCGCCCGCCTTGGCGCGCTGCTCGAGGGTCTCGCCGGCAGACATGTCGCCCTTCGCCGCGCTCGCCTCGAGCGCGCGCGCATGTTCCTCGCTGAGGGTGGTGGCGCACCCCGCCAGGGTGCAGACGGCGGCGCACAGCAGCAGGAACGGGCGCATGGCAGGATTGTAGCGGCTGGCGGGTAGAATTGCCGCGGCCCATCATGAAAGTCAGCGGATTCACTTTCCTGCGCAACGGCAGTCTGCTGGGCTACCCCTACGTCGAAAGCATCCGCTCGGCGCTGCCGCTGTGCGACGAATTCGTGGTCGCGGTCGGCGAAGGCGAAGACGACACGCTCGAGCGGCTGCGCGCGCTGAACGAGCCCAAGCTGCGCCTGATCGAAACCCGCTGGAACGAGCGCATGCAGGACCGCGGCTTCGTCTACGCGCAGCAGAAGATGATCGCGCAGTTCAACTGCGGCGGCGACTGGGCGTTCTACCTCGAAGGCGACGAGGTGCTGCACGAGCGCGACCTCGAGGCGGTGCGCGGCGCCATGCGCCGCCATCTCGACGACCGCCGGGTCGAAGCGCTGGTGTTCGACTACCACCACTTCTTCGGCAGCCCGGACTGGGTCGCCGTCGGCCCGGGCTGGTACCGGCGCGCGCCGCGCATCCTGCGCAACACCATCCGCAGCTACTCCCCGGACGGCCTGTTCTTCGTCGTCATGGAGCGCAACAAGCGCGGCCGCTATCCGCGCGCGGCGCCGGCCGGCGCGACCCTCTATCACTACGGGCATGTGCGCAGCATCGCCGCGATGCGCGAAAAGAATGCGCGCGTGGGCAAGTACTGGAAGCACGATCACCCGCTCTTTCAGGGCTACGCCATCGACCCGCGGCTGCTGGCGCCGTTCGGCGGCGAGCATCCCGCCGTGGTGCGCGACTGGCTCGCGACCCAGGCCGAGCGGCATTACGCCCCCGACCCGGCCTACGAGCCGACCGCGCGCGACCTGAAGCACCGCCGCATGATGGCGCTCGAGCGCTGGTTCGGCTGGGAGCTGTCGAAGAAGCACTACACGCTGGTGCGCTGATGGCAGGCGAGGCCCCGCGCCGCGTGAATCAGTGCGTCGATGCCGTCTACGTGCTTACCGTCGCCACGTTCGCCGAGCGCATCGCCCACATCCGGCGCGAGCTCGGCCGGCACGCCATCGCCTTCGAGTTCGTGCTTGCGCACGACGCCGGCGCGCTCGAACCCTCGAGCGTAGGCGCGCGCTTCGCCGGCTCCGCTCTCGCGCCGGCGCAGCGCTCGCTGGCGCTGAAGCACGCGCAAGCCTGGAAGAATGCCGTCGAGCGCGGGCAGCGCAGGATCCTGGTGTTCGAGGACGACGCGGTGCTGGCGGCCGATTTCGTGTCGCGCTTCGACGGCGCGATGCGTGCCGCCGACCGGCTGCCGCCCGGCTGGCTGGTGTTCCTCGGCGGCGCCGACACCAAGGTGCCCGACAGCTACTTTCTCGCCCAGGGGCCGCTGATCCCCCTGCCGATCGCGACCGCCGAAGGCTACGTCACGGACCTCGAGGCCGCGCGCAAGCGGCTCGCCTGGCTGGCAGAGAACGAGATCGCGCTGCCCGCGGATCACCTGATCAAGCGCGCCGACGCCGAGCTCGGCATCGCGCACTTCTGGCTGCGGCCGCCGATCGTCGAGCAGGGCAGCGTGCTGGGACTGTTCGAGAGCGTGCTCGACGCGCACCGGCGCAAGCACAGCCGCGCGTTCAACGTCCTGCGCAACCGCTGGAACAAGTTCCAGCGCCACCGCCTGCGCGGCTGGCTGGTGCGCGCGCGCATAATGCTGAAATCGAAATGAAACTGATTCGGTCCCCGCTCGAACTCGCGCGCTGGCTGCTCGCCGCGGAAATGGCGGCGCTGCTGTTCTCGCCTCCGCTCACCAACCTGGTCGAGCTGGCGCTTTATCTGCTCATGCTCGCCTCGGGCGAGCTGCGCTCCAGATTCGCGCGCGCCGTGCGCCAGCCGATGGTGCGCGGCGCGCTCCTTTTCCTCGCCGTGGTGACCGTGGGTCTCGCCTACAGCATCGGCAGCCGGGACGACAGCTTCGGCATGTGGTGGGGCTGGCGCAAGCTGCTCTTGCTGCCGATCGCCGCGGCGCTGTTCGACGACCCCGCATGGAAGCGCCGCCTGGCGTGGATCCTCGTCATCGTCGCGACGCTCTGCTGCCTCGTGTCGTACGCCGGCATTCTGCTGCACCTGACCTACTACCTTTACGAGCCCGGCGTGGTGATCCGCAACCACGCGACCCAGGGGATGATCTTCTCGGTGGCCGCATTCACCGCCGTGTTGTTGCTGAAGGCAGGAACCCCGACTCGCGCGCAACGAATCCTGCTCGGCGCGGCGGCCTTGCTGCTCATCGCCAACGCCGTGTTCGTGACCACCGGGCGCAGCGGCTACCTGGTGGCGGCAGTGCTCACGGTCGCGCTGGTGCCGGGGTGGCTGGACGGCAACCGGACCAGCCTGTGGCGGCGGCTCGGCTTCGCGTTCGGCGCGCTGGTGCTCGCGCTCGCCGTTCTCGCGTCGTCGCCGGTGGTGCGCCAGGGCGTGCTCGAAGGCATCCACGAGACGCAGCGCGCCTTGCACCATTCCGAGGCGATCACCCCGATGAGCGAACGCGTCGTTTACCAGCGCAATACGCTCGAGCTGATCGCCGCGCGGCCCCTTTTCGGCTACGGCACCGGGGCGTTCACCGAAGCCTATCGCAGACACGTCGCCGGCCGCAGCGGGGTAGACGGGCTGGTCGCGCACGATCCGCACAATCAGTACCTCAACATCGCGACCGAGAACGGCCTGCTCGGGCTGGCGGTGTTCATCTGGTTCCTCGCCGCCGCCTTGCGCCAGCGCTCCAGCCCGCCGTACCGCCTGCTCGGCCTCGGGGTGCTGGCCGCATGGTGCGCGACCAGCCTGTTCAGCTCGCATTTCTCGACCTTCTCCGAAGGCCGCTTCATCGCCCTGTGGATGGGGGCATTTCTGGCGCGTGAATAGGATCCCACGCTCGCTGCTGCTGGTCGCAATCCGCCAGATCGGCGACGTGCTGCTCGCCACGCCGCTGCTGCGCTCGTTGCGCCGGGCCTATCCGGACGCGGTGATCGACGTGCTGGTGTACTCCGACAAGGGGGGGATGCTGGAGGGCAACCCGGACTGCAACGAGGTCATCGCGGTCGACGAGCACCCGGACCTGCGCGGCACCCTGCGCCTGCTGCGGCGCATCTTTCGCCGCTACGATCTGGCGCTGACGGTGCAGGCCACGGACCGGGCGCACCTTTACACCTGGTTCGCCGCCGGGCGGCGCGTCGGGCTGGTCCCCGACCTGGGCACGGCCTCCGCCTGGAAGCGCCGCAGCTGTACGGCCTGGGCGGCGCTCGACAACGTCGGCACGCACACCGTGGCGCAGAACCTGGTGCTCGCCGACCTGCTCGGCATTGCGCGCTGCTACGAGGTAGTGCCGCCGCGCAGTGCCGATGCCGAGCGCGAGCTCGCCGCGTTGCCGCTTGCCGCCGGCGAGCCGATCGCGGTGCTGCATCCGTTCCCGATGTGGCACTACAAGCGCTGGACCCGCGAGGGCTGGGAAGCGCTTATCGCGTGGCTGCGCGGCCGCGGACTGCGGCCGCTGCTCACCGGCGGTCCGCAGGCCGAGGAGCTCGCGTTCTGCGCGGCGCTCGCCGCAAGCACCGGCGCGCTGGATCTCGCGGGCAAGCTGCGCTTCGGCTCGCTTGAAGCGCTGCTGCGGCGCGCGCGCCTCTATATCGGTCCGGACACCTCGGTGACGCACCTCGCCGCCGCCTGCGGAACACCGACGCTGGCGCTATACGGCCCAAGCAACCCGGTGAAGTGGGGGCCGTGGCCGCAGGCCTGCGAAGCGGCGCAGAGTCCCTACGGCATGCTTGCGCGTCCGTGGCAAGCCAGCGGCAACGTTCTCCTGCTGCAAGGGATCCAGCCGCTCGACCTCGGACACTGCGTGCCGTGCCGCGAAGAAGGCTGCGACAAGCACAAGGCCAGCTTCAGCCGCTGCCTGACCGAGATGCCGGCCGAACCGGTGATCGAGGCGGCCGCCGCGTTGCTCGAGCGTCAACGCCCGACTAACGAGCGATAGATCTCGGCGAGCTGCTTCGCCGTTTGGCCCATGCCGTAGCGCTCGGCGCACGCGCGCGCGGCTTCGCGCAGAACAGCGTCGCGCATAGCCTGGTCGGCCTCGCCCAGCAGGCGCGCGAGGCCCGGCGTGTCGGCCGGGTCGCACAGCCAGCCGTCCTCACCTTCGCGCAGGATCTCGGCCGCGCCGCAGCGCCGTCCCACGATGGCCGGCAGTCCCATCGCCAGTCCCTCGAGCACGCCTTCGGGAAACGCCTCCGAGCGCGCCGGCAGCAGCAGGCAATCGGCCATGGCGTAGACCTGGCGCAGGTCGCCCGCGCCGCCGAGAAAGCGCACCCGCTCCCCGATTCCGGCCTGACGCGCGCGCGCAGCGAAACGCCCGGCGTCGGCATCCGCGCCCGCGACCACCAGCCACAGGTGTTTCGCTCCGCTGGCGGCGAGCGCGTCGATTGCCGCGCCGAGGCCGTTCTCGGCATAGCCCGCGCCGGTAAACGCGAACACCGTGTCGCGCTGATTCGCGCCGAGCGCGGCGCGCGCGGCGCCGCGGCGCGCCTGGTGCTCGCGCGGGTGGAAGCGCTCGAGGTCGACGCCGTCGTAGAGCACGTGCAGCTTTTCGGGCGCGACGCGGAATCCGTGCAGGATCGCTT
>JBAUTW010000528.1:0-2850 GCA_049582365.1 Burkholderiales bacterium | reverse complement strand
CCGCCAGGCCCTCACCGGCCAGCCGTTCCCGACGCTCGCCGCAGGCAGCGCGCTGGTGCTCGGCCTGCCGCTGGTGGTATTCCTGGTCGCCGGCGCGCCGCTGCACATCGAGCGTCCGGTGCTGCAGGGCTTCAACTTTTCCGGCGGCGCGACGCTCACGCCCGAGTTCGCCGCCCTGCTCGGCGGGCTCACCACCTATACCGCGGCCTTCATCGCCGAAATCGTGCGCGCCGGAGTGCTGGCGGTCGACCGCGGCCAGTTCGAGGCCGCCTACGCGCTCGGTCTGCGCCCGCGCCGCGCGATGCGGCTGGTGATCCTGCCCCAGGCGCTGCGGGTGATCGTGCCGCCGATGACCAGCCAGTTCCTCAACCTGACCAAGAACAGCTCGCTCGCGGTGGCGATCGGCTATCCCGACCTGGTGTCGATCGCCAATACCTCGATGAACCAGACCGGGCAGGCGATCGAGGGCATCGCGATCATCATGGCGGTCTACCTGACGATCAGCCTTTCGATCTCGGCCTTCATGAACTGGTACAACAAGCGCATTGCCCTCAAGGGAGCGCGCACCGCATGAGTGCGCGCGCGCTCCGGTGGCTGCGGGCGAACCTGTTCTACAGCCTGCCCAGTTCGCTCGCGACGCTGCTGCTGCTCTACCTCGCCTGGAGACTGGTGCCGCCGTTCGTCGACTGGGCCTTCATCAACGCGGTCTGGCGCGCGCCCAGCCCGTCAACCTGCCGCGCCGCCGCCGGGCACGGCGCCTGCTGGGCGTTCATCGTCGAAAAGCACCGTTTCATTCTGTTCGGCACCTATCCCTATGTGCAGCAATGGCGGCCCGGCCTCGGCATCCTGATCTTCATCGCGCTCTATGTCGTCAGCGCGATGCGCGCGAGCTGGCGGCCGTGGCTCGCCCTGGTGTGGCTCGCCGGCCTGGCGTCGATCGGCGCACTGATGTGGGGTGGCGTGCTGGGGCTGCCCTTCGTCGAGGACGGGCGCTGGGGCGGTCTGATGCTGACGCTGATCCTCGCGACTTTCGGCATCGCCGCCGCGTTTCCGCTCTCGATCCTGCTCGCGCTCGGCCGGCGCTCGACCATGCCTGCGGTGCGCACGGCCTGCGTGATGTACATCGAGCTGATCCGGGGCGTGCCGCTGATCAGCATGCTGTTCATGGCCTCGGTGATGCTGCCGCTGTTCCTGCCCTCGGGCGTGTCGATCGACAAGCTGTTGCGGGCGCAGATCGCGATGGTGATGTTCGCCATGGCCTACCTGGCCGAGGTGGTGCGCGGCGGGCTGCAGGCGATCCCGAGCGGGCAGTACGAGGCGGCCGAAGCGCTCGGCCTGTCGTACTGGCGCAAGATGCTGCTGATCGTCCTGCCGCAGGCGCTGCGCATCTCGATTCCGCCCCTGGTCAACACCTTCATCGCATTCTTCAAGGACACCTCGCTGGTGGTGATCATCGGTTTGTTCGACCTGCTGACCGCGGTCAAGGTGGGGCTCGAAGAGCCCGCCTGGAGCGGCTACGGCATCGAAGCCTACCTGTTCGCCGCGCTGATCTATTTTGCGTTCTGCTTCTCGATGTCGAGGTACAGCCAGCGGCTGGAGCGCGACCTGGCGCGCGGACGAAAACACATCCTGCGGGAGGGCTGACTTGGCCAACGACAGCGGCAGCACGAACGGCGGGCCGATCATCGAGATGCGCGGCGTCGACAAGTGGTTCGGCGAGTTCCACGTGCTGCGCGGGATCGATTTCTCGGTCGCGCGCGGCGAGAAGATCGTCATCTGCGGCCCCTCGGGCTCGGGCAAGTCGACCATGGTGCGCCTGATCAACCGGCTCGAGTCGCACCAGCGCGGCACGATCGTGGTCGACGGCATCGAGCTGGCCGACGACATCAAGGCGATCGAGGCCATCCGGCGCGAGGTCGGCATGGTGTTCCAGCAGTTCAACCTGTTTCCGCACCTCACGGTGCTGCAGAACCTCACCCTGGCGCCGACCTGGGTGCGCCATATGCCCAGGCGCGAGGCCGAGGAGCTGGCGATGCAGCTTCTCAAGCGCGTGCGCATCGCCGAGCAGGCCGACAAGTACCCGGCGCAGCTCTCCGGCGGCCAGCAGCAGCGGGTGGCGATCGCGCGCGCGCTCGCCATGCGCCCCAAGGTGATGCTGTTCGACGAGCCCACCTCGGCGCTCGACCCGGAGATGATCAAGGAAGTGCTCGACGTGATGATCGAGCTGGCGCGCGAGGGCATGACCATGCTGGTGGTCACGCACGAGATGGGCTTCGCGCGCACGGTCGCCGACCGCGTCGTGTTCATGGACCGCGGCGAGATCGTCGAAATCGACAAGCCGCAGGAGTTCTTCTCGGCGCCGAAAACCGAGCGCGCCAAGCTGTTCCTGAGCCAGATCCTCGGCCACTGAGCGTCAGAAGCGGACGCTCGCCCTCAGTCCGACGACCCACGCGTCGGGAATGTCGGTGCCTCGCTGGACGACGTACTGCAGGTCGGGCTGCAGGGCGAGACGCGGCGTCGCCCGCATGTGATAGGTGAGCTCGATCACCGACTCGGAGCCGTCGCTCAGCTGCGCGTGCGCGGCCGCTAGCGCGAGCGAGTCCTCCGGGCGCGCGGCGAACGGCCCCTTGTAGCTCAGCCCGGCGTCCACGTAGGACGTGACCCGGCTGCGATGCCTGGGCGCGGCGCCGACGCGCACGAAGCCGTTCAGCGCCCGGGTATCCGAGCGCCACAGCGTCCGGTCCGCGATTGCGTACAGCCCGCCGTTGCCGCGCCGGTCTTCGAAGGTGCCGTTCTCGTACCAGCCGCCGAGCTTGTATGCACCGCCGGCCAGCTGCAGCTCGCTCATCC
>JBAUTW010000527.1:0-2544 GCA_049582365.1 Burkholderiales bacterium | reverse complement strand
GTTATTTCAGGTGCTTGTTGACCAGCTTGGTCATCTCGAACATCGACACCTGCGACTTGCCGCCGAACACGGGCTTGAGCTTGTCGTCGGCATTGATCATGCGGCGGTTCTTCTTGTCCTGCAGGTTGTTACGCTTGATGTAAGCCCAGATCTTCTTGGTCACCTCGGTGCGCGGCATCGCGTTTCCGCCGATGACCGCCGAGAGCGACGCGCTCGGGTTCATCGGCTTCATGAATGCCGCATTCGGTTTGCGCTTTGCTGCTGATTTCTTCTTTGCTGGTTTCTTCGCGGCCTTCTTCTTTGCCATCTTCATCTCTCCTCTGAGCGGTACTGAACTCTTGTTCGATCGGAACTGCCTCCCGCTGTCTCGCAGCAGGTGACGAGAAGATGCCGAATCCCGGGGAGCATGTCAACGCTTTTCAGAGGGAAATGCTGACTTTCAGCGCGTAGTGTTGCGCGCCGCCGCGTCGAGCCGGGCTTCGAGTCCCTGCGCATCGAGCTCGACATCGAGCGCGCACAGCCCGCGCAATTCGTCTTCGGACAGCCTCCGGCGCAGTCGCGCACCCGGCCGAAGACAGGGAACGAAAACTGCATCCCGTCGCGATCCAACTGCCGGTAAGACAAGCCGAAACTGTCGCCGCCAGCAGACGACTCGGGTCGATCATGCGGCGCGCACGGCGCGGGTGCACCCGGGTCGGGATCGCGTCGTCGACCTGCTGCGGCGCAACGCCCTTGCCGTTCAGGAAGGGTCGCGTGCCAGTCGAATGCCGCTGAACTGCCAGCGCGCCGCCGCAGGGAAGAAGTTGCGGTAACTGGCGCGGATGTGCGAGCGCGGCGTGGCGCAGGAGCCGCCGCGCAGCACGTACTGGTTCACCATGAACTTGCCGTTGTACTCGCCCACCGCGCCCTCGGGCGCGCGGAATCCCGGGTACGGCGCGTAGGAGCTCGAGGTCCATTCCCAGGCGTCGCCGTAGAACTGCCCGCCCGCGCGCGGGCCGGGCGCTGCGGGGTGCAGCCGCCCGCTGTCGAGGAAGTTGCCGGCCGGCTCGCGCACCGCCGCGACGATCTCCCACTCGGCCTCGGTCGGCAGGCGCGCGCCGCGCCAGCGCGCGTAGGCGTCGGCCTCGTAGTAGCTGACGTGCGCCACCGGCTCGTCGGGCTCGAGCGCGCGCGCGCCCTCGAGCGTGAACTCGCTCCAGCCGCCGTCGCGCGAAAGCCAATATAGCGGCGCCTGCCAGCCCTGGGCGCTGCGAACATCCCAGCCCTCCGCGAGCCACAGCTCGGGGCGCCGGTAGCCGCCGTCGGCGACGAAGGCCTGGTACTCGGCGTTGGTCGCCAGGCGCTCCGCGATCTCGAACTCGCCCACGAACACCCGATGGCGCGGGCGCTCGTTGTCGAACGAGAAGCCCTCGCCCGAGTGGCCGATCTGGCGCACGCCGTCGGGCAGCGCGCTCCAGCCGAGCGGCGCCGGCGCCGTGTCGGCGCGCGTGCGCGCCGCCTGATAGGCGGGCAGCAGCGGATTGCGCGACAGCGCGTGCTTGAGGTCGGTCAGGATCAGCTCCTGGTGCTGCTGCTCGTGGTTCACGCCGAGCTCGATCGTGTCCGCGAAGCGCGCGATCTGCTCCGGGTAGCGCGCGAACAGCGCGTGCATGCGCTCGTCCACGCTCGCGCGGTAGGCGAGCACCTCGTCGAGCGAAGGACGCGACAGCAGGCCGCGCTCGGGGCGCGGATGGCGCGGGCCGACCGCGACGTAATACGAATTGAACAGCACGCGAAACGCCTCGCGGTAGGGCGCGAAGCCCGGCAGCGCGGGCTCGAGCACGAAAGTCTCGAAGAACCAGCTGGTGTGGGCGAGGTGCCACTTGACCGGGCTCGCGTCGGGCATCGACTGCACCACGCAGTCCTCCGCCGACAGCGGCGCGGCCAGGCCCGGCGTCAGCGCGCGCGTGCGCTGGTAGGCGTGGTAGAGGTTTTCCTGCCTGGCGTCCGGATGCGCGCCGGCCCGCGGCCTGGGAACGTACTGCATGGGGCCTCCTTGCCTTGCGACCTAAGGCCTTCCGATTACACCGCGCATCGGCGCGCAGCGCAACCGCTGTCTCGGACTGTAGAATGGCGCGCCATGAAGTTCTCGCATCTCAGGCACGAATACATGCGCGCAGGCCTGCTGGAGGCCGACGCGCACGCAGACCCCCTGGAGCAGTTCCGGCGCTGGTTCCAGGCGGCGCTCGACGCGCACCTGCCGCTGCCCAACGCCATGACGCTCGCGACCGTGACCAACGAAGGCGCGCCCTCGGCGCGCGTCGTTCTGCTCAAGGGACTCGAGGACGGCGCGTTCGTGTTCTTCACCAACTACGAAAGCCGCAAGGGGCGCGAGCTCGCCGCGCGCGCCGACGCCTGCCTGGTGATCCTCTGGTCGGAGCTCGAGCGCCAGGTCCGCATCGACGGCCGTGTCGAGCAGGTTTCGGCGCGCGAGTCCGACGCGTACTACGACAGCCGCCCGTTGGGCGCACGCCTGTCGGCCTGGGCCTCGGCGCAGAGCTCGAC
>JBAUTW010000526.1:0-3104 GCA_049582365.1 Burkholderiales bacterium | reverse complement strand
CCTGAAGGGCAAGGAAATTACCCGCAAGGCCAGCGACGATGCGCCTTTCTCGGCGCTGGCTTTCAAACTGCTGAACGATCCGTTCGTCGGCAACCTGACGTTCTTCCGCGTCTATTCCGGCGTGCTGAAGTCCGGCGACATGGTGTACGTGTCCACCAAGGACAAGCGCGAGCGCATCGGCCGTCTGCTGCAGATGCATGCCAGCGATCGCACCGAGCTGAAGGAGGTTCACGCCGGCGATATCGCCGCGGCGGTGGGGCTGAAGGACGTCATCACCGGCGACACGCTGTGTGATGAGCACAAGCCCATCATCCTCGAGAAGATGGTGATCCCGGTGCCGGTCATTTCGGTGGCGGTGGAACCCAGGACGAAAGCCGATCAGGAAAAAATGGGTCTGGCCCTGCAACGTCTGGCTCGCGAGGATCCGTCCTTTCGCGTGCACACCGACGAGGATTCCGGCCAGACCATCATCTCCGGCATGGGTGAGTTGCACCTGGAAATCATCGTCGACCGCATGAAGCGCGAGTTCAAGGTCGAGGCCAACGTCGGCAAACCGCAGGTGGCCTATCGCGAGACGATCCGCGGCACGGTGGAGTCCGAGGGCAAGCACGTCAAGCAGTCCGGCGGCCGCGGCCAGTACGGCCACGTGTGGCTGAAGCTGGAGCCGAACGAAGAGGGCAAGGGCGTCGAGTTCACCAACGGCATCGCGGGCGGTTCGGTGCCGAAGGAATTCATCCCGGCAGTGGAGAAGGGCATCAAGGAAGCCGCCGAGACCGGCGTCATCGCCGGCTACCCGGTGGTGGACGTAAAGGTGACGCTGTTCGATGGTTCCTACCACGACGTCGACTCGGACGAAATCAGCTTCCGCATGGCGGCGATTTTCGGCTTCAAGGACGGCTTCCGTGACGCCAGTCCGATCCTCCTCGAGCCGATCATGAAGGTCGAGGTGGTGACGCCCGAGGAGTACATGGGCGATGTCATCGGCGACCTGAATCGCCGTCGCGGGCAGATCCAGGGCATGGAGGACACTCCGGCCGGCAAGACCGTGACCGCGGAGGTGCCGCTCGCCGAGATGTTCGGTTATGCGACCACGATGCGCTCGATGAGCCAGGGTCGCGCCACTTTCACCATGGAATTTTCCAGGTACATGGAAGTCCCGGCCAACGTCGCCGACACCATCATCAAGCACTAAGAGCTTCCAGTTCAGTTACCAACCAGTTCAACCAGCCAGGGTACATACACATGTCGAAAGGAAAATTTGAGCGTTCCAAGCCGCACGTGAACGTAGGGACTATTGGTCATGTGGACCATGGCAAGACGACTTTGACGGCGGCCTTGACCAAGGTGATGGCCGAGAAGTACGGCGGAGAGTTCAGCGCCTACGACCAGATTGACAAGGCGCCGGAGGAGAAGGCGCGCGGCATCACGATCAGCACGGCGCACGTGGAGTACCAGAGCGCTGCGCGCCACTACGCGCACGTGGACTGCCCGGGCCATGCCGACTACGTGAAGAACATGATCACGGGCGCGGCGCAGATGGACGGGGCGATCCTGGTGGTGTCGGCCGCGGACGGCCCGATGCCGCAGACGCGCGAGCACATTCTGCTGTCGCGCCAGGTGGGCGTGCCCTACATCGTGGTGTTCCTGAACAAGGCCGACATGGTCGATGACAAGGAGCTGTTGGAGCTGGTGGAGATGGAGGTGCGCGAGCTGCTGAGCACCTACAAGTTCCCCGGCGACGCGACCCCGATCGTGATTGGCTCGGCGCTGAAGGCCCTTGAGGGCGACAAGAGCGAGATTGGGGTGCCGGCGATCGAGAAGCTGGTGGCCGAGATGGACAAGTACATCCCGGTGCCCAAGCGCGAGATCGACAAGCCGTTCCTGATGCCGGTGGAGGACGTGTTCTCGATCTCCGGGCGCGGCACGGTGGTCACGGGCCGCATCGAGCGCGGGATCATCAAGGTGAACGACGAGGTGGAGATCGTGGGGCTCAAGGCCACGCAGAAGACCACCTGCACGGGCGTGGAGATGTTCAGGAAGCTGCTGGACGAGGGCCAGGCCGGGGACAACGTGGGCGTGCTGCTGCGCGGCACGAAGCGCGAGGAGGTCGAGCGCGGGCAGGTGCTGGCCAAGCCCGGTTCGATCAACCCGCACACGAAGTTCGAGTGCGAGGTGTACGTGCTGACCAAGGAGGAGGGCGGTCGTCACACGCCGTTCTTCAAGGGCTATCGGCCGCAGTTTTACTTCCGCACCACGGACGTGACGGGCTCGGTGGAGCTCGACGGTGGGGCCGAGATGGTGATGCCGGGCGACAACATCAAGATGACGGTGGAGCTGATTGCTCCGATCGCCATGGATGAGGGCCTGCGCTTTGCCATCCGCGAGGGCGGCAAGACCGTCGGCGCCGGCGTCGTGTCCAAGATCATCAAGTAGGACTTAGGCCAGTAGCTCAATTGGCAGAGCAGCGGTCTCCAAAACCGCAGGTTGGGGGTTCGATTCCCTCCTGGCCTGCCAGCAAGTAGCGGCGGAAGATGAACGAACAGGTTCGGCAACAAGATGCAGGCGGCACGAGCAACGCGCCGCTGTGGATAGCGGTCGTACTGCTCCTGGCGGGAGTGGTTGGCTACTACGTGCTCGATTCCAGCAGCCAGTGGCTGCGCTGGGCGAGTGTCGTGGGCGGACTCGCGGCGGGCGCGGCGGTGTTCGGCTTCTCGGCCGCCGGCCGCGAATTCCGCCAGTTCCTGGTCGCCGCGCGCGCCGAACTGCGCAAGGTTTTCTGGCCGACGAAGAACGAAACATGGATCACCACCGGACTGGTGTTCGGATTTGCGGCGATCGCCGGGGTGATGTTCTGGGTACTGGACCTGTTCCTCGCCTGGGCGACCAAGCTGCTGACGGGACAGGGAGGTTGACGTGTCGCTGAAATGGTATGTGGTACACGCGTACTCGAACTTCGAGCACCGCGTGGCCGAGGCGCTGAAGGAGCGCATCAAGCGCGACGGACTTGAGTCGAAATTCGGCGAGATCCTCGTGCCCACCGAAGAGGTGGTCGAGATGCGCGAAGGCAAGAAGCACCGCAGCGAGCGCAAGTTCTACCCCGGCTA
>JBAUTW010000525.1:0-2690 GCA_049582365.1 Burkholderiales bacterium | reverse complement strand
GTCGTGCAGCGCATCCGCGACGGTTCCGGACAAGGGCGCCGCGGCCGAAAACGCGCCGCGCACCTTGGACAGATCGTAGTTGGCCACCACCGGGTGCTTGGCCAGCGCCAGCGCGATCGGCGGCACCACGTGCAGGATGGTCACGCCGTACTTCTGCACCAGCTGCAGGTACTGCTCGAGGTCGAAGCGCGGCATGGTGACCACGGTCGCGCCCTGAAGCAGGCTCAGGTTGAGGAACGCGACGATGCCGTAGATATGGAAAAACGGCAGGAACGCGAGCACCGTGTCCTCGGGCAGGATCAGTGCGGCGTCGGTGACGCCCTTGACCGAGCACAGTTCGGCCACCAGGTTGCGGTGCGTGAGCATGACCCCCTTGGGCAGGCCGGTGGTGCCGCTCGAATAGGGCAGCGCCACCAGGTCGGCGCGCGGGTCGATCGTCACCTTCGGCGGCGCGCCGTCGCCGGCGAGCAGCGCGGCGAACGGCGTGGCGCCCTCGGCTTCGCCGAAAACGAAGATCTCTTCGACCTTCGACTGCGCCGCCGCCTCGCGCGCGGCCGGGAGGAACGCGGGAACCGTCAGCAGGAAGCGCGCGCTGGAGTCGTTGAGCTGCTTGGCCATTTCGCCCGCGGTGTAGAGCGGATTGACCGTCGTCGCCGTGCCGCCGAGCGAGGCGATGGCGTGAAACGCGATCGCGTACTCGGGAACGTTCGGGCTGCAGATCGCGAAGCGCTCGCCCTTCCTGAAGCCGCGGCGCGCCATGCCGGCGGCGGCGCGCGCCACCAATCCGGGCAGCTGCGCGTAGGTGATGACGCGCCCGCTGGGGCCGTCGATCAGCGCGGGCTTGTCGCCGCGCTCGCGCGCATGCGCGAGGACGTAGTCGGTCAGCGCGATCTCGGGGATCGCGACTTCCGGATAAACGCTGCGAAACGGCATGACATTCCCCCCTCTCGATCTGCCGCGAATTCCCTCTGGCAGGGAAATATACAGGGAAATCCACGTGCTCTGGATCACGTTGTACCGCGCTGCAGCGTTGCCTTGAGGGTGGCGCAAGCGTAGAAACAGGGTGGCAAAAAGGCGACGGCAAGGTCTCGCTGACGTCGGCAGACCCGCTTGCCGACGTTCCCATGGCCGGGTCTGCCGGTTGGTTAAGCTGGCCCCAAAGCCTGCCTACCGAACCAGCGGCCCCGCGAAACCTTGAAGGTCGATGCCCTTCAGGTCGCTCTCGTCCGCCAGAATTTGCACGTACTGCGCGAGCGCGCGCTCGGTCGAACGCTCACGCAATATCGCCCCGATGCGCTCGCGGGCGGCGTCGAACGGAACCGCCTGGCCTGCGATGCGGCGGGCGACGAGCACGACGTGAAAGCCGAAACGCGTGTCGACGAGCTCGGGCAGCACGCCGAGCGCCTCGGTCGCGAACAGCGCGCGCTCGAACTCAGGCACGGTGTCCCCGCGCCCAAGTTGTCCGAGCGCGCCAGCCTGCGCGGCCGAAGGGCAGTTCGAGTATTCGCGCGCAAGATCGCCGAAGCGCTGCGGCTCGGCGCGTGCCGCGGAATGCACTTCCGCCGCCTTCGCGCGCAGCGCGCCGGGAGGAACGCGCGGGGTGAGCGCAAACAGGACGTGGCTCGCCTCGACCAGGTCGCCCGAGCGGAACTGCGCGGGGTGGTGCTCGTAGTAGCGCCGGCATTCCTCGTCGTTCGGCTCGGGCGTGCGCACCTCGAGCTCGAGCAGGCGCTCGATCACGGCGTCCTCGGCGCCGGCATCGGCGAAGCTCACCTCGTCGCGCGCGCGGCCCTCCAGCAGGCCGCGCTTGGCCGCGCGCTCGAGCAGCAGCTCGCGCAGCGCAGGCGGAAGGCCGTTGACCTCGGGCGACGCCATCAGCCGCGGCTGCGCACGATCTGGTAGGCCCGGCCCAGGTACGCAAGCGAGGCGAAGCCGCTCCACACGTGCACCAGGCGCGAGAAGGGGAACAGCAGGAACAGCGTCATGCCGAAGAAAAGGTGGATCTTGAAGATCAGCGGCACCCCGGCGATGAACGCCGCCGCGCCGCCGCGGAAGGTGACGACGTGCTGCGCCCAGTCCGCGAGCAGCAGCATCATGCCGCCGTCGAGATGCTGCGCGGAGAACACGATCGAGGTCAGCCCGAGCAGGAGCGTCGCGAGAATCCACAGCAGGATGAAGATGTCCATGCGCGTGCTCGTGGCGCGGATGCGCGCGATGGTGAGGCGCCGGTGCAGCAGCAGCAGCAGGCCGGCCAGGATCATCGTGCCCACGATTCCGCCCGAGGTCATCGCCAGGATCTGCTTCGCGCCGGGCGTCAGCCCCAGGGCGGCGTACGCGCCGTGCGGCGTTAGCAGGCCGAACAGGTGGCCGAGGAACAGCAGCAGGATGCCGACGTGGAACAGGTTCGAGCCCCAGCGCAGCTGGCCGCGGCGCAGGAGCTGCGAGGAGTCGCTCTTCCAGGTGTACTGCTCGCGGTCGAAGCGCACCAGCGAGCCGAGCAGGAACACGGCGAGGCACACGTAGGGATAGATGCCGAACAGCGCCTGGTTCAGATAGTCGCTCATGACGCGGCTCCTTTGCGGTAGATGTGCACGGGGGCGACCTCGGGCGCGCCGCCGCCGAAGGTCACGGGCTGCTCCATCCAGCTGCGGTCGATCGCCTCGGGGGACTCCTCGTCCCCGGCCTGCGCC
>JBAUTW010000524.1:0-4360 GCA_049582365.1 Burkholderiales bacterium | reverse complement strand
GGCTCGCGCCGCGCCCGGTTGGCGCGCTCGCGCGCGTCGCGCCCGAGGTCGTATAGGAACTCGCCGTCCTCGGTCGAGAGGTATTTCCAGCGCCCGGATCGCAACGCGCGCTGGCTGCGGTAGTTGGTGCGCCAGAAGAGCTCGCGCTCGAAGCCGCGCGCCGGGTCGTCCAGCACGGCGAGCAGGCTCGCGCCGTCGAGCGGGTAGTCGGGATGCGGCGCCACGCCCGCCGCCTCGAGAAAGGTCGCCACCCAGTCCATCGTGATGGCGAGCTGCGGCGTCTCGCCGCCCGGCTTCACCCGGGCCGGCCAGCGCACGATGTACGGCACGCGGATGCCGCCCTCGAGCAGATCCATCTTCTTGCCGGTGAGCGGCCAGACGTCGGAAAACCTCTCGCCGCCGTTGTCGCTCGTAAAGACGACGATCGTGTTGCGGTCCGCGCCGATGTCCCGGAGCGTGGCGAGCAGGCGGCCGATGCCCTCGTCCATGTGGTGGATCATCGCGAGGTAGGTTTCGACCGAGCCGCCCGAGACGTGACTGATGTGCTCGCGGCTGGCGGCGAGGTGCTTTGCTTCGGCCTCGTCGGCGCGCGTTTCCCACGGCCAGTGCGGCGCGGTGTAGTGCAGCGAGAGCAGGAAGGGCTGAGCCTGCCCGCGGCGGCGCGCGAGGAAGTCCGCCGCGCGCTCGCTGATCAGGTCGGTCAGATAGCCGATGCGGTGCACCTCGGTCTCGCCCTCCCAGAGATCGTGCACGCCCGCGGTGTCGCAATGCGTGAAATAGTCCAATCCACCGCTCATGGCGCCGAAGAACTCCTGGTAGCCGCTCTTCAGCGGGCCGAAGTGCGGCGCATAGCCCAGGTGCCATTTGCCGACCAGCGCGGTGGCGTAGCCCGCGTCGCGCAGCAGGGACGCCAGGGTGGGGTGCCCTGGAGGCAGGCCGAGCACCGGGCCGAGCCCTGGATCGACGCGCGCGTTGCCGGCGATCGGCTCGTCCCAGCCGCCGCGCAGGCGGTATTGATAGCGCCCGGTGGCGAGCGCGAAGCGCGTCGGCGAGCAGACCGGCGAGTTCGAGTAGCCGTCGGTAAAGCGCAGGCCTTCGGCCGCCATGCGGTCCAGATTCGGCGAGCACGAACCGCGCGGTGTGCCGATCGAGCGCCCGCCATAGCAGCCCAGGTCGGCGTAGCCGAGGTCGTCGGCGAGGTTGAAGATGAAGTTGGGTTTGTCTACCATTTGATTGTCACCAGCCAGGTGGCGATTGCGGGAAAGGCGAACAGCAGGCCGAGCGCGACGAGGTCGGCGACGACGAAGGGCATCACGCCGCGGAAGATCCGCGGCAGCTCGATGTCCGGCATCATCGCGCGAACCGTGAATACGTTCATTCCGATCGGCGGCGTGACCAGCCCGAGCTCGACGACGAGGATCATCACGACGCCAAACCAGATCAGGTTCACGTCCTGGGAAATCAGGATCGGCAGGAAGACTGGGACGATCACCAGCAGGATGCCGATCGACTCGAAGATCATGCCGAGCAGGATGCAGATGACGCAGATCGCGAACACCGTGCCCATCGGCGAGAGGTGCATCCCCTGGACCAGGTCGACCAGTGCGTTCGGTAGCCCCGAGAGGTCGATGAAGTTGGAGAAGACCTGCGCGCCGAAGATGACGATGAAAAGCGCCGCTGTTGTGCGGCAGGCCTCGAGTAAAGACTCGTAGAGCTGCGCCAGCGTGCGCAGGCGGCCGCGCCACCACGCGAACGCGGCGGCGCCGGTGGCGCCGATGCCCGAGGCCTCGGTCGAGGTGAAGACGCCGAAGTAGATTCCGCCGAGCACGACCAGGAACAGCACCACCACCGGCCAGACATTCAGGTAGGCGCGCACGCGCTCGTTGCGCGGCACCGGGGCGCCGGCCGGGCCCGCCTCCGGGCGGCGCCAGACCACGGCCCACACGGCGGCCATGTACAGCAGGACGAGCAGAATCCCCGGGCAGACGCCGGCAATGAACAGCTTGCCGATGTCCTGCTCGGCGACCAGGCCGTAGATCACCAGCGGCACCGAGGGCGGGATCATGATGCCGAGTGTCCCGCCGGCCGCGATCACGCCGGAGGAAAGCGCGTCGTCGTAGCCGTAGCGACGCATGTGCGGCATCGCCACCTTGGTCATCGTCGCCGCGGTCGCGAGCGATGAACCGGAGACGGCGGCGAAGCCGGCACAGGCGAGCACCGTAGAGTGCGCGAGCCCACCCGTATAGCGGCCGAGCAGCGCGTTGGAGGCCTCGAACAGGTCCTCGGAGATGTTCGCGCGGTAAATGAACACGCCCATGAGCAGGAACAGCGGGATCACCGACAGCCCGTAGTTTGCGCCGGTGTCGACGATCTGCTGCGCCATCATGGTCACGCCGGCGTGCCAGTCCCAGCCGCGCATGTAGGCGAACCCCGCCAGCCCCGTGAGCAGCGTCGAGAAGCCGAGCGGGAAGCCGAGGAAGCAGAGTAGCAGCAGGCAGGCGAAACCGATCAACGCGATCGTCATGCCGGGGGTCGCGTCAGTCGGCGTGCGCCGAGCTGCCGTCGAGGCGCCCGCGCGTGCGCGCGAGGGCGATCAGCAGCAACACGAAGCCGGTGAGCGAGAGCACGGCGGCCGACATCGGCTCGATCCACTTTGGCAGGTCGAGCACCGCGCTGTGCGCGGCGCTCCTCAGCAGGTCGAGCGCGCGCGCGAACATCTGCCAGCAGATGAGCAGGGTGCAACCCACCGACATCGCGATCGACGCCCAGCGCCTGGGCGTGGCGACGGTGCGCTCGATCAGCGGCTCCATCAGCGACACCGTGATGTGCTCGTTTCTCGCAGTGATGAACGCCAGCCCGGCGAAGACCGCGACGATCATCAGGTTCTCGACGATCTCGGCGACGCCGAAGATCGAGTGGTGGAATCCGTAGCGGCCGATGACGTCGACGAAGGTGAGCAGCATCATCGCGAACAGCGCGGCCGCGGCGATGACGCCGAGCATGCGCGATGCGATGGCCTCGAAGCGGCGCAACATGCGCGCTACTTGCGCTTGGCGTCTTCTTCGGCGAGCACCTTGCGGTAATACGCGATCGCCGTCTTGCCGTCGATGCCCATTGCCGCCACCTTCTTCAACCAGGCGTCGATCATCGGCTGACCGAGCGCTTCGAGTTTGGCGAGCATCGCCGGGTCGCCGGGATAGGCTTTGATGCCGTGCTTGGCGACCGCGCCCTTGGACTTCTTCTGCACGCCGTCCTGCACCTGGCCGAAGTGGCGCGAGATCTTCTCGCCGCTGAGCGCGACGATCGCCTTGCGGTCGGCGGGCGAGATCGTGTCCCACTTCTTGCGGCTGATGAAGAACGAGAAGGTGGGGGTGAAGATCTTGTCGGGGAAGACGGTCGCGGACTTCGTGTAGTCGAGCAGCTTGAACGAGACGACCGAGGAGTACGGCACGCCGACGTAGCCGTCGACCACGCCTTTGGAGATGATCTCGAGCATCTGCACTGCCGGGCCGGCGACCACCGCCGAGCCGGTGGCCTTGATAATGTTGGCGCTGACGCCGGGCAGCGCCCACATCTTGCGGTTCTTGAGGTCCTCGATGCTGCGGATCGGCTGGTCGGTCATCGACCAGAATTCGGCGCCGTTGGTTGCGTAGTCGGCGAGCAGCTTCACCGGCCCGTATTCGTTCTTGGCGGCGAAGAACTTCTGGTAGGTGCGCCACAGCGCGACGCTGCCGGACTCGGCGCTCTCGGTGCCGATGAACGGCAGCTGGCCGATCTGGATCCCGGTGACCTTGTTGGAGATGAACTGGTTGAACTGGATCGCGCCGTCCATCACGCCGTTGACGACGCCATCGTACTGGTCCTCGGGCGCGGCGAGACTCTTGGGCGGGATGCTGAACTTGACGCGGCCGTCGGTCGCCGTTTCGATCTGCTTCGCCCAGTCGCGCAGCATGACCCGGCACGTGTAGTGCTGGGGCGGAAAGAAGCAGTTGAACAGGATCGTCTGGGCGGATGCGCTGTTCGGCGCGAGGCCGGCGGCCGCGAGCGCGGCTCCGACGAGGAACTGGCTGGCTGCTCTGGCATTCATGACGGTTTCTCCTCCTCTGGATCTTGTTTGTCGACCGGCGCCTGAAGCATACGGAGCGCGGGCGAAAACCGAAAGAAGTATCATTTGGCATACTGATCACCCGGAGTTATCGATGCGCCTCAACCAGATCCGCGACTTCATGGCCATCGTGGAGGCCGGGGGCATCCGCGCCGCGGCGCGGGGCCTCGACGTTACGCAGCCCGCGCTGACCAAGAGCCTGCGCCAGCTCGAGACCGAACTGGGCGCGGTGCTGCTCACGCGCGGGGTGCGCGG
>JBAUTW010000523.1:0-1700 GCA_049582365.1 Burkholderiales bacterium | reverse complement strand
TCGTGGGGCCGCGCGAGCTGCGCACCGTCGCCGACGCGTTCAACCGCATGACACGGGACCTCGCCTCGATGGAGCGCGAGCGCGCCATGGTGCTCGCCGGCATCAGCCACGACCTGCGCACGCCGCTCGCGCGCCTGCGTCTGGGCCTGGAGATCCTGGGCGGCGAGCGCGCCACCGCCGAGGGCATGGCTACCGACATCGACGAGATCGACGCCGTGATCGGCCAGTTCCTCGATTTCGCGCGCGGCGAGCACGAGGGCCAGGCGGTGCGCGACCTCGACGCCCTGGCCGCCGAGGTGGTGGAAGGCTATGTCCGGCGCGGAAAGCAGGTGAGCCTGGAGCGCGGCAACGTCCCGCCGCTCCGCTTCGCGCAGATGGCGCTGCGCCGCGCGCTCGCCAACCTGATCGACAACGCCCTGCGCTACGCGGGCGAACCGGTGCTGGTGCGCACGCGCCGCGAGCGCGGCGCGACGCTGATCGAGGTGCTGGACCGCGGGCCCGGCATCCCCGCTGCCGAGGCCGAGCGACTGAAGCAGCCCTTCACGCGGCTCGACTCGTCGCGCGGCGGCGTCGGCGGGTCGGGCCTCGGCCTGGCGATCGTCGAGCGCGTGGCGCGCGCACACGGCGGTCGGCTCGATCTCCTGCCCCGCGACGGTGGCGGACTGCTCGTGCGCCTGACGCTCGCCGGATAAATGGTATCTGACCCCGTTTTTTCGCCATGTTGAACACGCGCCGGTTGTCGGCGCTGGTGTTCGGCGTCATCGCCCTGGTGTGGGGCTTCAACTGGGTGGTGCTCAAGCTGGCGATGCGCGAGGCGGGGCCGTTCGAGTTCCTGGCCTGGCGCTTCGCGCTCGCCAGCCTGTGCCTGTTCGGCGCGCTCGCGGCGCTCGGTCGACCGTTGCGCCTGACGCACGCGCCGCAGATGCTCGCGGTCGGCCTGCTGCAGACCACCGCAGGCTTCGCGCTCGTAAGCCTCGCGCTGGTGTCGGGCGCCGCGGGCAAGAGCGCGGTGCTCAACTACACCATGCCGTTCTGGGTCGTGCTGTTCGCCTGGCCGATCATCGGCGAGCGGCCCTCCCGGGCGCAGTGGGCCGCGATCGCGCTGGCGCTCGCCGGGCTGGTGCTGCTGGTGCACCCGGGCGCGAGACCCGGGCTGCCCGACCTGCTGGCACTCGCCTCGGGCGTCGCCTGGGGCCTGGGCGTGGTGCTCACCAAGCGGCTGCAGATGCGCGAGCGGGTCGACACCTTGTCGCTCTCGGCCTGGCAGACGCTGCTCGGCGGCGCCGGCCTCGTCGCGCTGGCATTCGCCTTCCCGTCACGCCCGATGCACTGGTCGCCGTACCTCGTGTTCGCGGTGCTCTACAACGGCGTGCTGGTCGGCGCGGTGTGCTGGTTCCTGTGGTTCTGGGCGCTGCAGAAACTCGACGCGGGGCTCGCGAGCCTGGGCATCCTGTCGGTACCGGTGCTCGGTGCCGCGTTCGGGGTGCTGCTGCTCGGCGAGCGGCTCAGCGCGCTCGAATGGGGCGGCATGGCGCTGATCGTCGCCGCGCTCGCCTTGTCTGCCCTCGCGGCGCAGCGCCGCCGCTAGCGCGCGAGTGGAAAGCGCTCCAGCACTTCGTAGCTGGAGCCTTCGTTTGAGAGCTGCGAACGCACCAGCACGAACTCTCCGACGGGCCAGTCGAGCTCCGGCAGCGGCGGCA
>JBAUTW010000522.1:0-4077 GCA_049582365.1 Burkholderiales bacterium | reverse complement strand
CACGGCGCGCACCCGGCCCTGCGGCGCGTCGGCGCCGCCCGTGACGGAATAGAAGCCCGAGCGCTGATCGAGGAAGATGTAGTTGCCGCGCACCACGTCCTTGTCGCGCGACACGCGCGCGCTGTCGAACAGCTCCACCTTGTCTTCGCGCTCGTCGATTTCCATGCGCAACGCCTCGCCCTCGATCAAGGCGCCTTCCTTGCCGTCCTTCGAATCCGCTCTCTGCCGGAACCGCACCGGGTTGCCGGTCGCCGTGACGTGCTGAAAGCCGTCCGCGTCCTGACGCACCACGAGCCGGTCGGCGTGAACCACCAGCGTACCCTTGGTCAGCACGACGTTGCCCTCGAAGACGCTCATCCGGCGCGCCTCGTCGGACAGCATGCGGTTCGATTCGATTTCGGTCGGCTTGTCCTTGTCGGCTTTCTCTGCGTGCGCGCTCAGCGGCGCTTGCAGCGCTGCCACCGCGAGGGCGGCGGCAAGAGCCCGGGCGACGGCCAAGCGTTTGCGCGTTTTCATGGCTTGCTCTTTTCCGCCTCGAATCGGCTGCGCACTCGCTCGTGCAGGATCAGCTTTCCGAGCTCGTTGTTGTATTCCATTCCCTTCCCGGTGATCGACTGGTCGTCGTCGCTGATCGTCACCTGGCGGTCGGTCAGCGCCAGCGACTTGGCGCTCACGATATGCAGGAAGCTGGTACGCATGCGCATCTCCGGGCGCCCCGCATCTGCAGCACGCACCAGCAGCACGTCGCCGTAAAGGAACAGCTCGTCGGCGCCCTGCGACAGCGTGCCGCGGTCGGCTGTGACCGTTATGCGCGGCTCGCCCGGCTTTGTCTGCACCATCCGCGGCGCGACCAGGTCGGTCGAGTCGTCGTCCGGGTAATGTATCATTTTCGCCGCCGCCAACGTGGATTGTGCGATGCCGCCGGGGCCGTAGCTCGTGATGTTGAAGTTTTCCACGATGTAGTCGGGGTCGTGGCTTCGCAGCGTCGACGGGGCGGGCGGCTCCTGCACCGTCTGCTTGAGCCAGAAGGTCACCATCGCCAGCGCCAGCATCAGCGCAAGCGGGAATAGCCCGGTCGCCGAAAGTCTCACGCCAGGTATCTGGCCAGAGCGGCATCGAGCGAGCCCTGCGCGCGCATCAGCAGCTCGCAGATCTCACGCGCCGCGCCGCCGCCGGCCGGCGACTCGCACACATAGTGAACGCGCTGCCTCACCGCCAGCGGCGCTTCGCGCGGGGCGCAGGCGAAGCCGCAGCGCGTAAGCACGGGCAGATCCACCACGTCGTCGCCGACGTAGCCGGTGGCCTGCGCTTCCACGCCGAGCTGTGTCAGGAGCGCGGCATAGGCCGAACGCTTGTCGTCGATCCCCTGCAATACGTGTCCGATGCCGAGCTCTGCGGCGCGCTGCGTGACGGCCTGCGAGCGGCGGCCGCTCAGGATGGCGGGTACCACGCCGCTCTGCGCCAGCATCTTGATCCCGTGCCCGTCGAGCGTGTGGAACGCTTTCAGCGCCTCGCCTGCGGGGCCGTACCACAGCCGCCCGTCGGTGAGCACACCGTCCACGTCGAAGATCATGAGGCGCACGCGCCGCGCACGCTCGAGCGCGGCGCCGGAGACTTCGCTCATCGGTCAGATGACTTTGGCGCGGAACAGGTCGTGCATATTGAGCGCGCCCACTAGCTTGTCGTTGTCGTCGACGACGACAAGTTGGTTGATCTTGTGGCGTTCCATCAGTTCCACCGCCTCGACCGCGAGCGCCCCTGGCCGGATCGTGCGCGGGCCCGGCGTCATCAGCTCGGCGATGCCGGCGCCGGAAAAATCCGAGACTTTGGCCAGCACTCTTCGCAGGTCGCCGTCCGTGAATATGCCCGCGACGCGACCCGCCGCGTCGACCACTGCCGTCATCCCAAGCCTGCCGCGCGACATCTCTTGCACTGCTTGGTGCAGCGTCGCGGTGTCGGGGACCGACGGCACGTCGGCCCCGCGTCGCATGACGTCGGCGACGTGAGTCAGCAGCCGCCTGCCAAGCGTTCCGCCCGGGTGCGAGCGCGCGAAGTCGTCGGCCGAGAAGCCGCGCGCGTCGAGCAGCGCAACCGCGAGCGCGTCCCCGAGCGCGAGCGCGGCGGTCGTGCTCGCAGTCGGCGCGAGGTTGAGCGGGCAGGCTTCCTGCGCCACGCCTGCGTCGAGGTGCGTGTCGGCCTCGCGGGCGAGCGTCGAGGCCTGGTTGCCGGTAAGCGCGATCAGCCTGGCGCCCTGACGCTTGATCAGCGGAATGATCCTGAGCAGCTCCTCGCTCTCTCCCGAGTGCGAGATGCCGATGAAAACGTCGTCCGGCTGGATCATCCCGAGATCACCGTGGATTGCCTCGGCCGGATGAAGAAAGTACGCCGGCGTTCCAGTGCTTGCCAGCGTCGAGGCGACCTTGCGCGCGATGTGGCCGGATTTGCCGATGCCGCTCACCACGACGCGACCGCGACAGTCGAGAATCAGCGACACGGCAGCGAGAAAGCGCTCGTCGAGGCGATCGATCAGCGCGCGTACCGCATCGGCCTCTATCGCCAGCACGCGGCGCGCCAGCTCCAGCGCCGTTGACGAAGCGCTTATCATAGCGAGGAAGTATAGCCCAACCGACCCTTTTTCCCGATGGACGCAACGGGTGTCGCCCTGCAACCGGTGCTGGTGCTGCTCGCAAGCAGCGTGCTGGCCGTGGTCGCCTGCCGCAGCCTGTCGCTGCCGCCGATCGTCGGCTACCTGGTCACCGGACTCGCGCTCGGCCCGCATGCGCTCGGGCTGATCGAAGATAGCGAGGAAACGCGCCGGCTGGCGGAGTTCGGCGTCGTGTTCCTGATGTTCTCGATCGGGCTGGAATTCAGCCTGCCGAGGATGCTCGCGATGCGGCGCGTCGTGTTCGGGCTCGGCCTGGCGCAAGTGTCGGCGTCGGTCGTGTTGTGCGTGGTGGCGTCGGTCGCGCTGGGCGGGTCCTGGCAGGCGGGCCTGGTGTTTGGGGGCGCGGCGGCGATGTCCTCTACCGCCATCGTCTCCAAGCTGCTCGCCGAGCGCATGGAGCTCGATTCGCCGCACGGGCGCGAAATCATCGGCGTGCTGCTGTTCCAGGATCTGGCCGTGGTGCCGCTGCTGATCCTGATCCCGGCCCTGGGGCAGCCCGCGAGCGAGACCGGCGTCGCCATCGCGTTCGCCCTTGCCAAGGCGGCCGTGGCGCTAGGCGTCCTGGTGGTCGTCGGCCCGAAGGCCATGCGCGCGTGGTTCGGGGTCGTCGCGCGACGCCGTTCGACCGAACTGTTCGTGCTCAACGTGCTGCTGATCACGCTCGCGCTCGCTTTCCTGAGCGGCCTCGCGGGCCTGTCGCTCGCGCTCGGGGCATTCCTCGCCGGGATGCTGATCTCGGAGACGGAGTATCGCTACCAGGTCGAGCAGGACATCAAGCCGTTCCGCGACGTGCTGCTCGGCCTGTTCTTCGTCACCGTCGGCATGATGCTCGATACGCGCCTGGTGCTGGGCCATCCGGGGCTGGTGCTGTTGCTGCTCGCGCTGCTGATGGGCGCGAAGCTCGGCTTGATCGCGCTGTTGTCGCGGCTGTTCGGCAGCGCGCCGGGGACGGCGCTTCGCGTCGGGCTCGCGCTCGCGCAGGGTGGCGAGTTCGGCTTCGTGCTGCTCACGCTCGCGCGCGGCGAGGGCATTGTTCAGGATCCGCTGCTGCAGGCGTTGCTGGCGGCGATGATCCTGTCAATGCTCGCGACGCCGTTCGTGATCGGTGCCAGCAACCGCATCGTGATGCGGCTGGCGCGCTCGGAATGGATGCAGCGGTCGCTCGAGCTGCACCGCATCGCCGTGCAGTCGATCGAGACTGAGCGGCACGTCATCATCCTGGGCTACGGCCGCAACGGACAGCGCCTCGCGCGCATGCTGGAGGCGGAGGGCGTGCGCTACATGGCGCTCGACCTCGATCCGGAGCGCGTGCGCGAGGCAGTGCTTGCGGGCGACGCCGTGGTGTTCGCCGACTGCGCGCGCCGCGAAGCGCTGGTCGCAGGGGCATCTCGCGCGCCGCCGCGGTGGTGATC
>JBAUTW010000521.1:0-2042 GCA_049582365.1 Burkholderiales bacterium | reverse complement strand
GCCGACCGGCCGCAACGGGCGCCACCCGCTGCCGCAGCCGACCGTGTTCGTCGCCTGGCTGGGACGCCAGGGGCTGCGGCCGGGCGACCAGGTGGTCGCCTACGACGCCAACAATGGCGCGATGGCGTCGCGCCTGTGGTGGATGCTGCGCTGGGTCGGGCACGACGCTGCGGCGGTGCTCGACGGCGGCCTCGCCAAGTGGCTCGAGGAGGAACGCGAAGTCACCGCCGAAGTTCCCTCCTTCCCCGCTACCGGCTACGTCGCCCGCCCGCGCCCGGAGATGAACGCCGAGGTGGATCTGGTCGAGCGGCGCCTCGGCGCGGCGGATATGCTCCTGCTCGACGCACGGGCGCCTGCGCGCTATCTGGGCGAGGCCGAGCCGATCGATCCGGTCGCTGGCCGCATCCCGGGCGCGCGCAACCGGTTCAACGGCGATAACCTGACGCCCGACGGCACATTCAAGGCGCCCGGCGAGCTGAAGAAGGAGCTGGGCGCGCTGCTCGGCGAGCGCGACCCGGCCGAAGTGGTGCATTACTGCGGCTCGGGCGTCGCCGCTTGCCACAACCTGCTGGCGATGGAAGTCGCCGGCCTGCCCGGCTCGCGCATCTACGCCGGCTCATGGAGCGAATGGATCGCCGATCCGCGCCGACCGCAGGCGAAGGGCCCTGCATAGCCGCCGACGCGCTGCTCGTCGGGCACTTCCTGATCGCCGCCTTCATCACCGGCGGCTTGCTGCTGATCTGGCTGGGGGCCGCCCTGGGCTGGCGCTGGGTGCGCAATCCCTGTTTCCGCCTGCTTCATCTCGCCGCGATCATTGTCGTCGCGCTCGAGGCCTTGCTCGGTGCCGCCTGCCCGCTCACGCTGTGGGAGGACCTGCTGCGCGGCGGCCTGCACCCGCGCTCGTTCGTCGGGCGGTGGGTGCAGGCGCTGCTCTACTACGACGCGCCGGAGCGGCTGTTCACCGCGCTGTACGTGGTCTGGGCGCTGGCGACGCTCGTCACGCTGTGGCTCGTTCCGCCCACGAAAAGAGCTGTCTGAAAACTTCCTCGCGCACCGGCGCGCGCGACAGCACCAGGTCGTGCAGTCCGCCCGGAAACGCGAGCACGCTCACCTGCGGGCCGAGCGTGCGGCTCCAGCGCGCGATGTCGCGCCAGTCGAGCACGACGTCCGCCTCGTCCGAATGCATCGACAGCACCGGCAGCGGCAGCGCCAGCCCCGCATGCACCCTGGCGTGGGCGTCGGTTATCGCCGCCAGCCAGCCGAAATAGGCCGGAAATCCCTCGACCGGCTTCAAGCGCAGGTCGAAATCCCACTCGCCGTCGAAGCTGCGGTGCAGGCTTTTGACGTACGCGGAGCTGAGCGCGCGCGGATTGTTGAGCAACGGCAGCACCCTGCCCAGGGCGGCCGCGAAGCGCAGCTGCAGCCGATCGAGCGGTCGCGCGTTGAACTCGAAGAACGGGCTGTTGAGCCAGAGCGCGCGCAGCTGCCCGCGGCGCTCGCCTTCGGCGGCGTAGAGCGAGCAAATCAGGCCGCCGGTGGAATGCCCGGCGAGCAGCGCCGGCTGACCGATCTCCTCGAGCGAGCGGGTGATCTCGGGATAGTACTCGTCGACGCGCTTGCAAAAGCACGGGTGCTGCCGCGCGAGCAGCGATCGTCCGTGCTTGCGCAGGTCGAGCGCGTGAAAGGCATAGCCTTCCTGCGCGAAGCGCAGCGCCATGTGGCGCTGGAAGAAATAATCGACGAAGCCGTGGACGTAGAGCACCGCGCCGCGAGGCGCGCTGCCGGTAGGCAGGCGCACGAGCGTGGCCACGACCTGGCCGTCGTAGTCGGGAGGGAACCCGAGCGTCTTCGCCTCGAAGCCCTCGAGCAGCGGATCGGGGCGCCAGTCACTCATGCTGCGCCAACGCCCATTCGACGTGCTCGCGCACGAGCGGCGACGGATGCTTTGCGCGCGCGCGCAGTGCCGCGAGCACCTCGGGCGCGCGCGGCGCGTTGCCCAGGCCGACCGCCAGGTTGCGCAGCCAGCGCTCGTAGCCGATGCG
>JBAUTW010000520.1:0-5035 GCA_049582365.1 Burkholderiales bacterium | reverse complement strand
GCGCGCACCCGCGCCGCAAGCAGCGCCAGGTCGCCGCTCTGCTGGGCGGCGTGAAGCGCGCTGCCGAAGGCTGAAGCCCGCGCTTGCGCTACACGCAGCGCGCGCCGTCGACCTCGATGCACACCCCGCTGATCATCGAAGCCTCGTCCGAGGCCAGGTAGAGGCAGGCGTTGGCGACGTCGAGCGGCGTCGAAAAGCGCCCCAGCGGAATGGTGGCGAGGTAAGCGGCCCGTACTTCCGGCGTGATCGCGCCGCCTGCGAATTCGGCCGAGAGCGCGGTTTCCGGGCTGAATACCGGGTTGACGCAGTTCACACGCACTTTGTCCGGGCCGAATTCGCCCGCCATCGCCTTGCTCATCAGGATCACCGCCGCCTTGGAGCTGTTGTAGACGATCAGCCCGGGGCGCGGCCGCAGGCCCGCGGTCGAGGCGATGTTGACGAAGCAGCCGCCGCCCTGGCGGCGAAACGTCGGCAGCACGTGGCGCGCCGACAGGTAAACGCTCTTGACGTTGACCGCGTAGACCCGGTCGAACTCGGCCTCGGTCACCTCGAGGAAGGGCTTCTTGCGGTGGGTCCAGCCGGCATTGTTGACCACCACGTCCAGGCGCCCGAACGTCGACTGCGCGCTCTGCGCGAGGCGCGCCCAGTCGGCGTCGCGCGTCACGTCGGCCTGCACGAACTGCGCGCTGCCGCCCGCCTTGCGGATCGCGCCGGCGACGCGCTCGCCGGCGTCGGCGTTGATGTCATTGACCAGCACCTTCGCGCCCTCCTGGGCGAAGCGCGCGGCGATTCCCTCGCCGAAGCCGCTGCCGGCGCCCGTGACGATTGCCACCTTGTTGCCGAGACGCATCCTCTTGTCCTCCCCCTGGGTGAATGTCTAGCTTTGCCTGAACGGCGAATGCTCGACCAGCTCGTTCACGTAGCGCCCGATGCCGCTCGTTTCGCGTTCCAGGTAATCCTCGATCGCGCGCGCGAAGGCGGGGTGCGCGAGCCAGTGCGCGGAAACCGTTTCCACCGGCATGAGCCCGCGGAACAGCTTGTGCTCGCCTTGCGCGCCGCCCTCGAAATATTTCAGGCCATGTGCGATCGCGTACTCGATCGGCTGATAGTAGCAGCACTCGAAGTGCAGCAGCGGAACGTGCTCGAGCGCGCCCCAGTAGCGGCCGTAGATTGCCCCGGCGTCGAGCAGGCATAGCGCAGCGGCGACCGGCGCGCCGGCGCGCTCGGCGAGAATCATGAGGGTGTGCTCGGGCTGCGTCGCGCCGATGCGCAGGAAGAACTCGAGGTTCAGGTAGGGGCTGGAGTGGTGCGCGGCATAGGTGGCGCGATAGCCGCGGTGGAACAGCGCCCAGTGGCCGTGCTCGATCGCTTCGCCGCGCAGCCGGCGCAGCGTGATGCCGGCTTCGCGCACGCGCCGGCGCTCCTGGCGGATGTTCTTGCGCCTGGCGTGCGTCAGGCGCGCGAGGAAAGCCTCGAAATCGGCGTAGCCTTCATTGCGCCAGTGGAACTGGACCGTGCGGCGCAACAGCATGCCCTGGCGCTGCATCAGGCCCGCCTCGCCTTCGGTCGGAAACAGCACGTGCAGCGAGGACGCGTCCTTGGCCAGCTCGAGCGCGGCCGCGAGCAGGGCTTCGCGCTCGCGCTCCGACTGCGCCAGCAGGCGCGGCCCGGTCACCGGCGTGAACGGTACCGCGCTGAGCAGCTTGGGGTAGTAATCGAGGCCGTGCCGCGCGTAGGCGTCGGCCCAGGCCCAGTCGAACACATACTCGCCGTAGGAGTGCGACTTCAGGAACAGCGGCATTGCGCCCGCCAGCGCGCCGGCGCGGCGCAGCAGCAGGAAGCGCGGGGCCCAGCCGGTACGCGCGCTGGCGCAGCCGGTGTCGATCAGGGCCGAAAGGAACTCGTGGCGCACGAACGGGTTGGTTCCGGCCAGCTGGTTCCATTCGGCGGGATCGATGCCGTCGAGCGACTCGACGATTGCGAGGCTTTCCAGCCCTCCTGCACCGGCTTGATCCGCCATGGGCCTATTATGCAGAACAAGCCATCAGCGCAAGCGACCGGCAAGGCGCGTTACAATCGGCACGGTCGGCGGGTTGGCCGCCGGGAGGCAATTGCATGAAGAAGATCGAAGCCATCGTCAAGCCGTTCAAGCTCGACGAAGTGCGCGAAGCGCTTTCGGAAGTCGGGGTGACCGGGCTGACCGTCACGGAGGTCAAGGGTTTCGGCAGGCAGAAGGGGCACACCGAGCTGTATCGGGGCGCGGAGTACGTGGTCGATTTCCTGCCCAAGGTGAAGATCGAAGTCGTGGTGGCGGACAGCCAGGTCGAGCCCGCAATCGAGGCGGTCGTCAAGGCCGCGCGCACCGGCAAGATAGGCGACGGCAAGATCTTCGTCACGGCGGTCGAGCACGTGGTCCGGATCCGCACCGGCGAAATCAACGAATCTGCCGTCTAGGTCCGCGCTTTAAGCAGCACCAGCACGGCGCCGCTGCCGCCGTGCGCCGGCGGCGCCTGGCAGAAGGCCAGCACCTCGTCGCGCAGCATCAGCCAGTTCCTGAGCTTGTGCTTCAGCACCGGCTCGCGATTGGGCGATCCCCGCCCCTTGCCGTGAACGATGCGCACGCAATGCCGGCCTTGCAACGCGCAGCGGCGCAGGAACTCGGCCACGCCGAGCGCCGCCTGCGCCCGGTTCATGCCGTGCAGATCGAGCTCGTCCTGAACCACCCAGTGGCCGCGCCGCAGGCGGCGCAGAGTCTGGCGCGACAGCCCGTCGCGCAAGAAGACGAGCTCTTCTCCCGACTCGAGCGCGTCGTCGAGTGTGACCGGCCCGTTTAGCGTCTCGGCCAGGGCGGCGCGCTCGTCGCGCCGGCTCTGCTGCGGAATCGGCGCCGGCGGCGCGCGCCTCAGCGGCTTGCGCCTTGCCGGCGCGATCGGCTGCACGTCAGCCACCGCGCGACGGAACTCCAGGTCGTCTTCGGGCGGCTTGCGCATGGCCGGCACCCGAACATTCCTCACCCGGCCAGGGTGTCGAGGTACTTCTCGGCGTCGAGCGCGGCCATGCAGCCGCTCGAGGCGCTGGTGACGGCCTGGCGATAGACGTGGTCCTGCACGTCGCCGGCGGCGAATACGCCGGCCACGCTGGTGGCGGTGGCGTTGCCGTTGCGCCCGCCGCGGGTCACGATGTATCCGTTCTCCATGTCGAGCTGGCGTTCGAAAATCGACGTGTTCGGGGTGTGTCCGATCGCCACGAACAAGCCGGTCACGGCGAGCTCCTTCGCGGCCCCGGTGGCCGCATGCTTGACGCGCAGGCCGGTGACGCCGCTCTTGTCCCCCAGCACTTCGTCCAGCACGTGGTTCCACTCGAGGCGCACATTGCCTTCGGCCGCCTTCTTGATGAGCTTGTCGATCATGATCTTCTCGGCCCGCAGCTTGTCGCGCCGATGCACCAGCGTCACGGTGCGCGCGATATTGGCGAGATACAGCGCCTCCTCGACCGCGGTGTTGCCGCCGCCGATCACGGCGACGTCCTGACCCTTGTAGAAGAAGCCGTCGCAGGTGGCGCAGGCGGACACGCCGCGCCCCATGAACTTCTGCTCCGATTCGAT
Organism: Burkholderiales bacterium; assembly: GCA_049582365.1. GTDB lineage: Bacteria > Pseudomonadota > Gammaproteobacteria > Burkholderiales > SG8-39 > DAHVFK01. The sequence goes on along the minus strand of JBAUTW010000520.1, from coordinate 1,431 downwards.
CCCGAGGTACTTGGCCGAGGCGCCGGTGGCGATGATCAGCGCGTCGCAGGTATAGGTCGCCGAGTCCCCCTCGAGTACCAGTGGCCGCTCGCCGAGGCGCGCGCGCTGCACATGGTCGAACACGATCTCGGTTTCGAAGCGCGCGGCGTGCTTCTGGAAGCGCTCCATCAGCTCCGGGCCCTGGACCCCGTTTGCGTCCGCGGGCCAGTTGTCCACGTCGGTGGTGGTCATCAGCTGGCCGCCCTGCGCCAGGCCGGTGACCAGCAGGGGGCGCAGGTTGGCCCGCGCGGCGTACACCGCGGCGGTGTAGCCGGCCGGACCGGATCCGAGGATAAGCAAACGTGTATGACGGGTGGCCATGGCGGGGCGGGGGCTGCGGCAGAGCTTCGGTCGATCGCGGTCGATTATAAACGACCGATTCTGCTAACATTGTCACGTTCACAGGTTCGATACCAGGCGGGGAGGAGCATGGCGGGCGTACCCACGACAGTGTCGACGACGGTGCTGAGAGCGGTGCCGCTGTTCTCGAGCATCCCCGACGAGCAATTGCGCGCCCTCGCCACCGTGGTCACGCGCAAGAGCGTGGCGCGCGGAGCGACGATCATGGTGGCGGGCGATCAGACCGATTCGCTCTACATCATCCTTTCGGGCCGGCTGAAGGTGATGATGAGCGACGCCGAGGGCAAGGAAGTGATCCTGAGCATTCTCGGCCCGGGAGAGTTTTTCGGCGAGATGGGCCTGATCGATGACAGCCCGCGCTCTGCCAGCGTGCTGGCCATCGAACCCTGCGAGTTGCTGTCGATCGCCAAGCGCGACTTCAACAAGTGTCTGGCCGACAACTTCGAAATGGCGATGGCGGTGATGCGCGGCCTGGTGCGGCGCCTGCGCGAGGCCGACCGCAAGATCGGCAGCCTGGCGCTGCTCGACGTCTACGGCCGGGTGGCGCGCCTGCTGCTCGACATGTCGGACACGGTGGACGGCCAGAAGATGGTGACCAAACGGCTGCCCAAGCAGGACATCGCCAAGATGATCGGCGCCTCGCGCGAGATGGTGAGCCGCGTAATGAAGGACCTGCAGTTGGGCGGTTACATCGAAATGCGCGGCTCGACCATCGTGCTGCACGACTCGATCATGCTGCCGGACTAGGCTCGCATTAGAACGGATCTCACGATCCGGCGCTAAGGGCCCGCCCGCGCTGGGGATTCGAGGAGGGAGTGGGGTACAATTCCGCACTTCCCAGCGGGCCTAAATGGCAGCAGCGCAAAAATCCTCCGCAGCCCCACTTCCCGCCAAGCTCGCGAGCCTACTGCGCGAGGCGAAGTGGCTGGTGCTGGTCGCGCTGGCGGCCTATCTGCTGCTGATCCTGGCGACTTACCACAAGGAAGATCCCGGCTGGTCGCACAGCGCGACCGTCGCGGTGACGCAAAACGC
>JBAUTW010000519.1:0-5784 GCA_049582365.1 Burkholderiales bacterium | reverse complement strand
GCGCCGCGAGGCTGCGCGCCTGCTCGACGCCGGCGTGACGCTCGCCGACCCCGCGCGCGTGGACGTGCGCGGCAACCTGGAGTGCGGGCGCGACGTCGTGCTCGACTTGAATTGCCTGTTTGAAGGGCATGTGCGGCTGGGGGACGGGGTGCGCATCGGGCCTAACTGCGTACTGCGCGACGTGAGCATCGCCGCTCACACCGAAGTGCTCGCATTTTCCATGCTGGAGGACGCGGAGGTCGGCGCGCGCTGCCGCGTCGGACCTTACGCACGACTGCGCCCGGGCGCGAATCTCGGCGAAGGTGTGCACATTGGAAACTTCGTCGAGGTGAAAGCGAGCCGCCTCGGCGCCGGCTCAAAGGCCAATCACCTCGCGTACATCGGGGACTCGGAGGTCGGTGCCCGGGTGAACATCGGCGCGGGGACGATTACCTGCAACTATGACGGCGCAGCCAAGCACCGAACCGTGATCGAGGACGACTGCTTCATCGGCTCGGACGCAACACTAGTGGCGCCGGTCAGGATCGCCAAAGGCTCGTATATCGGCGCCGGCTCGACCATCAGCAAGGATACCCCGCCGGGCCAGCTCACCGTGGCGCGCGCCAAGCAAGTATCAATTCCCGCCTGGAAGCCGAACAGGAAGAAGAGCTGACTGCATGTGCGGAATCGTCGCCGCGGCGTCGCGCCGCGACATCGTTCCGGTCCTGATTGAGGGCCTGCGGCGACTCGAGTATCGCGGCTACGATTCGGCCGGCGTCGCCGTGCTGGGCGCGCAGGATAGGCCGCAGCTGAAACGGCTGCGCGCCGCAGGCCGCGTTGCGGAGCTCGCGGCGCAGATAGACGCTCAGAAGCTCGCGAGCGAAACCGGAATCGCCCACACACGCTGGGCCACGCACGGTGCTCCGAGCGAGAAGAACGCGCACCCGCACGTTTCGGACGGCCTTGCCGTGGTCCACAACGGCATCATCGAGAACCACGAGCAGATCCGCGCGCGCCTGACGCGCCAGGGCTACGTCTTTGCCTCGGACACCGACAGCGAGGTCATTGCGCATCTCGTTGCCGAGCTGCGCCGCACCAGCCCGGATCTGCTCTCGGCGGTATGCAAGGCCGCGGGCGAGCTGGTCGGTGCGTTCGCCATCGCGGTGGTTTCGGAACACGATCCACACGTCGTTGTGCTGGCGCGCAAGGGCGCGCCGCTGCTGCTCGGCCTGGGCGAGAACGAGAACTTTGCCGCCTCGGACGCCTCGGCGCTGATCCAAGTCACCTCGCACGTGATCTACCTCGAAGACGGCGACTGCGCCGAGATCCGCCCGGATGGGGTGCGCGTGCTCGACGCGCGCGGCAAGCGCGTCGAGCGTCCGGTGCACGTATCCGAGATGACGGCGCAGGCGGTCGAGCTCGGGCCGTACCGGCACTACATGCAGAAGGAGATTTTCGAGCAGCCGGGAGCGCTCGCCAATACGCTCGAGGCGGTCGCGGCCGCGAATTCGGTCCAGCCGGGCCTGTTCGGCGCGGACGCGGCCGCCATGCTGAAGGACGTCTCCTCGGTGCAGATCGTCGCCTGCGGCACGAGCTATCACGCGGGGATGGTGGCGCGTTACTGGATCGAATCGATCGCGCGTCTGCCGGCGCAGATCGATATCGCCAGCGAGTACCGCTACCGGGAGGTGGTACCGGACCGTCATGGGCTTTTCGTTACGATCTCGCAGTCTGGCGAGACGGCTGATACGCTGGCGGCTCTGGAGTACGCGAAATCGCTCGGCATCGAGCGCACGCTGTCGATCTGCAATGTGCCGGAAAGCTCGCTCGTACGCGCCTCGCGCCTGCGCTTCCTGACGCGCGCGGGCCCCGAAATCGGCGTCGCTTCGACCAAGGCATTCACAACCCAGCTTGGGGCACTCTTTCTGCTGGTCCTGGTGCTGGCGAAGCTCGGGCGCCACCTTCCCCCGCAGGTCGAGGATTCGCTGCTCAAGGCGCTGCGGCACGTGCCGGCCGCGCTCGGCAAGGTGCTCGAAACCGAGCCCGAAGTCGAGCGCTGGGCCGCGCGCTTCGCGCAGAAGCAGCACGCCCTGTTCCTGGGGCGCGGCATCCACTGGCCTATCGCCATGGAAGGCGCGCTCAAGCTGAAGGAGATTTCCTACATTCACGCTGAGGCTTATGCCGCAGGCGAGCTCAAGCACGGACCGCTGGCGCTGGTCGACCGCGACATGCCGGTGGTGGCCGTGGCGCCGGGCGACGCGCTGGTGGAAAAGCTCAAGTCCAACCTGCAGGAGGTGCGCGCCCGGGGCGGCGAGCTGTACGTTTTTGCAGATCGCGAGACGCAGATCGAAGAGAGCGATACGGTGCACGTTATTCGCCTCGCGGAGCATGCGGGTCCGCTGTCGCCGATCCTGCACGTGGTGCCGCTGCAGCTGCTCGCCTACCACGCCGCGCTGGCGCGCGGCACCGATGTCGACAAGCCGCGCAATCTGGCGAAGTCGGTCACCGTCGAGTAAGCCGCGCTTCGGTTTAGTTCCCGAAGCTCAGGAACTCGCGGCGAAAGTTGACCACCTTTACCAGGTAGCGGCGCGTCTCGTGGTAGGGAAGGTAGCGTCGCAGGCGGTCGTATACGGCCGGAGGCTGCATTGCGTTGATGCGGTTCACCGCCGCCGCGCGGTCCCCCGCGAAAGCGCGCAAGACGTTGCCGGGTCCGGTGTTGTAGGCTGAAATCACGCAATATTCCCGTGAGACCGGGTTGGCGACGACGTCAAGCTGGTCCTGAAACAGCAGGCCCAGATACGCGGTGCCGAGCTCGATGTTATTGCCGGCGTCGAACAGAAACTCGCGCGTGGGCATCTCGTCCCGACCGCTGACGCGACGATAGGCCGCCCGGCCGCCGCTCGCCGGCACGAGCTGCATCATTCCGTAGGCGGGCGCAGAGCTGACCGCAAATGGGTTGAAATTGCTTTCGGCACGGATGATGGCGAACACGAGGCTCGGGCTGAGGTTGTTCTGCGCCGCATATTTATCCACCAGCGGACGGTACTTCCTCGCCTGGCTGCTTTCGAAGTTCGGCGTCATGCGGAACTTCACGAACAACGCCTTCGTAAGGCCGCTGCGCAGCTTCACGCTGCGCGTCGCCGAGTGCGTCCTCAGCAGCTCGTCGGCAAACTGCTCCGCCCGTGCCGGACTGTCGATCGGCTTGCCCTCGCGGTCCAGCACCAGGCCGAGAAGGTAGGGTTGGCCCGAGCTCGTCAGGGCGATCGATTTATCGGAGTAGAGGTCGACCGCGCGAGGGTCGTCGGGGGTGAGCAGAGTGGTGACAATCGCGTTTCTCAGGCTGGTGCGCGGTTCCCGGCGTTCGACCGTCTCGACCGTAATCTCCCCGGCGTCGAAGTCGACGACAGCGCGGCTTTTGTAGTTCTGGGTGTATTTGACATAGCGCGTGCGGCTCGGAAGCTTCACCTCTTTCGGGCCCCAGCTTGCGCTCGCCTTGCCTGACAGGAACGACTCCAGCCGCGCGAGATCGCGCTTCACGGTCCGCAGGTCGGCCAGAAGGACGCGCGGGTCGCGTTCGTACTGCTCGGCCCTGTGTTTAAGCGCCCCTCGCAGTGCCGCCTCAGGGTCGCGAGATGCCGCGACGTTCACAATCGTCAGCGGCGACGGGCCTGACTGGCAGGCCGTCAGCAGCGCGGCCACAAAGGCACAGAGCATGACGCGCTTGATCATGTTCACGAGTTGTACGCTGAGTTATCCTTGGGTTGCAAGTCCCATCGTTGCGAGGAGTCAACTTGAAATTCCTGGCCGTAGCGCTGATCGTGTATATGGGCACAGCGAATGCCGCGCCCGACGAATTCGCGTTCGGCAATGCCAAGCAGGGGCAGAAGCTCTACGCGGCGAAGTGCGCGGCCTGCCACGTGGCTCAGTTCGGCGGCGACGGTTCGAGCGTATTCACGCGCCCGGACCACAGGATTCATACGCCGGCGTCGCTGCTCGCGCAGGTGCAGGGCTGCAACCAGCGCGCTCGTACCGGCCTGACGGCCGAAGACGAGCAGAGCGTGGCGGCCTGGCTGAACGAGCGCTACTACAAGTTCAAGTAGGAACGACCGCCGTCGCCTCGAGCTCGATCTTGGCCGGATGATCGAGTAGATCGGAGACGAAGATCATGCTCATCGCCGGGAAGTGGCGCCCCATGAGGCGGCGCCGCATCGCGCCGTGGGGAGTGGTGATGCGCGCACTCAGTCCGAGTAGACGGGAGGATCCGGATCCCGGTCCCAGCCGGGCTCGGGCTTGGGCACCCGCTTCATCCATTCGCGGATGAGGCGCACGTGCTCGCGTTCCTCTTCGGCCATTTCGGCTGCAATCTTCTTAATTGCGGCGGGGGTCTTGGCCGAACGAACGATGCGGGCGAAGAACCTCTCCGCACGGCGCTCGTTCCTGAGCGCGATCTCGAGCGCATGCCACGGCTGCATCAGATAGTGCAGATCCGTGACCGCCGCAGTCTCCGGTGGCTCGGCGTCTTCCCAGCGCCATCCCAGCAGCATCGTGGGCGGCTGTTTCCAACCCATTTCCTTCACAATTCGCTTGGCGTGCAGGCCCTCGATGCGCGAAAGCTTGCGGAACAGCTGCGCCACCTCGAGGTTGTTATGTACCTCCATCTGGTCCGCGAAGTCCGCATAGCGCTCCGAGGCGTCGATCTCCATCACGTAGGCGCGCGCCATGAAGTCCAAGAACGCGGCGTCGGGCTTCTTCTTCTTGCCGACCGTCATAGCGCGAACTCCTTTTCCAGATCGGCAACCGCGTGCGAGGCGCGTCCGGGCTGCGCATACGGGCGTCGCGTGCCCTTGTACAGCACGCCGAGGTTGAAACCGTCGTCGGTCATCAGCCGGCGAGCGGCGCGCGCCGGGTCGTCGGTCGGCTCGACCGGCGAGGGCCGCACCGCCTCCTTCCAGGCGCGCTGCTCGGGTCGGAAGGTAACGCAGGGCGAGAGCACCTCGACGAACGAAAAGCCGGGATGGCGAATGGCCTCGGTGATGAGCGAAGCTGTCCCGCTGGGGTCGCCGGAGAACGCTCGCGCGATGAAGTTTGCGCCCGAGGCGAGCGCGATCACCAAGGGATGAAACTCGCGCAGCCCGGTGCCGCCGGGCGAGAGCTTGCTGTTCCAGTCCGGCTCGGTGGTGGGCGATGGCTGTCCCTTGGTCATGCCGTAGACGTGGTTGTCCATCACGATGTAGGTCAGGTCTACGTTCCTGCGGCAGGCGTGCATGAAGTGGTTGCCGCCGATGGAGTAGCCGTCGCCGTCGCCGCCTGCGACCAGCACGGTCAAATCCGGTCGCGCCACTTTCAGGCCGGTGCCGGCCGCGAGCGCCCGACCGTGAACGCCGTGAAAGCCGTAGCACGTGGTATAGGCCGGGATGCGCGACGAGCAGCCGATGCCGGACACCACCGCCACGTTCTCGGGCCGCAGGCCGAGCGCGGCGAGCGCGCGAGTGATCGAGGCGAGCACGGTGTAATCGCCGCAGCCCGGGCACCAGACCGGCTTGTAGTCGGACTTGAAGTCCTTCGCGGTGAGCGTCGCGACGTTCGCCAGAGCGTTCATGTGCGGCTCCATTTCAAGAGCAACTGGTGGATCTCGTCCGGACGGAAGGGCAGTGGGCCGGGCCGGCGCACGCTCTGAACCTCCGCCGGAAGGTCGTACTCGGCGCGCAGATAGCGGTAGAACTGGCCGCTGAAGGTCTGTTCGACGACCAGCACATGCTGGACACCTTGCAGCGCCTGTTTGAGCCGGGCCGGCTGCGCCGGCGC
>JBAUTW010000518.1:0-3204 GCA_049582365.1 Burkholderiales bacterium | reverse complement strand
CGACGAGCGCGGGCACGAGCTGAGCAGCGCGCAATTCGCGTCGCAATTGCGGCGCTGGCTCGACGACGGCCCGCCCACCGCGTTCGCGATCGGCGGCCCGGACGGACTCGACCCCGCCCTCAGGCGCGAGGCCGCGCTCGAGCTGCGCCTGTCGGCCCTCACCCTGCCGCACGCGCTGGCTCAGGTGGTGCTGTGCGAGCAGCTCTACCGCGCCGCCTCCCTGCTCGGCGGACATCCCTATCACCGGGCATAGCCGGCGCCGCGCTCTGCTACACTTCGCGGGCCCCTCCGGACGGTACCGCCGTGCTCGCTTCGCTCGATCGCAGCCTGTATCTCGCTTCGCGCAGCCCGCGCCGGCGCGAGCTGCTGGCGCAGATCGGCGTTCGCTTCCACCTGCTCATGTTCCGCGCGCGCCCCGACGGCGACGAAGTAAGCGAAGAGGTGCTCGAAGGCGAGTCGCCGCGCGCCTACGTCGAGCGCGTCGCCATGGCGAAGGCCGACTTGGGCTGGAAGCGGCTGATGCAACGCAACCTCCCGCGCGCTCCTGTGCTCGCCGCGGATACCACCGTCGCCCTCGAGGGGCGCATCTTCGGCAAGCCCGCGGACCGGGCCGACGCCGCGCGCATGCTGGCCGAGTTGTCGGGCCGCGAGCACGAGGTGCTGAGCGCGGTGGTGCTGAAGTACGACGAGCGCATCGAGGCCGAGCTCTCGCGCACGGTGGTGCAGTTCCGCGCCATCAGCGAAGATGAAATCCGCCAGTACGTCGCGACCGGCGAGGCTGACGACAAGGCCGGCGGGTACGCAATCCAGGGCCGCGCCGGGCAGTTCATCGTCGCCATCCGCGGCAGCTATTCGGGGGTCGTGGGGCTGCCGCTGTACGAGACCGCGCAGGCGATCGAGCGGATGGGTGCGACGCGTGAGCGAAGAAGTCCTTATTAACATCACGCCGCAGGAAACGCGCGTCGCGGTGCTCGACGCGGGCGTGGTGCAGGAGCTTCTCATCGAGCGCACCGCGAGCCGCGGCCTGGTCGGCAACATCTACATGGGGCGCGTTGCGCGGGTGCTGCCGGGGATGCAGTCCGCGTTCGTCGAGATAGGCCTCGAGCGCGCCGCGTTCCTGCACGTGGCGGACATCTTCGAGCACCGCCGGCAGGCCGGCACCGAAGGCGCCGAGCCCGTCAAGGCGATCGAGCAGATCCTGTCGGAAGGCCAGCCGCTGCTGGTGCAGGTGGCGAAGGACCCGATCGGCACCAAGGGCGCGCGGCTCACCACCCAGATCTCGATCGCCGGACGCATGCTGGTGTACCTGCCGCAGGACCCGCACATCGGCATCTCGCAGCGCATCGAGAGCGAGAACGGCCGCCAGCTGCTGCGCGACAAGGTAAGGGAACTGCTGCCGCCGGACGAGAAGGGCGGCTTCATCATCCGCACCCTGGCCGAGGCCGCCGATGCAGGCGAACTGTCCGCCGACATCGACTACCTGCGCCACTTGTGGCGCGACCTGCGCCAGCGCTCGCTCGGCGCGCAACCGCCGCAGCTGCTGTACCAGGACCTGTCGCTCGCGCAGCGCGTGCTGCGCGACATGGCCTCCGGGACCACCGAGCGCCTGGTGGTCGATTCGCGCGAGAACTTCCAGAAGCTCACCGCCTTCGCCGAGGCCTACATGCCCAAGCTGCGCGGCAAGCTGGAGCACTACACGGGCGCGCGGCCGCTGTTCGACCTGCACAACGTCGAGCCCGAGATCGAAAAGGCGCTTTCGCGCCGCGTCGAGCTCAAGTCCGGCGGCTACCTGATCATCGACCAGACCGAGGCGATGACCACGATCGACGTCAACACCGGCGGTTTCGTCGGACAGCGCAACTTCGATGACACCATCTTCAAGACCAACCTCGAGTCCGCGCAGACGATCGCGCGCCAGCTGCGGCTGCGCAACCTGGGCGGCATCATCATCATCGACTTCATCGACATGCAAAGCGAGGAGCACCGCGCGGCCGTGCTGGCGGAGTTCAACAAGGCGCTCGCACGCGACCGCACCAGGATGACGGTGAACGGCTTTACCGCCCTGGGCCTGGTGGAAATGACGCGCAAGAGAACGCGCGAATCGCTCGCCCACGTGCTGTGCGAGCCCTGCCCGACCTGCGGCGGGCGCGGCGAAGTCAGAACCGCGCGCACCGTGTGCTACGAGATCCTGCGCGAGATCCTGCGCGAGGCGCGCGCGTTCAACGCGCGCGAATACCGCATCCTCGCCTCGCAGAAGGTCAGCGACCTTTTCCTCGAGGACGAATCGGCGTCGCTCGCGATGTTGTCGGACTTCATCGGCAAGCCGATCTCGATGCAGGTGGAATCAAGCTACACCCAGGAGCAGTTCGACATCGTGCTGATGTGATTGTCAGGAGATGAGAAGACCATGAACGACATCGTGTTCCAGCCGGCGAAGAAGCTCGCGCGCCTGATCCGCAGCCGCAAGCTGTCCGCGCTCGAGGTGATGAAGGCCCATATCGCGCAGATCGAGCGCCTCAACCCGAAGGTGAACGCGATCGTCACTTTTCTGCCCGAGCGGGCGCTCAAGCAGGCGAAGGCGCTCGACCGCAAGGGTGCACGCCCCGGGCCGCTCGCCGGCCTTCCCATCGCGTACAAGGATCTCGTGCCGACCAAGGGGATCCGCACCACCCTCGGCTCGCCGGTGTTCAAGGACAACGTTCCGGCCGAGGACCACCTGATCGTCGAGCGGCTCGGCGCGGCCGGCGCGGTCACCATCGGCAAGACGAACACGCCGGAGTTCGGCGCCGGCAGCCAGACGTTCAACCAGGTGTTCGGGGCAACGCGCAATCCGCACGATCTCAGCAAGACCTGCGGCGGCTCATCGGGCGGGGCGGCCGCTGCGGTCGCGTGCGGCATGCTGCCTTTCGCGGACGGCTCGGATCTCGCCGCGAGCCTGCGCAACCCGGGCAATTTCTGCAACGTGGTCGGCTTCCGGCCCACGCCGGGGCGCGTTCCCGGCTACCCGGCCGCGGATGCGTGGGACACCCTGCCGGTAATGGGACCGATCGCGCGCACGGTCGAAGACGCGGCGTTCCTGCTGTCGGCCATGGCCGGCCCGGACCCGCGCGCGCCGACCTCGATCGCCGAGCCCGGCGGTGTGTTCGGCCGGCCGCTTGCGCGCGACTTCCGCGGCGTACGCGTCGCATGGAGCGCCGACCTGGG
>JBAUTW010000517.1:0-3389 GCA_049582365.1 Burkholderiales bacterium | reverse complement strand
GGAACTGCCACAGCGCATCCGCGTCGCCGAGCGCGCGGTGCCGCGCGCGGCAGTGCAGGCCGTGGCGCTCGATCAGGCTGTCGAGGTTGTGCCGCGCATGGCCCGGGTAGAGGCGGCGCGAGAGCTTGACGGTGCACAGCGTGCGCGCCTCGTAGCGGATGCCGGCGCGCTCGAACTCCCGGCGCAGGAAGCCGTAGTCGAAGCGCGCGTTGTGCGCGACGACCACGCGCCCGCCGAGACGCGCGTGCAGTTCGCGCGCGAGATCGCCGAAGGTCGGCGCGTCGGCGACCATGGCGTCGCTGATCCCGGTGAGGGCCTGGATCGCCGGCGGGATCGCGGTTTCGGGATTCACCAGCGTCGACCACTCGCCCGAGATCTCGCCGCCGTCGACCTCGATCAGCGCGATCTCGGTGACGCGGTCCCAGCCTGCGTGCGCGCCCGTGGTCTCGAGGTCGACGATGGCGAGCGGCGCATCGAGAAGCTGCATGGTGGATATCCGTCCAGCAGGCAGGATATCAGACCAGCCGCGCGAGCTGCCACGCCGCGAAAGCGAGAATGACGAGGCCGGAAACGAGGTTCAACGCGCGCAGCAGGCCGGTGCCGAGACGCGCCCGCAGCCGCCCGGCGCCGAGCGCGAGGATGACCCACCACGAGGCCGAGCCGAGAAACACGCCGAGCACCACCAGCCCCGCGGCGGCGTAGCTTGCATGGGCGCCGAGCCCCAGTCCGGCGAAGATGGCGGCGAAGGCGAGGATGGTCGGCGGATTGGCGAGCGTGAGGCCGAGCGTCGACACGAAGGCGCGCAGCAGCCCTTGGTTCGCGGGCCTGGCGTCGCCGGCCGCGGAGGGATTCGCGAGCAGCGCCCGGATCCCGAGATAGACCAGAAACGCGCCGCCCACGAGCCCGAGCCAGAAGTGCTGCGCAAGCAGGAAGCCGGACACCGCGGTGAGGCCGAACGCCGCGATCGCGCCGTAGATGGCGTCGGCGACCGCGATGCCCATGCCCGAGACGAAGCCCGCCAGCGCGCCCGCGGCGATGGTGCGCCGGAAGCAGAGCATCCACATCGGGCCGACCGTGGCGGCGAGCACGAAGCCGAACGCCAGTCCCTTCAGAAACAGCGCCGTCATCGCATGGGGACGAAGCGCGGCTGCAAGCGCACGCGCTTGAGCCAGGCGCGAATTGCCGGGTAGGGCGCGAGCGAGATGCCGCCGTCCTCGGCGCAATGCGTGTACGCGAACAGCGCGATGTCCGCGATGGAGTAAATGCCGTCGACGAAGTACGGCTCGCGCGCCAGGTGCTGCTCCATGACGGCGAGCGCCTGGTGGCCGCGCTCGTGCAGCCGCGGCAGCTCCGCGCGGCGCGGTGAGTCCGCGGGGAGGTAGCGCATGATCGAGCGCGCCACCGCGACGTACGGCTCGTGGCTGTACTGCTCGAAGAACATCCATTGCAGGGTGCGCGCGCGCCCGAGCCGCCCTGCCGGCGCGAGCACCGTGTCTTCGGCGAGGTACCACAGGATCGCGTTCGATTCCGGCAGGTGGCTGCCGTCGTCGAGCTCGAGCAGCGGCACCTTGCCGTTCGGATTCCGGGCCAGGAACGCGGGCGTGCGCGTCGCGCCGCCGACGCTGTCGATCTCGATCCAGCGGTGCGGAATGGGGAGCTGCATCAGGGCCAGCTTTACCTTGTAGCAGTTGCCGGAATCGGAGTTGCCGTACACGACGTACATGCCGCCTCCTTCAGCCGCTGTTGCGCAAGCCCGCGGCGACGCCGTTGATCGTGAGGTGGATGGCGCGCTTGGTGCGCGCGTCGGTGTCGCCGGCGCGGTAGCGCCTGAGCAGCTCGACCTGCAGGTGGTTGAGCGGATCGAGGTAGGGAAAGCGGCTGCGTATCGAGCGCGCCAGCGTCGGGTTGTCCGCCAGCAGCTCGGCGCGGCCCGCGATCTGCGCCAGCCAGTGCCGGGTGCGATGCCATTCGGCCGCGATGTCGCCGAACACGCGCCTGCGCAGCGGCTCATCCGGCACCAGCTCGGCGTAGCGCGAGGCGACCGCCAGGTCGGTCTTGGCCAGCACCATGTCCATGTTGGAGAGCACGCTTCTGAAGAACGCCCAGCGCTGGTGCATCGCGCGCAGCTGCTCGAGATCCGAACCGGGCCGCGCCAGCCATTGTTCGACCGCGCTGCCGAAACCGTACCAGCCGGGCAGCATCAGACGGCACTGGCTCCAGCTGAAGACCCAGGGGATCGCGCGCAGATCCTCCAGGCGCGCGGAACCGCGGCGCGCGGAGGGCCGGCTGCCGATGTTCAGATCGGCGATTTCCGCGATCGGGGTGGAGGCGCGGAAGTAGTCGAGAAATCCCGGCGTTTCCTTGACCAGCGCGCAGTACGCACGGTAGGCGAGCGAAGACAGCTGCTCCATCGCCTTTGCGTCGCGCTCCCGCTCGCCGTGCGGCCGCGCGCCCAGGCTCGCCTCCAGCGTCGCCGCGGCCAGCGTTTCCAGATTGCGCCGGCCGGTCTCCGGGTCGGCGTACTTGCTCGCGATCACTTCGCCCTGTTCGGTCAGGCGCAACGCGCCGTCCACGCTGTCGGCCGGCTGCGCCAGGATGGCGTCGTAACTCGGCCCGCCGCCCCGGCCCACGGTACCGCCGCGGCCGTGGAACAGGCGCAGGCGCACCCCGTGCGCGTGGCAGACGCGCACCAGGCCGGTGGAGGCTTCGTGCAGCGACCAGCTCGAGGCGAGGTAGCCGCCGTCCTTGTTGCTGTCGGAGTAGCCGAGCATGACTTCCTGTTCGCCGCCGCGCGAATCGATCCACGAGCGGTAGAGCGGCAACTTGAGCGCACGGTCGATGATCGCGCCGCTGCGCTCGAGGTCCGCGATCGACTCGAACAGCGGGATGATGTCCATTCCGAGCCCGGAGGGCGCGCCCGGCATGAGCAGGCCCACCTCGCGCAGCAGCACGCCCACTTCGAGCAGGTCCGAGACGGATTCGCAGTGCGAGATGACATAGTGCGGCACGGCGCGCGCGCCGAAGCGGCGCCGCCCCTCCGCCGCCGCATCCAGTATGGCCAGCTCCCGCTGCACGCGCTGCGAATACTCGAGGTGAGGCGAGCGCAGCGGCCGCGGCCCGGCCAGCTCGCGCGCCAGCAGCGCAATGCGCGCCTCCTCGTCGAGGGCCGCATAGTGGGCTTCCACCCCGGCGCGCGCCAGCAGTTCCGCGACGCAGGCTTGGTGCTCGTCCGAGCTCTGCCTCAGGTCGATCGGAGCGAGATGAAAGCCGAACACGCTCACCAGCCGGCGCAGGCGCGCGAGCCGGCCCTGTGCGAGGCGCCCGGCCCCTTGCTCGGCCAGCGCGCGGTCGACGACCTCGAGGTCCGCTGCAAGCTCCTGCGCGCTCGC
>JBAUTW010000516.1:0-3415 GCA_049582365.1 Burkholderiales bacterium | reverse complement strand
CTCCTGGCTGGAACTCAACGGCTTCACGCGCGCCTCGACGGTGCGCGAGTCGGGCGACTATGCGGTGCGCGGCGGCATCCTCGATCTCTATCCGCCCGGCATGGACTCGCCCGTCCGTTTCGATTTTTTCGGCGACGCCCTGGAGACCATCCGCACCTTCGATGCGCAGACGCAACTCAGCGAAACGCAATTGCGCGGGCTCGATCTGGTGCCGGTGGCGGAATTCCAGCTCGTCACCGAAACCATCCGCCGCTTCCGCACCGGCTATGTGGCCGAATTCGGCGCGGCCTCGCCGGACGATCTGCTCTACGAAGCGGTGAGCGAGGGCCGCCGCTATCCCGGCATGGAGCACTGGCTGCCGCTGTTTCACAATAAGCTCGAAACATTGGTCGATTATCTGCCCGGAACGCCGTTGACGCTCGAACATCTGGCCGAAGACGCCGCGCACGAGCGCTTCACCCAGATCGCCGATTACTACGACGCGCGCCGCGAGGCGCAAAAGGACAGCGCGACGCCGCCCTACAAGCCGCTGCCGCCGGCGCGGCTTTATCTGGCGGAATACGAATGGAAAGAACGCCTCGACGGCTCGGCGCTCGCGACACTGACGCCGTTCGCGGTGCCCGACGCCACGCGCGTGATCGATGTCGGCGCGCGGGCCGGGCATAATTTCGCGGCCGAACGCGCCGAGCCCGGCGCCAATGTGTTCGAGGCCGTCACGCAACGGGTGCTGGCGCTGCAGGCGGCGGGCAAACGGGTGGCGATCGCGCTGTGGAGCGACGGCGCACGCGACCGCATGAGTCACGTGCTCGCCGATCACAAATTGCTCAATCTCAGCCCCGTCGGTTCCTGGCCGCAGGCCTTGAGCCTGCCCAAGCCCGCGGTAGCGCTCGCCGTGCTCGGCATCGAGTCCGGCTTCGAGACCGCCGGCGCCGCCATTATCAGCGAGCAGGATATTCTCGGCGACCGCCTCGTGCGGCCGCGCCGCGCTATGCGCCGCGCCGATAATTTCATCGCCGAGGCGACCAGCCTCGCGCCGGGCGATCTCGTCGTGGAAACGCGACTGCATGTCGGCGATCTCGGCGGCGATCGCGCGCTGCTGCTCGGAAGCCTGCGCGTGCTGGGCGGCAAGGTCGTCGACTTCCTGTCCGATCTGCACGCGCCGGTGCGCCGCCGCTTCGGCTTCCTGGCGCAACTGCATGACCTCGAGCTCGAGGTCATGGCAGCGGCGCTGCTGCGAGGCAAGGGCGCCGCTTTCCTGGTGATAGGCGCTCTGTCGCTCCTTGAGTTCGCTCTCGACGGCGTCGAGGGCGGCGCGCGCCTGCGCAGCCGTGATCCGCGCAGCGTCGATGCCGGTGGCGAGCTCGGCCAGCTCGCGCTGACGGGCGAGCACGCCATGCAGCTCGCTGTCGGGCGCGAAGAAAGCGATTCCCTGGGCGTTGACCCAGTGGCCCTGCGGCGTGACGAAAGCCTCCCCCGGCAGCAGGGCGCCGCGGTCGGCGAGTGCAGCGGCGAGGTCGGCGCGACAGCGGATGCCGTGCAGGCTGTCGGCGAGAAATCGCGCGACCGTCGACGCCTGCGCGCGCACCTTGGCGAACAGGGCGTCGCCGGAAGCCGCGGGAGGCGGCCCGGGATCCGCTTCGGCGTAGACGGCGAGGCGGCCGGGCGGCTTGGCGTCGCCGACGAAGCGCAGGGCATCGTCGAGCTTCGCGAGCTGCAGCGCATTGAGGCGTTCGCGGAGCATCGCCTCCAGCGCGTCCTCCCAGCCCGGCTCGATGTCCAGCACCTGCCAGAGCCTTCGGGCACCGGTCAGGCCCTGAACCCGCAGCCAGCTGTCGATGTCGGATCCGTGCCCGATCTTCGCCTGCAACGCCGCGAGCGCCGCCGAACGCGCCTCGAGGTCGCCGAGCGCCTTGGCATCGCGCTGCCACTGGTCGGCGGACTCGCGCTGACGCTGCTGCAGCGACTGCACCGTCGCCTGCAATTGCGCCTGCTGCTGCTGGCGCTCGGCGAGATCGCCGGTTTCCTGGGCAAGCTGGTCCTCGACCGCCCGCAATGCATCGCTTTCAGGCGGCGCAAGCGCCGCGAGCTCGGCGTCGAGCTTGTCGCGGCGTGCGCCGATGCGCGAGAGCGATTGTGCGACGCTGTCGCGCCGCGCTTCGGCGACCCGGATGCCCTGCTCGGTCAGCGCAATCTGTTGCTGCAGATCGGAAAGCGCCTTGGCGGCTTCGCCGAGGGCGGCATCGCAGGCAGGCAGGGCGCCCTGTGCGCTGCGCTCGTCCTCGGCAGTGCGTTCGCGGGTGTCGAGGGCCTGCGCCAGCGCGGCCTCGGCCGTGGACTGCTCGGTGTCGAGTGCCGCCTGCTGCGCGGCCAGCGCGGCAATCGCCTGGGTGATCTGCGCCACCTGCTCGCTCAGTCGCGTTGCGCTTTCACGCGCGAATGCAAGCTGCTGCTCGAGGCGCGTCACCTCGGCATTGGCGGCGTAGAACTCCGCCTGTCGGGCGTGCAGCGCATCGCCGGCTGCGAAATGGTCGTCGCGCAGCGTCGTGAGCCGCGTCTCGGTCTGGCGCAGGTCCGCCTGCAGTGCCTCGAGCGCGACCGTCAGCGACGCAATCTCGCTCGCGGCGCGCTCGCGCGCGCGGACCGCGTCCTGGCCCTTGGCGTACCACAGCAGGTGCTGCGCCTGGTGGTGCCGCTGGTCAAGCTCGCGGTAATGGACGGCGACCTTCGCCTGCTCGTCGAGCTTGGCGAGCTGGTTTCCGAGCTCCAGCCGGATGTCCTCGACCCGCGCGAGGTTCTCGCGCGTGTCCGAGAGCCGACCCTCGGTCTCGCGCCGCCGTTCCTTGTACTTCGAGACGCCGGCGGCTTCCTCGAGGAATATGCGCAGGTCCTCGGGCTTCGCCTCGATGACCCGCGAGATCATGCCCTGCTCGATGATCGCGTAGGCGCGCGGGCCGAGACCCGTGCCGAGAAACAGGTCGTGGATGTCGCGGCGCCGGACCGGAATGTTGTTGATGTAGTACGTCGAGTCGCCGTCGCGGGTCAGCATGCGCTTGATCGACAGTTCGGCGTACTGGCCCCACTGACCGCCGATGCGTCCCTGGCTGTTGTCGAAGTTCAGTTCGACCGAGGCGCGACCCACCGGCTTGCGATCGCCGGCGCCGTTGAAGATGACGTCCTGCATCGACTCGCCGCGCAGTGCCGAAGCCTTGGACTCACCCAGCACCCAGCGGACCGCGTCGATGACGTTGGACTTGCCGCAGCCGTTGGGGCCGACGATGCCGACCAGCTGTCCGGGCGTGCCGATCGTGGTCGGATCGACGAAGGACTTGAAGCCGGCAAGCTTGATCTGCGTGAGGCGCAAGGGCCGAGGCGTCTGGTTGAACGCGGAAACGAGAACGGAAACCGAAACGGGAAC
>JBAUTW010000515.1:0-7186 GCA_049582365.1 Burkholderiales bacterium | reverse complement strand
GGCCGCGCCCGGCACCCGCGTGCGCGCAAGCAACGCCTGCGCAGCCGGAATCACCAGCTCGACGCGCTCGGCGCGCTTTGGCAGCTGCGTCAGCGGGCCCTCTCCGGCCACCGGCTGCTGCCCGTCGTTGACGAGC
This sequence comes from Burkholderiales bacterium, assembly GCA_049582365.1. GTDB lineage: Bacteria > Pseudomonadota > Gammaproteobacteria > Burkholderiales > SG8-39 > DAHVFK01. Next base: position 7,050 of record JBAUTW010000515.1, on the reverse strand, counting down.
GCCCACTGGCAGCGCGTCGGCGCGTCGGCGAGCGAAGCGTATATGCGCAGCACGCTCATAGGTACTTGCGCCAGACGATGGCGGGCCAGCCGCCGAGCTCGCCGCGCGCCAGCAGCGCCAGGCTGCGGGCATGGGCGCCGCCGAAATTCGCGTCTATCGTCGCCATGAAGTAGTCGCTGCGCACCGAGATGGCGCCGGCCGTCGCGGCCAGATTGCCGGGAAGCCGGTCGAGGAATTCGGCAGTGCTGCGAAAATACGCGCGCTCGCGCTGCGCCACCAGCGTGCGGGCGCCGTCGAGGCCCAGGCCGTCGACCAGCGCGGCGAGAACTTCCGGCGTGGCCGTGTTCACGTTCACGGCGGTGAAGCGCGGCAGCACCGTGACGAACGCGGCCAGGCGCGCGCGCGTGCCCTCGTCGAAGCAGGCCAGCCGCGCCAGCTCGGACACGTCCACCAGCGGCCGGCCGCCGGCGGCGATCCAGTCGGCGAGCATGTCGGCCAGCGCGGGCCGCAGGCCCAGGATCGACAGCAGGCGCCGGAAAGTCTCGAGTTGCGCGGGGTCGATCTTGCCGTTGTTGACCAGGTTGTTGAGATTGAAGCGCGCCTGCTGGTCCTCGAGGTAGCCGGTCAGGCTGCCGTCCTCCACCGCGACCGGCGGCAGCCGCATCGCCCATGGCTCGCCCAGATAGTCGACGTCGCTGTTGTGGTGATCGTAATCCAGCACGGCGCGCGCCCAGTCGACGCCGGCCTGGATCAGGAACTGCCCCTGGGTGCGGCCGTCGGACAGCTCCATCTGCCGGATCCACACGCCCTGCGTCACCATCATCGCGGAGGCGGCCAGCGCGGCAAGCGCCACCACGCTCAGGGCGAGCACGATTGCCACACCGCGTTCTCGTGTGCTCATGGGTTGAGCGCGAACACGCGCACGATTTCCTCGCCCGACGCGAGCACGATGCGCAGCCGCACGGCCCGCGGCAGGGCGTCCTTGTCCTGCGTCACGGGCCACGCGCCGAGCCATGCGGGATCGGTCCCGAGGTATTGAATGTCGAGCTGCGCCACGCCTGCGAGCACCGGATAGCGGTCGGGCGGCCGCGTGGCGTCCGCGTCCAGTCCCGGCCACAGCCACAGCTCGATTTCATGCCGCTCGTTCAGCCCGTAACCCACCCGCCGCGGCGCCTCGACGCCTTCCGCAGCGGCGAAGCGGCTGAATTCCAGGCTCGGGGCGTCCGTCGTGCCGGGACGGCCGATCAGCGCCGGCGCGCTGCCCGTTGCGAGGCGCATCGGGTACGACGCAACCAGGTGCACGTCCTGCTCGAAGCGCGCGCTGAAAGCGGCCACGCGCCGCCATTTCGCGGTTTCCTGCCGCAGCTGCGCGCGCGTGTCGAGCACCGCGCCGAGGCCGCGGTAGGACATCACGGCCAGCAGCGACAGGATGAGCAGCGCCGTGAGCAGCTCGATCAGGGTGAAGCCGCGCGCGGCGAGGTTCGGTCTCATCTTGCGATCGCCGCCGGGTCGACCAGCATCGCGGTGAAATGGGCCAGTGCGTGCGTCTCGTCGGAGGGAGCGGACACGAAAGTATCGATGCGGCGGAACGCCGGATTCGGCGTCGCGATGACTTCCTCGCGCCACGCGAACTCGAGCCCGCCCTCGCGTTGCCTGCCCCGGTAGATGCCGGGCGCCAGCCAGTCTCCGCGCGCCCGATGCTCGGCCAGGCTGTTCTCCGCGACCCAGCCGGCGAGCAGGCGCTCGCGCAGCACGCCCACGTTGGCCGCGCTCTGCCCGGCCACCCGCAAGGCCGACATGAGCGCGATCGAGATGATGGCCAGCGCGACCACCGCTTCGACCAGCGTGAACCCGGCGGTGCTATTGCGCCAGCGGCGTGACATCGGCTGCCTCGTCATCGGACGACACCCGCACCTCGCCGAGAGGCGTGGCCGCCACCGCGCAGCGCGCCGCGCCGAGCGTCAATTCGATGCGGAAGGCGAATACGCGCCCCTGCGGGGTGAACTCCAGGCGCATGTCGCCGGTTACGGGCACGTTCTCCACCTGCATGGCGGTAATCTGCATGCCCTGCGGCAGCGTGCGCGGCCGCAGGGCATCGCTGTCGCGAAGCTCGAGCCACTGCGCATCGGCCGTCATGCGCCGGAAGCGGTAGCCCCGGGCGTCGGGCGTCCAGGCGACGGACCATCCGGTAAGACGCGCTTCCGTCGCCGCGAGGTCCAGCAGCTGCGCCAGACGGTCGGCTTCGAAGCACACCCGCGCGCGATCGTCCGGGCGCACGATGGCACTCGCCATGCCGACCATCAGGCCCATGATCAGCAGCACCACGAGCATCTCGATCAGCGTGAAGCCCGGCGCTGCGCGCGCCGACCTACAGGTTCCACGAGCCGATGTCGGCATCGATGCCCTCGCCGCCGGGCGCGCCGTCGGCGCCGTAGCTGAACACGTCGATCTCTCCCTGCACGCCCGGATTCAGGTACTGGTAGGGATGGCCCCAGGGATCCTTGGGCAGGCGCTCCACGTATCCCCCCGCTTTCCAGTTTGGCGGGATCAGACCGGTGGTCGGCTTCACCACCAGCGCCTGCAGCCCCTGTTCCGTCGTCGGATAGCGCTGGTTATCGAGGCGGTAGAGCTTGAGCGCCTGCATCAGGCTCGCGATGTCCTGCCGTGCGGCGATCTGCCGCGCCTCGTCGGGCCGCCCGATGATGTTCGGCACCACCAGCGCGGCCAGGATGCCGATGATGACGACCACCACCATGATTTCCAGCAGCGTGAACCCGCCGTGCCGGGCTTGCGGCCCGATTCCAGCCTCGCGCTCAATCGACATCGGAATTCGCAGCATATTCACTCACCTATCGGTCGGCTCGATTATGTCCGGGCAGCGCGGGAGGGATTTGATCTGGCGCAATCCCGCAGGCGGAATTTCGCGCAACATGGGGGTGCTTCCAATACGGAGGCCGACCGACTTTCGAGACCTCAGGATGCAAGGAAACGGTTTCAGCTCATCGAACTTCGCGCCGACGGCGGTCGTCTGGCTCGTCAACGCCGTCGCCGTGACGGCGCTCGGCGTGGCCGGCGCGTACTGGACCTGGACATGGTTCGGCCCCCGCGCCGAACCCCGCGCGCAGGCGCCCGTTCCCGCCGCCGGCCGGCTGGATGTGGCCTACCCGCTGTTCGGCAACGCGCACGTCAATAGGAGCATCGCAGCGCCCATCGCGGCGGCGATCAGGCTGCTGGGCGTGATCGCCGCGTCGGGCGCCGAGCCGGGCTATGCGCTGCTGCAGCTCGGCGCGAAGCGGGCCGTCGCGGTGCGCGAAGGCGGGGAAGTCGAGCCGGGCACGCGCGTGGTGGAGGTGAAAGCCGACCATGTCGTGCTCGAGCGAGGCGGGATGCGCGAGACGCTCGCCTTGCCGACGCGGGCCAAGGGCGCGGCGACGCAGGCCAAGCATGCGAGCTGACTGGTTTCGTACTGCTCTGCTGTGCATGGCCCTGCTGGCCGGCGCGGGCCGGGCATGGCCCGCAGATGCCGAGCGCGTGACGCTCAACTTCGTCAACGCCGACATCGAAAGCGTGGTCAAGGCCGTCGGCGAGATCACGGGCAAGAACTTCGTGATCGATCCGCGCGTCAAGGGCACGGTCAATATCATCTCGTCCAAGCCGGTGTCCCGCTCGCTCGTCTACGACATCTTCCTCTCGGCATTGCGCATCCAGGGCTATGCGGCGATCGAGGATCGAAACCTCGTCAGGATCGTGCCGGAAGCGGAGGCGAAGGAGTACCGCACGCCGGTGCGCGGCCCGGGACAGGCGCCCCGGTCCGCCAGCGACCTGATCGAGACCGAGGTCTTCGCGCTGCAACACGAATCGGCGGCGCAACTGGTGCCGATATTGCGCCCGCTGATCACCCGCAACAATACGATTGCCGCGTATCCCGCCGGCAATACGCTGGTGATTACCGACTACGCCAGCAACCTGATGCGCATCGGCAAGATCATCGAGTCGATCGATCAGCCCGACAGCACCGAGCCGGTGCTGATCGCCCTGAATCACGCCTCGGCGCTCGACGTCGCGCAGAGCGTCAGCAGGGTGTTCAGCGACGCGGCGCAGGCGGCCGGCGGCGCGACGGCGGGTACGGCGCACCAGCTGACGATCGTTCCCGACGCGCGCTCCAACAGTCTCATCGTGCGCGCCGCGAATCCGTCCTGGCTGTTCCGGGTGCGCAGCCTGGTCGCCATGCTGGACACGCCGACCAACGCCTCCGGCAGCATCCACGTCGTCTACATGAAGAACGCGGAGGCGACCAGGGTGGCCGAAACGCTGCGCGCCATCTATCTCGGCCAGGCCGGGGCTTCGACGCCGCGCGCCTCCGCCACCCTGATGCCGACTGCGGCGAGCGCGACGAGCACGGGCGCGACGCCTCAGTTCAGCCAGTCGTCGGGCGCGTCCGCCGCGGCTTCGCCGGCGGCCGGGTTCATCCAGGCCGACCCGGCCACCAACTCCGTGATCATCAACGCACCCGACGCGGTCTACAACAACCTGCGCGCGGTCCTGGACAAGCTCGACGTGCGCCGCGCGCAGGTGTATGTCGAGGCGCTGATCGCCGAAGTCACCGCCGACAAGGCGGCGGAATTCGGCATCCAGTGGCAGGCCCTGGGCGGGCTGGACAGCAGCTCGGTGCAGGCATTCGGCGGCACCAATTTCGGCGGCACCGGCCAGAACATCATCGGCCTGACCCAGAATGTCGCATCGGCGTCGCGCGGCCTGAACATCGGCGTCGTCGACGGCAAGGTCACGATCCCCGGCGTCGGCCAGGTCGTCAACCTCGGCATCCTCGCACGCGCCCTGGAGAGCGACGCCAACGCGAACATCCTGTCGACGCCGACGCTGCTCACGCTGGACAACGAGGAAGCCGTCATCTCCGTGGGCCAGAACGTTCCTTTCATCACCGGCCAGTACGCGGTCTCCGGAGCCGCCACCACGCCCACCCCGTTCCAGACGGTCGAGCGGCGCGACGTCGGACTGACCTTGCGGGTCAGGCCGCAGATTTCCGAGAACGGCACGGTGCAGCTGCAGATCTACCAGGAGGTGTCGAGCGTGCAGGACACGGCCAATGCCGCCGGAATCATCACCAACAAGCGCGCGGTTGCATCGACCGTGCTGGTCGACGACGGCCAGATCGTCGTCATCGGCGGCCTGATCCAGGACTCGGTCAACGACGGCATCGAGAAGGTCCCGGGGCTCGGCGACCTGCCCCTGCTCGGCGGCCTGTTTCGCTACAAGACGCGCTCGCAGACCAAGACCAACCTGATGATCTTCCTGCGGCCGACGGTGGTGCGCGACAGCGCGCGCGCCGACGCCTTCTCCAGCGATCGCTACAACTACATCATCGGCGAGCAGAAGCGGCTCCAGCCCGCCCACGACGCGGTATTGCCGGACGTGACGGCGCCGACGCTGCCGCCCCTGGCGCCCGCGAAGAAAGGCGGCAAGTGAACCAGCATGCGAACCGGATTCCGTACGCGTTCGCCAAGGCCAACGGCGTCGTCGTGACGGCCATGGAGGGCGACATCGCCGAGGTGGCGGTGCGTCCGGATGCGCGCCCGGACGCGCTGGCCGAGCTGCGCCGCGCGCTCGGCGTACCCTTGCACGCCCGCCGCATCGGCCGCGAGCAGTTCGACGAGCTGATCGCCGCCACCTACAACGGCGCCGACACCGGCGCCGAGGCCCTGGCCGACGGCATGGCGCAGGATCTCGACCTGTCGCAGCTGCTGCAGGAGATTCCCAAGATCGAGGATCTGCTCGACAGCCAGGACGACGCGCCGGTCATCCGGCTGATCAACGCCCTGCTGACCCAGGCGCTGCGCGACGGGGCCTCGGACATCCACATCGAGCCCTTCGAGACGCGCTCGGTGGTCAGGCTGCGCGTCGACGGCACGCTGCACGACCTGATCGAGCCGGCGCGCGCGCTGCATGCCGCGATCGTCTCGCGCGTCAAGATCATGGCGCAGCTGGACATCGCGGAGAAGCGCCTGCCGCAGGACGGGCGCATCACGATACGCGTGGCGGGCAAGGTGGTCGACGTGCGCGTCTCGACGATTCCGACCGGGCACGGCGAGCGCGTGGTGCTGCGCCTGCTCGACAAGCACGCTGAGCAGCTCGACCTGGCGCGTCTGGGCATGGACGAAGCCATGCTCGCGCAAGTGAACCGGCTGATCCACGCGCCGCACGGCATCGTTCTGGTCACCGGCCCCACCGGCTCGGGCAAGTCCACCACGCTCTACGCCGCGCTGGCGCGGCTGGATGCCAAGGCGCTCAACATCATGACGGTCGAGGATCCGATCGAATACGACCTCGACGGCATCAACCAGACCCCGGTCAATCCGCGCATCGAGATGACTTTCGCGCGGGCGCTGCGCAGCATCCTGCGCCAGGACCCGGACGTGGTCATGATCGGCGAGATCCGCGACCTGGAAACCGCGCAGATCGCGGTGCAGGCCAGCCTGACCGGGCACCTCGTCCTGGCCACGCTGCATACCAACGACGCCGTGAGCGCCGTCACCCGGCTGGTCGACATGGGCGTCGAGCCGTTCCTGCTCGCTTCCAGCCTGATCGGCGTCGGCGCGCAGCGCCTGGTGCGCAAGCTGTGCCTGGAATGCCGCAAGCCGTTCGTTCCCGACGCGGAACAGCTGCGCATCCTGGGCCGCGTGCCGGCCGACGGCAAGCTGTACGCGGCGCAAGGCTGCGACGCCTGCAAGCAATCCGGCTATCACGGGCGCACCGGAATCTACGAGCTGATGATGGTCGACGATCCGTTGCGGCAGCTGATCCACGCCCGCGCCCCCGAGCAGGCGCTGCACGAGTACGCGCTGTCCCACGGCATGCGCCCGATGCGCGAGGACGGCATGCGCTGGGTCGCCCAGGGCGTGGTCAGCCTCGAGGAAGTGCTGCGCGTGACCGCAGACTAGCGTCCGCCATGCCCGCGTTCCGCTACGAGGCGCTCGACGCCGCCGGCCGCACCGTCGCCGGCATGGTGCTGGCCGACACCGCGCGCCTGGCGCG
>JBAUTW010000514.1:0-5946 GCA_049582365.1 Burkholderiales bacterium | reverse complement strand
GCGCCGATACCACCGCCGCGTCCGCGCGGCCGCTGGCAAGCGTTTCAGCCTTGGCCCCGGTCACCCAGCCGCCCCAAGCGAATCCGACGATGGCGAGCGCTATCGCGCCTGCTGCCGCACCCCACAGAAATGGTCGCGTTTGGGTGGGAAATTTGGGTATGTTCATCAAGCCTCCGTTGTACGTCGATAAACGAATCGCGGGAGAAGCTCTCCCGCTTTTCGTCGTTGAAGTATGCCGCGAAGCGCGCACGTGTCGGTGCGCTGCCGCACATATCTCGTCCTGAGTCCGGATTCGCTGGCTCAGTCGGAAATCGACTCGAAGATCTCGCGAAAGCGCCTCGCGCAGCGCTTGAAGGCTTCGAGCACGTCCGGGTCGAAGTGCGAGGGCAAGGTCCGGCTGTCGCCGACAGTGATGATCTCGTACGCGCTTTCGTGCGGCAGCGCCTGCTTGTGCGGGCGCGCCGAGCGCAGGGCGTCGTACTGGTCGCAGATGTTCATGATGCGGGCCGAGATCGGGATTACCTGGCCCTTCAGGCGCCCGGGGTAGCCGCTTCCGTCCCAGCGCTCGTGGTGGTGCATCGCAATTTCGGCCCCCATGCGCAGGTACGGCGAATCGCCGGTGCCGATCAGCTGGGCGCCCAGCGCTGCGTGCGACTTCATGATTTCCCATTCCTCCTGATTGAGCGGCCCGCGCTTGAACAGGACCGCGTCGGGAATGGCGATCTTGCCGATGTCGTGCATCGGGCTGGCGTAGTGGATCGCTTCGCAGAAGCCCGCGTTCATGCCGATCGCGAGCGCGACGTCCTCGCAGTAGTAGCTGATGCGGCGCACGTGGGCGCCGCTCTGCTCGTCCTTGTATGCGGCTGCGCGGCACAGGGTTTCGATCGTCTCGCGGTAGCTGCCCAGCACCTCGCGCGAGCGCTCCTGCACCTGCTGCTCGAGCACCCGGTTCCGGTCCGTCAGGAAATTGTTGTATTCCTTCAGCAGCAGCACGTTCTTGACGCGCAGCAAAAGCTCGCTCTTGTCCACCGGCTTGGTGAGGAACTCCTGCACCCCCGCCTGCAGCGCGCGCAGCCGCGAGCGGTGATCGCCGAGCACCGTGACCATGATGACCGGGATGGTGCGCGTGCGCTCGGAGGACTTGAAGGCCTCGGCCACCTGGAATCCGTCCATGGCCGGCATTTGCGCATCGAGCAGCACGATGTCCGGCAGGTCGGCCTCGGCCGCGACGACCGCGCGCAGCCCGTCTTCGGCCGTGGACACCCGGTAGCCCTCCAGCTCCATGTGCCGCTGCAGCAGCAGCCGCATGCTTTCGTCGTCGTCGACGATCAGCACCAGGGGGCTCTTCTTGATCGGACGGTTCATCTATGCGTCAATCTCGGCGTTCGTCGCGCTGCGCCCGATCATAGCAGCGCGGCTGCCCCCATGACGGCGAAGGCCGCCGCCGCGACCAGGCGCACCGTGCGCAGCGGGACGCGCCGCAGCAGGCGCTCGCCGAGGAACACGACCGGGCCGTTGGCGATCAGCATGCCGAGCGTCGTTCCGGCGAGCACCCAGCCGAACGTGCCATAGTGCGCGGCGAGCGCGATCGTGGCGAGCTGGGTCTTGTCGCCCATCTCGACCAGGAAGAACGACACCAGCGTGGCGCCGAACACGCCCAGGCGCGCGAGGCCGTTTTCCTTTTTGTCCAGCTTGTCAGGCACCAGGGTCCACGCCGCCATGGCGATGAACGAAACACCGAGAATCCAGCGCAGCACGCCGGGGTCGACCTCGGTCGTGATCCATTTGCCCGCCGCCGCGGCGAGCGCGTGGTTGGCGAGCGTGGCGAGCAGAATGCCGAGCACGATCGGCAGCGGGCGCCGGTAGCGCGCCGCGAGCACCAGCGCGAGCAGCTGGGTCTTGTCGCCGAATTCGGCCAGCGCGACGACGCCGACCGAGACGAGAAATGCTTCCAAGGACGTCTCCCGGGCCGGATGGTTGACCGATGACCACGCCGCGCCCCGGCCCTTCCGGTGACGGCATGGTCAAAGGTCTCGCCAGGCCCTTGGGCCGCCTGCACCATGGCCGCGAAGCCAAGTGTGTTGATGCAGGCCCCTCTCGCGAAGCGGAGGGCGGCTACTCCCCGATGACGTCCCGATTATATCCGCACAGCGGGCCCGCGCATTGTCACCTGGCGGTCGCCCTCTTGCCGCCGTGCCGGCGGTAGACCATAATTCTGGTCATCATGGCGAAGACCCTGCCCATCTCCGAGGTCAAGGCACGTCTGCCCGAGCTCGTAACGGGAGTCGAGGAGCGCGAAGAAGAAGTCGTGGTGACGCGAAACGGAAAGCCCGCCGCGGTGCTCGTGAGCTATGCCGAGTTCGAGCGGCTGAAGGAAACGCTCGACGTGCTCTGTGATCCGGATCTCATGAACCAGGTCGGGCAGTCGCGCGCGTTCTATGGCGCCGGGCGCAAAGGCCTCAGCTTCGAGGACGTGTTCGGCGAACCGTTGCGCCCGGTGCGCAAGCGCCATGGCTGATGTCCGTCTATCGGACGGACATCCCGCCGCACGTCGCTGAAGTCATCCGGCATCTGCCGCCCGAGGTCAAGAGCGCGGTGAAATCGGCGATCCGCCTGCTGTGCGGCGATCCATTCCGCGGGGAGCCTCTGCAACGAGATCTGGCCGGGCTGTGGAAGTACCGCGTCAGGCGCTTCAGGTTGATCTACCAGCTCGATCGCAAGGCGCGCGTGCTTCGCCTCGTCGCTCTCGGGCACCGGCGCTCGATCTACGACGAGCTGAGCGCCCTGGCGAAGACGGGAAGGTAGCCAAAAAAAAGCCCGGGAAGAACCCGGGCTTTTCTCGTTGCTTGCGCTTGGCTTAGATCGGGCGCACGTTCGCCGCTTGCATGCCTTTGGGGCCTTTCTGCGACTCGAACTCGACCTTCTGGCCTTCCTTGAGCGACTTGTAGCCGCTCATCTGGATCGCGCTGTGATGCGCGAAAACGTCTTCGCCGCCCCCATCGGGGGTAATGAAGCCGAAGCCTTTCTGGTCGCTAAACCATTTAACTGTACCGGTGGCCATTCTGTTTCCTTAACTTGATTACCGAGGCGAAACCGGGCCAAGGCAGCCGGGCACGACGATCAAGAAGGGGAACTGTCTGCCACTACGGACGCCGGGAACCGGCGGTGAGGGGTCTGCACAAATTCACTGCTTGACTGGGTCTGCGGGGCGCAGTGTACCACGTTCCCCGCCGGGCGCGTTAGGATCGATATTCCCCGGACCCCGCTCGCCGAGCGCCCCATGACAGACCTCTCCGACATTGCCTCCTCCTCTTTCTGGCGCGTCAATCCGCCCGATGCCGACCCCGCCGAGACGCGCGAATGGCTCGAGGCGTTCGATGCCCTGGTGCAGGCCGAAGGGCGCGAGCGCGCCATGTTCCTGCTCAGGAAGCTGCTCGAGCACGCGCGCGCGCGCCGCGTGCCGATGCCGCCGGTGCTGAACACGCCCTACCGCAACAGCGTCGCACTCGCCGAGCAGCCGCAGTTTCCCGGCAACCTCGAGCTCGAGCAGCGCCTGTCGGCGATCGTGCGCTGGAACGCGCTCGCCATGGTGGTGCAGGCCAACCGCGGGCACCCCGAGCTGGGCGGGCACATCGCGAGCTACGCTTCGGCCGCCGACCTGTTCGAGGTCGGCTTCAACCACTTCTTCCGCGCCGGCCAGGACGGCGACCTGGTGTACTTCCAGCCGCACTCGGCGCCGGGCGTGTACGCGCGCGCCTTCCTGGAAGGCAGGCTCACGCAGGAAAACCTCATGCACTACCGGCGCGAAACCGGCGGCAAGGGGCTTTCCTCCTACTGCCATCCCTACCTCATGCCCTCGTTCTGGCAGTTCCCGACCGGCTCGATGGGTCTCGGTCCGATCACCGCGATCTACCAGGCGCGCTTCATGCGCTACCTCGCCGATCGCAGCCTGATGGACAGCGCCGCGCGCAAGGTCTGGGCCTTCGTCGGCGACGGCGAGATGGACGAGCCCGAGTCGCTCGCCGGGCTGTCGCTCGCGGCGCGCGAGGGGCTGGACAACCTGATCTTCGTGGTCAACTGCAACCTGCAGCGCCTCGACGGCCCGGTGCGCGGCAACGGCTCGATCGTGCAGGAGCTCGAGGGCCTGTTCGCGGGCGCCGGCTGGAACGTGGTGAAGCTCCTGTGGGGCTCGGACTGGGACCCGCTGTTCGCGCGCGACGACGACGGCGTGCTGCTCAAGCGGCTGCACGAGACGGTCGACGGCGAGTTCCAGACCTACGCCGCGACCGACGGGCGCTTCAACCGCGAGCACTTCTTCAACAAGTACCCCGAGCTCAGCGCGCTGATCTCCGACATGTCGGACGACGATATCGACCGCCTGCGCCGCGGCGGGCACGACCCGGTCAAGATCTACGCCGCGTACCACGCGGCGCTGCAGCACAAGGGCCGGCCGACGGTGGTGCTGGCGCAGACCAAGAAAGGCTACGGCATGGGGCACTGGGGCCAGGGCAAGATGGGCACCCACCAGCAGAAGAAACTGGACGACGAGGCGCTCAAGGCGTTCCGCGACCGCTTCGCGCTGCCGCTGTCGGATGAGGACGTCACCGCGCTGCGCCTGTTCAAGCCCGGCGCCGACGCACCCGAGATGAAAGATCTGCACGCGCAGCGCGCGCGCCTGGGCGGCTACCTGCCGGCGCGCTCGGCCGCGGCGCCGAAGCTCGCCGTGCCGGGCCTGCCGCGCTTCGCCGAGGGCACGACGCGCGAGCAATCGACCACCATGGTATTCGTGCAGTTGCTCGCGCAGCTGCTGAAAGACCCGCAACTCGGGCCGCGCGTGGTGCCGATCGTGGCCGACGAGGCGCGCACCTTCGGCATGCAGACGCTGTTCCGCCAGAGCGGCATCTATTCCGCGCTCGGCCAGCTCTACGCGCCCGAAGACCACGAAGAGCTGCTGTACTACCGCGAGGCGAAGGACGGCCAGATCCTCGAGGAGGGCATCACCGAGGCGGGCGCGCTGTCGTCCTGGCTCGCCGCCGCCACCGCCTACAGCGCGCACGGCACGCCGATGCTGCCGTTCTACATCTACTACTCGATCTTCGGCTTCCAGCGCGTTGGCGACCTGATCTGGGCCGCGGCCGACTCGCGCGCGCGCGGCTTCCTGCTCGGCGGCACCGCCGGGCGCACCACGCTCTCGGGCGAAGGCCTGCAGCACCAGGATGGCACCAGCCACCTCGCGGCCTCGACCATTCCGAACTGCCGCGCCTGGGACCCCTGCTTCGGCTACGAGCTGGCGACGATCATCGAGCACGGCGCGCGGCGCATGCTCGAGGCGCAGGAAGACGTCTTCTACTACCTCACGGTGGCGAACGAGAACTACGCCCACCCGCCGCTGCCCGCGGGCGCGCAGGAGGGCATCCTGAAGGGTATGTACCTGTTCGAGGAGCGCGCCGGGGCCCGGCTTCAGCTGCTCGGCTCGGGGCCGATCCTGCGCGAGGCGCTCGCGGCCGCGCAGATTCTCGAGCGCGAGCACGGCGTCGCCGCCAACGTCTGGAGCGTGACGAGCTGGAGCGAGCTCAGGTGGGACGGGCTTGCGGCATCCGGGGCTTCGGCGGCAGTGAGGGAAATTCGATCCCCGGTGGAAAAACCCTGGATCACACGCTGCCTGGACGGCACCAAGGGTCCGATCGTCGCCGCGAGCGACTACGTGAGCGCGGTGGCGGACCTGCCGCGCGCCTGGGCGCCGCAGGGCAGGCGCTACGTTTCGCTCGGCACCGACGGCTTCGGCCGCAGCGATACGCGCGTCGCGTTGAGGAAGTTCTTTGGTGTTGACCGCGACGCCATCGTCGCGGCGGCTTTGGCCGCGCTTTAGGCTTCCTGCAGTTTGCGCTCGCGGATCGTGCGCGCGAAATCGAGCACGGTCTGCGCCAGGCGCACGCGGTCCTCGAG
>JBAUTW010000513.1:0-1668 GCA_049582365.1 Burkholderiales bacterium | reverse complement strand
GATGCTCAACACCTGGGGCTACTCGGGCATGGGCTTCGGCCCGAGCTCGATCCTCGGCGCCAAGCTCGCCGCGCCGGACAAGGTCTGCGTCTCGATCTGCGGCGACGGCGGTTTCACCATGGTGCCGCACGTGCTGTGCACCGCGGTCGAGTACAACATCCCCGCGGTGTGGGTGGTGTGGAACAACTTCGCCTGGGCCGCGATCCGCGACATCCAGTACGGCCTGTTCGACGGGCGCGAAATCGGCACCGGCTTCTACGAAGGCCCCGAGGGCAAGCCCTACAACCCGGACTTCGCCGCCTGGGCGCGCGCCGCCGGCGTCGAGGGCGTCACGGTGAAGAAATCGCAGGACTTCGCCGGCGCCCTCGAGCACGCGATCAGGCTCGGCAAGCCCTGCCTGGTCGACGTGCACGTCGACGCCAACATCCGCCCGCCCGCGACCGGCACCTGGGCCCTGCCGCCGATCCCGCACAAAGAGCCGGTGTTCGGCGCGAAGTACCTGCCGCAGGACTAGGCGGGCGCGCTCAGGTCAGCAGCGCCGAGAGCAGGGTCGCGGTGCCGAGGAAGGAGAAGAAGCCGGTGCAGTCGGTCACGGTGGTGAGGATGATCGACGAGGCGGTGGCCGGGTCCTGGCCGAAGCGCTCGAGCAGCATCGGCACCAGCGCGCCGGCGATGCCGGCGATGATCATCGACACCACCATCGCGATGGCGAGGATCAGCGCGAGGCCGGGCGAGCGGCTCCAGACGTAGACCCCGGCGGCGGTGGTCGCGGCCACCGCGAAGCCGTTCATCAGGCCGGTGGCGGCTTCCTTGCCCAGCACGCGCGGCAGGTGGCGCAGGGTGATCTCGCGCATGAACAGCCCGCGCATGGTGACCGCGAGCGCCTGCGCGCCGGCGTTGCCGGACTGCCCGGCGACCACCGGCAAGAGCACCGCGAGCGCGGTGAACTTGCCGATCAGGCCCTCGAACATGCCGACCACCGAGGCGGCGAGGAACGCGGTCAGCAGGTTGATCTGCAGCCAGGCAAGGCGCTTGCGCACCCCGGTCATCGGCCCCGAGAGCGCGCGCTCGTCGCGGCTCGCGCCCACCATGGTGAGCATGTCGGCGCTCGCCTCCTCCTCGATCGCCGAGACCAGCGCCGCCTGGCGGATGACGCCGACCGGGCGCCCGGCGTGGTTCACCACTGCGAGGGCGGAGGTGGGGCTGCGCTGCATCGCCTCGACCACTTCCTCGCGCGGATCGAGGTCGCGCACGGTGGCGCCCGGCCCGCGCATCAGCTCGCGCACCTTCTGCCCGTCGTCGCTCACCGCGAGGTCCTGGATCTCGACCCGCCCGATGAGCACGCCCTCGGCGTTGACCACGAACATCTCGCGCAGGCCGCGGCGCTTGAGCGCGCGCAGGCGCGTCAGCGCCTCGGCCACGGTGTGATCCTCGCGCACCGGGCTGACCTGCGGGTCCATGATGCGTCCGGCCGAATCGTCCGGATACTTGAGCAGCGCGCGCAGCTCGCGCGCGACTTGCGCGTCGAGCAGCTTGAGCATGTGCGCGCGTGCCTTGGGCTCGAGCTGCGTCAGCACCGCGACCGCGGTGGTCGGCTCGGCCTCGCTCAGCACGACCCGCGCCAGGCTCTCGGGCAGCAGCTCGAGCACCGCGGCCGCGATGTCGGAC
>JBAUTW010000512.1:0-1745 GCA_049582365.1 Burkholderiales bacterium | reverse complement strand
GGACCGGACTGGGCCACCGCGGCGGGCGCGGGCGCGCTCGGCGCGGCGCCTTCCTTGGCCGCCTCGGGGGAATCGGCGAATACGACGCGGCCTACCGGGTGGATGCGCGCAGCGACCGCCTCGGGCGTCAGGGCCGCGGGGTCCGCGGTCGGGCGGTCGATCACCAGCTGCACCAGCAGCACGATGCCGAGGATCGGCACCAGGAACGAAAGCAGCACCACGGTGATCAGCTGTTTCGGTGTCTTGATGAAGGAGGAATGCTCGTCGTGCTCGCTCATTCGCGCGTCCTGCCGGAGAGTGTGTAAAAGGATGATTTTAGCGTGAATCTCCGCGCGCGAGGAACCCGCCGGCCGCGCGTGGACTGGAGGGGCGAAAAGGACTATCCTTCGCGCCTCCCCGGGCGCCCGTAGCTCAGCTGGATAGAGTGTCGGTCTCCGAAGCCGAAGGTCGTGGGTTCGACTCCCGCCGGGCGCGCCAGAATATCTTCAGGTTTATCTGCACGAGGCATGAGCGACAAGCCGATCAGCCGATTCCCCGTCCCGGAGCTCGGCCGGCTGCCCGAGGACGTGCGCGCCCGCATCCTCGAGGTGCAGGAGAAGTCCGGCTTCGTGCCGAACGTGTTCCTCGCGCTGGCGCACCGGCCGGCGGAGTTCCGCGCCTTCTTCGCCTACCACGATGCGCTGATGGAAAAGGAAGGAGGCTTGACCAAGGCCGAGCGCGAGATGATCGTGGTCGCCACCTCGGGCGCGAACCAGTGCCAGTACTGCGTGGTCGCGCACGGCGCGATCCTGCGCATCCGGGCCAAGAATCCGCTGCTCGCCGACCAGGTGGCGATCAACTACCGCAAGGCCGACATCACACCGCGCCAGAAAGCGATGCTCGATTTCGCGCTCAAGACCTCGCTCGAGGCCCAGGCAATCGGGGAGGCCGACTTTGCGGCCTTGCGCGGGCACGGCTTCTCGGACGAAGATATCTGGGACATCGGCGCGATCGCCGCCTTCTTCGCGCTCTCGAACCGCATGGCGAATCTCACCGACATGCGGCCGAACGACGAGTTCTACCTGCTCGGCCGGATCCCGAAGCAGAAGTAGGCGCGCCTCAGGCCGCGAGCGGCGGACGGCGCTGGCCGACCAGAGTCTCCTGCTCGAAGGCGTGCGCCAGCTGCAGCACGCCGAGGTCGTCGCGGTAGCGGCCGATGATCTGCAGCCCGACGGGCAGGCCGTCCGGCGTGAAGGCGGCGGGGACCGAGATTGCGGGGTGGCTGGTGATGGTGATGTAGTAGCAACTCTTCATCCAGTCCAGGTAGTTGCCCATCTTCACGCCGGCAATCTCGCGCGGGTAGTCGAGCTCGACCGCAAACGGCGCAAGCTGGTTGACCGGGGCGACCAGGAATTCGTAGCGCTCGAGGAAGCCGCGCATGCGCTGGAACAGCTGCGTGCGCAGCGCCTGGGCGCGCGCAATGCGTTCGGGACCGAGCGCGAGGCCCTGCTCGATGTTCCATATCACCGTGTCCTTGAGCAGCGCGCGGTGGGTCTTGAGCAGCGGGCCGACGCGCTGCAGGAAGCTGAGCGCGCGCAGCACCTCGAAGGCCTCGGTGGCGCCCGCGAAATCCGGCGCGGCGTCTTCGACCCGGCAGCCGAGCGAGGCGAGCAGCTTGCGCTGCGGCGCCAGCGCCGCGGTGACGCGCGGATCCATCGGCAGGCCGCCCAGGTCGGCGCTCCATGCGACGCGCACGCCGCGGAAGT
>JBAUTW010000511.1:0-3759 GCA_049582365.1 Burkholderiales bacterium | reverse complement strand
GGCGGCGTGCTCGGCATCCTGATCCCGCCCTCGGTCGTGCTGGTGGTGTACGCGATCGTGGTCGAGGCGAGCATCGTGCAGATGTTCATCGCCGCGTTCGTTCCCGGCCTGATCGCGGTGGTCTTCTTCCTCGTCACGATCGCGATCTACGTCCGCGTCAAGCCCGATGCCGGCCCGCCCGGCGACCGCGTCTCGCGCAAGGAGTTCATCGAGGCGACGCTGCGCGTCGGCCCGGTGGTGGTGATCTTCGGCATGGTGATCGGCGGCATCTACTTCGGCCTGTTCAACCCGACGCCGGCGGCCGCCATCGGAGTGTTCCTGGTCGCGGCATTCGGCATCCTGCGCGGCTCGATACGCTGGCAGGGAATGAAGGTGGCGCTGCTCGATACCGCCAAGACGACCGGCATGATTTACCTGATCCTGCTCGGCGCCCAGATCCTCAATATCTTCATGGCGCGCGGCGGCGTGCCGCAGGCGGCGGCCGACCTGATGCTCCACTCGGGCCTGTCGCCGATCATGATCCTGATCCTGCTGCTCATCGCGCTGATCTTCCTCGGCTGCCTGATGGACAGCCTGTCGATGATCCTGCTCACGATCCCGTTTTTCTGGCCGGTGATCTCCGGCCTTGACTTCGGCATGAGCCAGGAGCACCTGAAGATCTGGTTCGGCATCCTGGCGCTGATCGTGGTCGAGCTCGGGCTGATCACGCCGCCGGTCGGGATGAACGTGTTCGTGATCAACGCCCTGGCGAAGGACGTGCCGATGAGCCAGACGTTCAAGGGCGTGATGCCGTTCTTCGTCGCCGAACTGTTCCGGGTGGCGCTGATCGTCGCCTTTCCCGCGCTGTCGCTCTGGCTGCCGAAGCTCATCGGCGGGGCGTGACGCCCGGCGGCGGGAAGATCCAGAAGAACTCGCCGACCTGGCCGCCCTCGAGCGCGGCGCGGCTGCTCACGTGCTCGGCCTCGGCGCGCAGCGCCGCCGCGGGCCAGCCGAGGCAGGAGTGCATCTTGAGCGACACCGGGTCGTAGGCCATGCGGTACTCGGCAGGCGCGCGCACCATGAGCGCCGAAGGCAGCACCACACAGTGGTAGACGCGCAGCGCGCAAGGCAGGCGGCGCGCGCGCTCGAAGCTGGCGCGGAAGTTCTGCGGCGTGTCGCCCGGCAGTCCCATGATGATCTCGACCGCGACGTCGGCCACCCCGGTGAGCTGCTCGAGCGTCTCCTCGAAGCGCGCCTCGTCGTAGGAGCGCTCGACGTGCGCCAGCACCTCGTTGTCGAAGGACTGCAGGCCGATGCCCACCAGCGCGCGGCCGACGGAGCCGAGGAAATCGATGTGCTCCCGCCGCACCTTGGCCGGATAGACCTCGCAGATCAGGTGGCGTTCGCGGAAGAACCCTGTCCTGTCGGCCGCCTCGCGCAGGTTGCGAAAGGCGTTCTGGTTCAGGTTGAGCCCGGCGTCGACCTCGAGCGCGCCGCCCACGCCGTGGCGCGCCATGCCGGCGAACTCGGCGCACAGATGGTCGACCTCGCGCACGCGCTTGGGCGACTCGAGCGTGCCCCATTCGCAGAACGAGCAGGTGAACGGACAGCCGCGGTAGGTCTGCAGCACCCCGAGCCCGCCGCGCGGGACCAGATCCATGCCGTAGGGCGACGGCAGCTCGTTCAGGTCCCCCAGCGCCCGCGCCGGCGTCTCCACCCAGCCCTGCACCGCAGCCGGCAGCGCGAGGCCCGCAATCGCCGCCAGCGCCGCGGGGCTGCGGTCGGCGAGCGCGACGATCTCGAGGAAGCTGTGCTCGCCCTCGTTGATCACCAGCGCGTCGATCCAGCGCCTGGCGCCGCGGAACGGCGCCTGCGCGAGCATGCTCGGGCGCGCCGAGGGACCGCCGAAGACGACCACGCGGCGCGGATCGTCCCGCTTCAGCGCCTCGGCGACCTCGACGAAGAACGGGAACGACCACAGGTAGGTCGAGAAACCCACCACGTCGGGGTCGTAGGCGAGCACCTCGCCCGCGACCTCATCGATGGAGCCTCCGACCAGATCCCACACCCTGAGCTCGAGCCCCGGCAGGCTCGCGGCGCGCAGTGTGGCCTCGACCATGCGCAGGCCGTGGTTGGAGATGAACTGCGGCATGGCCGGGTCGCGCTCCGGGTAGCGCGCAAGCAGCGCCACCCTGCGGCCGCCGCGCGGCGCTGTCGCGACGCTAGCCACGCCCGCTCAGCCCCTCGAAGAAGCCGGGAAATGCCACCAGAAGTCCCCGGCCTTGCCGCCTGCGGCGCGCGCCTCGTTGGTGATCCAGGCATTCGTCTCCTGCAGCTGCTCGGCGCTCCAGCCCTTGCAGGAAGTCATGCGCAGCGAAACCGGGTCGTAGCAGACGTCCCACTCGGGCTTGGAGCGCGTCATCAGCGCGTCCGGCAGCACCAGGCAGTGATAGGCGCGCACGCTCGCCGGCAGAGAGCGCGCGTACGCGAGCGTGCGGCGGAAACCCTCGGGGCTGTCGCCCGGCAGCCCGTAGATGATCTGCAGCTCGGCGCGCGCCAGGCCGCAGACCTGGCGCACCACGTTCTCGAAGCGCCGCACGTCGAACGGGCGGTCGAGCCCCTTGAGCACCTGCGGATCGATCGACTGCAGGCCGATGCCGAGGTAGGAGGCCTTCACGCTAGACAGGAACTCGAGATGCTCCTCGCGCACGTGCGAGGGGTAGATCTCGCTCCAGAACTCCATCTGCCGCAGCAGCCCGGTGCGGTCGGCAGCCTCCTTGAGGTTGCGGAACGCGTGGTTGTTCAGGTTGAGCCCGGCGTCGACCAGGAAGATCGCGGGCACGCCGTGATTCACGAACGCCTGCAGCTCGCGCTCGATGTACGCGGTGGAGAACACCGTCTTGGCGGCGTCGCTCGCGCCCCATTCGCAGAACGCGCAGGAGAACGGGCAGCCGCGGAACGTCTCCAGGTAGGCCACGTCGCCCTTGCCCATGATGCCGAGCTGGTACGGCGACGGAATGTCGTCCAGGCGCGCGATCGCCGGACGCGGCGCGGTCTTGCGCCAGCCGCCGGCCACCGGCAGGTCGAGCCCGGCGACCGCCTCCAGCGCCGCGCGCGAGAGCTGCGGCAGGCGCGCGATGTCGCGGAACACGCTCTCGCCCTCGGTCGCCACCACCGCGTCGGCAAAGCTGTGCGCGTTGGCGAACTGCGGCAGCTCGAACGCGGCGGTGCGCGCGGAGGGACCGCCGAACACGATCGTGCAGCCGGGACGCAGGCGCTTGATCCTGCGCGCCACCTCCACCAGGCAGGGCATCGACCAGACGTAGATCGACATGCCGATCAGGTCGGGCTCGAACGAGAGGATCCCCTGCACGTAGGCCTCGACGTCGGGACGGCGTACGTCGATCAGCGCGAACTTCGTTCCCTGCTGTTCCGGGTCGGCCGCCACCGCCGCGAGGACGCGGCGCACCCCGTAGCTGGGCATCTCGACCGCGTGCTCGTTCGCGTCGGACGCCGGGGTCATGCAGACGAACGCGATGCGCCTTGAGGCCGCGGATGCCATCGGATACCGCCGGGGATAAGGGGTCCGCGCTATTCTACGCGGGCTTGTCGAAGCGCAAGTAGAGCACCCTGAGGTGGCCGTCGCGGTGCAGCCGCCGCAGCGTGAGCGCGGCGCGCAGGACCGGGTCGCCGGGATCTCTGCCCTCGTCGAGCCCCGCGGGTACGGTATAGAGGTGGCTGGGCAGCGTCTCGCGCGTGGCGTCGCGCGCGATACCGCCG
>JBAUTW010000510.1:0-5402 GCA_049582365.1 Burkholderiales bacterium | reverse complement strand
GCGCCGGCGGGCAACCGCGCGGGACGCCGGGCGGCGCTTGCAGTCGCGCTCGTGCTGCCGCTGGTCGCGGTGCTGGGCTACCTCCAGTTCGGCGACATCAAGGCGCTCGACCCGATGGTTCGCCAGGAGGGGCATCCGGTCACGCCGAAGCAGATCGCCGAGATGGTCGACAAGCTTGCCGCGCGCCTGAAGCAGAATCCGGACGACGCCACCGGCTGGACCATGCTCGGGCGCTCGTACGCCGTGCTCGGGCGCTACCAGGAGTCGGCGGACGCCTATGCGCGCGCAGCCGCGCTGGTCGGCGACGACGCAAACCTGCTCGCGGACTACGCCGACACGCTGGCCATGGCGCGCGGCGGCAATCTCGTCGGCGAGCCGATGCAGATCGTCCAGCGCGGGCTCAAGGTCGACCCGAAGAACGTCAAGCTGCTCGCGCTCGCCGGCAGCGCCGAGTTCGCCCAGCGCAACTACGCCGAAGCGGTGCGCTACTGGGAGCGCGGCCTGGCCGAGATACCGCCCGGGTCGGATTTCAGGCGCGCGGTCGAGAGCAGCATCGAAGAGGCGCGCAAGGCCGGCAACCTGCCGGCCGCGCCGGAGACCAAGACCGAAGTCGCCGCGCACTCCAAGGCCGTTACCGGCACGGTGACGTTGGCGCCGGCGCTCGCCTCGCAGGTCGAAGCGGGCGACACCCTGTTCGTGTTCGCGCGCCCCGCCAAGGGCGCTCGCATGCCGGTGGCGATCCTGCGCCTGGCGGCTTCGCAGCTGCCTTACGCGTTCCGCCTCGACGACAGCCAGGCGATGGCGGCGGGCAACACGCTCTCGAGCCAGGCCGAGGTGGTGGTGGGCGCGCGCATTTCGAAGTCGGGCAACGCGTTGCCGCAGCCCGGCGATCTCGAAGGCGCGAGCGCCCCGGTGGCGCCCGGCACGAGCGGGCTGCAGATTGCGATCGACCGCGTGGTGCGATAGGCGGATTGATTGAGATCAAACCCGCCGAGCGCGGCGGGCGCATAGTGGCGGCAGGCCGGAAGCCGGGAACAGGCGGGGAAAAAGCAGGGATGGAGACGGTTCGGACGGACGTAGCGATCATCGGTGCGGGAGGCGCGGGACTGCGCGCCGCGATCGCCCTCGCCGAAGCCGATCCGAAGCTGCGCGTGACGCTGATTTCCAAGGTCTACCCGATGCGCAGCCACACCTGCGCGGCCGAGGGCGGCGCCGCCGGTGTGATCAAGGCCGACGACAGCCTGGAGCATCATTTCAACGACACCGTGGGCGGCGGCGACTGGCTGTGCGACCAGGACGCGGTCGACTACCTGGTGCAGCAGGCGCCCAGGGAGCTGATCCAGCTCGAGCACTGGGGCTGCCCGTGGAGCCGCGAGGCGGACGGCTCGGTGGCGGTGCGGCCCTTCGGCGGCATGAAAAAGCAGCGCACCTGGTTCGCGGCGGACAAATCCGGCTTCCACATCCTGCACACGCTGTTCCAGACCTCGCTCAAGTACGCTTCGATCGAGCGCCTGGACGAGTACTACGCGACCGAGCTGCTGGTCGACGACGGCCGCTGCCAGGGCCTGACCGCGATCGAGATGCGCAGCGGCCAGATGCGGCAGATACGCGCGCGCGCGGTGATCATCGCCGGCGGCGGCGCGGGGCGCATGTTCCCGTTCACCACCAACGGCGCGATCAAGACCGGCGACGGCATGGCGCTCGCCTACCGCGCGGGCGTGCCGCTCAAGGACATGGAGTTCGTGCAGTACCACCCCACCGGCCTGCCGAGCACCGGCACGCTGCTGACCGAGGCCTGCCGCGGCGAGGGCGGGGTGCTGCTCAACAAGAATGGCCGGCGCTTCCTGCAGGACTACGGCATGGGCCCCGAGACGCCGCTCGGCAAGCCGGTGCTGAAGACCATGGAGCTGGGGCCGCGCGACCGCGTCAGCCAGGCCTTCTGGCACGAGCAGCAGAAGGGCAACATGGTCGGCACGCAGTGGGGCGACGCGATGCTGCTCGACATGCGGCACCTCGGCGAGAAGAAGATCAACGAGCGGCTGCCTCTGGTGCGCGACATGTCGATCAGCTACATGGGGGTCGACCCGGTCACCGACCCGGTACCGGTGCGCCCGGTGGTGCACTACATGATGGGCGGTATCCACACCGACATCCGCGCCGCGACGCCGCTTGCCGGGCTGTTCGCGGCCGGCGAGTGCGCCTGCGTCAGCATCAACGGCGCCAACCGCCTGGGCTCCAACTCCCTCACCGAGCTGCTGGTGTTCGGCCGGCGTGCGGCGTTGAGCGCGGCCGAGTACCTCGCTTCCAGCGCGCCGCAGCGCGAAGACGCGGCGCTCGAGGCGCTCGCGCAGAGCGCGCAGGCGAAGGTGCGCGAGCTGTTCCAGCGCAGCGGCGGCAAGGAGACCCTGGCCGTACTGCGGCGCGAGATGATGCATACGCTGGAGCAGAACGCCGGCATCTACCGCAGCGGCGAAGGCCTGGCCGAAGCCTGCGCCAAGCTGGCCGAGCTGCGCCGCCGCTACGCGCAGATCCAGCTGCACGACAAGTCCAACGTCTACAACACCGACCTGCTGCAGGCGCTCGAGCTGGGCTCGATGCTGGACTGCGCCGAGGCGGTTGCGCTGAGCGCGCTCGAGCGCAAGGAGTCGCGCGGCGCGCACCAGCGGCTGGACTACGTCGAGCGCGACGACACGCGCTACCTCAGGCACTCGCTGGCGCATTACCGGGGCGAAGCGGCGCCGCGGGTGGACTATCTCGACGTGGTGATCACCAGGTCGCAGCCGGGCGTGCGCGACTACTCCGGAGGCCACGAATGAGCGAGCGCATGGTCGAGCTGGAGGTGCTGCGCTACGACCCGGAAACCGACCAGGAGCCGCATTTCCAGCGCTACTCGGTACCGTGCCGCGAGGAATGGGTGGTGCTCGACGCGCTCAACCACGTCAAGGAGAACATCGATCCCACGCTCAGCTACCGCTGGTCCTGCCACATGGCGGTATGCGGCAGCTGCGGCATGATGATCAACCGCGAGCCCAAGCTCGCGTGCAAGTCGTTCCTGCGCGACTACCAGGGCGTGATTCGGGTCGAGCCGCTGGCTCATTTTCCGATCGAGCGCGACCTGGTGACGGTGATCGACGACTTCGTCGCCAAATTGAAGCGGGTCAAGCCCTACCTGATCCCGAAGGAACCCAAGGCGCTGGAGGACGGCGAATACCGGCAGACGCCGGCGCAGCTAAAGCGCTACAAGCAGTTCACGCTCTGCATCAACTGCATGCTGTGCTACGCCGCCTGCCCGGAGTACGGCCTGATCCCGAAGTTCATCGGCCCGGCCGCGATCTCGCTCGCCCACCGCTACAACCAGGACTCGCGAGACGGTGGACGCGACGAGCGCCAGCAGGAGATCGCCGCCACCGAGGGCGTGTGGGAGTGCGCCTTCGTCGGGGCATGCTCCGAGGTCTGTCCGGAGCACGTCGATCCCGCCGCGGCGCTGCAGCAGGTGAAGATCAGGAGTACCGTCGACTGGTACCTCGAGCACACGATGCCATGGCTGACGAAATGAGCCGCAAACCCTACCTGCGCGAGGCTGGCCGGGAGTGGCTGACGCGTCACCCGCGCTACCTGCGCTATCTGCTGCGGGAATTGTCCTGTCTGTTCATCGGCGGCTGGACGCTGATGATGGTGTGGGGGCTGGCGCGGCTGGCGCAGGGCCCTGCAGCCTGGGACGCATTTCTGCAAGCGCTGCGCAGCCCGGCGAGCGTCGTGCTGCAGCTGCTCGCGCTGGCGTTTACCGTCTACCACGCCGTGACCTGGTTCAAGCTCACGCCGAAAGCGCTGCCGCTGCAGTTGGGCGAGGAATTCGTCGCCGATCGGATCATCTCGGGCGCGCACTTCGCCGTCTGGGGCGTATTGTCGCTGGCGGTTCTTCTGCTCGCGGGAGCCTTCTAGCATGGCCAAATCGAACAAGCCGATCGTGTGGGGTCCGTTCGCCGCCGGGGGCACCCTCACCGCGTTCCTCACTCCGGTGCTCATCCTGCTCAGCCTGCTCGCCGCGTTCGGACACGTGCCGGACCTGCTGGCCTATGACCGCATGCATGCCTTCGCCGCGCACTGGCCGGTCAAGGTCGCGGTCGTGGGGCTGGTGTTCCTGTCGCTCTGGAGCGCGGCGCATCGGCTGCGCATCACCTGCTACGACCTCGGGCTGCGCGCGGACACGCTGGTCGCCACGATCGTCTATGCGATCGCCGTGGCCGCAAGCGTGGCCGCGGCGGCCTACTTGCTGCTAATCTAGCGCCCACTGCCTCGATCGAAGACAGAAGGGGGGGACAAAGCCAATGACACCGCCGCCGCCACTTGCGCTGCGCGAGGAGTTGCGCGAACAGCGCTTCAGAAATGTCTGGACCAACGACCTCAACGAGGTGTTCGCCGACGTCGCGCCCTACTACGACCGGGCGAACTATATCGCCAGCCTGGGCCTGTGGGGCTGGTTCCTGCGCAGCTTCATGTCCACCGTCGACGTCAAGCCCGGCGAACGGGTGCTCGACGTCTGCGCCGGAACGAACGCGATCGGCATCGCGCTGCTCGAGCGTGAGCCGACGCTGCAGGTGGACGCCATAGACCGCAGCGCCGAGATGCAGGCGGTCGGGCAGCAGCGCGCCAACGCGCGCGGTTTCAGCATCGGCAGCACCATCGGCGACGTGCACGAGCTGCCGTTCCCGGACAATCACTTCGACGTCGTGACGCTGCAGTTCGCCTCGCGCCACCTGCGGGTGCGGCGCGTGTTCCAGGAAATCCTGCGCGTGCTCAAGCCCGGCGGGCATTTCCACCACTGCGACATGCTGCGCCCGCGCAGCCGCTTCGTCGAGAAGAGCTACTACGCCTACCTGCGCATGTGCCTGGCGTTCACAGGCGTGCTGTTCAGGAGCGGTCCCGCGGCGCTCAACTGCAAGAAATACTTCATCCACGCGCTCGAGATGTTCTACTCGGCCGAGGAGCTCTCGGTCGTGCTGCGCGAGCTGGGCTACGTCGACGTCAGCGCCAAGACGGTGCTCTACGGCATGCTCGGCTTCCATCGCGCGGTAAAGCCGCTGCCGAGCTGAGCGGCCGGCCGCGCGCCGATGGATCGGGTGCGCGTGCTGGCCGAGCTGGACCGCAGGATCCTCGAGGCGTACAGCCGGCGCACCACGCAGGCGCTGCGCACCGCCCTGCCACTGCGGCTTGCGCTGCCGCACCTCGAGCCGCTGCTTGCGCGCAACGTGGCGAAGGAAGTGCGCAAGGACGCGCTCGTCATCCGCTGCGCCGCGGACGCGCTGGTGTCCGGCGCGCCGCCGGGCGGAGCCATGGTTGATTCACTGCTTGCGCAGGGCAGGGCGATCGACCGCGATTTCCTAGCCAAAGTCGGCGGATTT
>JBAUTW010000509.1:0-3094 GCA_049582365.1 Burkholderiales bacterium | reverse complement strand
CGCCAGGGTGCTGCAGGCGATCGGCGCCGCGGCGGATTCCTGCCGTGGCCCTTTCCGATAGAATGCGCGCTCCATCTGGGAGGAGGGAATCACAATGACACGTACCATCAGGATCGCGCTCGCGCTCGCCGCCGCCGGCGCGCTCGCGCAACCGGCCGCGGCGCAGACCACGCTCACCATGTCGTCCTGGGTGCCGCCGAGCCATCCGCTCACCAGCGTGTTCCTGGTCGGCTGGGCGAAGGACGCCGAGAAGGTCACCGGCGGCCGCGTCAAGTTCCAGATGCTGCCCAAGGCGCCGGTCGCGCCGCCGGGCACCTTCGACGCGGTGCACGACGACCTGGTGGACCTGTCCTACGTCACGGCGAGCTACACCCCGGCGCGCTTCATCCTGACGCGCATGGGCGAGCTGCCGGGCGGCGGCCCGACGGCGACCATCAATTCGCTCGCCTACTCGAAAATCCACTGGAAGTACTTCCAGCAGGCAGGCGAGTACAAGGGCGTGCACCTGCTCGGCGTGTTCAGCCACGGCCCCGGCCAGATCTTCAACAGCAGGCGCGCGATCAACTCCGTCGAGGACCTGAAGGGCCTGAAGATCCGCACCGGCGGCGGCGTCGCCGACGACATGGGCAAGGCGTTCGGCGCCTCCCTCATCTTCAAGCCGGCGCCGCAGTCCTACGAGCTGCTCAAGGAAGGCGTAGCCGACGGCGTGTTCTTCCCGCTCGAGTCGCCGAAGTCCTTCCACCTCGAGAAACTGATCCACTACGCGACGATCTTCCCGCACGGCTTCTATTACTCCACGTTCGGCTTCTTCATGAACGAGGACAAGTGGAACAAGCTGCCGCAGCAGGACAGGGCCGCGCTGGAGAAGATTTCCAAGGACTACGTCGCCCGCGCGGCCGGCAAGATGTGGGACGACGCGGACGCGCAGGGGCTCGCCGCCATCAAGCAGGCCGACGTGAAGATCACGTACGCCAGCCCGGCGTTCGAGAAAGCGATGCACGACAAGGCGCAGCCGATCATCCAGGAGTGGATCAAGCAGGCGAATGCCAAGGGCGTCGACGGCGCGAAGGCGCTCGCCGAGTTCCACGCCGACGTCAAGCAGCTCGAAAAGACGATGAAGAGGTGAAGCCTGCACCGCGCGGCGGGCAACCGCCGCGTTCCGCCTGGTTCGCTCTCTTCGCCCGCCGCTTCGAGGCCGCGCTCGGCTTCGTGGTCGGCGCGCTGCTGTTCGTCATGATGCTGCTCACGTTCGCCGACGTCATGGGCCGCTACCTCTTCAACTATCCGGTGCCGGGCAGCTTCGAGATCACCGAGATCCTGATGGCGATGCTGATTTTCGCCGGACTGCCCCTGGTGTCGCGCCGCGAGGAGCACGTCACCGTTGACCTGGTCGACCACCTGATGCGGCCGCGCGCGCGGCGCGCGCTCCGGCTGGCCGTCGAGCTGGCCTCGGGCCTGCTGCTGCTCGGCCTCGCCTACCTGATGTGGCGCAAGGCGCACAAGGTCGCCGCCTACGGCGACACCACGACCGTGCTGCAGATTCACTACGCGCCGTTCGTGTACTCGATCGTGGCGTTCCTCGTGATCGGCGGCATCGTGCACCTGGTAAATCTGTTCGCGCCCGGGCGGCCGGGCCGCGCGCGCGGGGACGAGGCGGCCTGAGGGCGCGGCAAGCCGGATGATCGATGCCCTGATCGCGTTCGCCGCGATGCTCGCGCTGACCTTCATGCGCGTGCCGATCGCCTTCGCCATGGGCGTGGTCGGCATCGCCGGCACCGCGCTGATGAAGGGCTGGTCGCCGGCGCTGGCGATGGCGACCGAAGTGACCTACGAGACCGGCTTCAACTACCTGTTCTCGGTGGTGCCGCTGTTCATCCTGATGGGCACCTTCGTCACGCGCGCCGGCATGGCCGAGGAGCTCTACGCCGCCTGCCATGCGTTCATCGGCCACCGGCGCGGCGGCCTGGCGATGGCGACGATCGGCGCCTGCGGCGGCTTCGGCGCGATCTGCGGCTCGAGCCTCGCGACGGCTGCCACGATGTCGCAGGTGGCCATGCCCTCGATGCGCAAGTTCGGCTACAGCGACGCGCTCGGCGCCGGGTCGATCGCCGCGGGCGGCACGCTCGGCATCCTGATTCCGCCCTCCACCGTGATGGTGATCTACGGCATCATCACCAACACCAGCATCGGCAAGCTGTTCGCGGCCGGCGTGCTCCCGGGCCTGACCGGCATCGCCTTCTACATCGGCGCGGTGCAATGGACCACCTGGCGCGACCCCCAAGCGGGCCCGCCGGGCGAACGCGTACCCTGGAAAGCGCGCATGGCCACGCTGCGCGGCGTCGGCCCGTTTCTGGTCCTGGCCGCACTGCTGTTCGCGCTCGCCAGGACGAGCGTGCTGCAGGCGAACGACGCCATGGTGCTCGGCGCGCTGGCCACCATGGGGCTCGCCTTCGTGTACGAGGGGGTGGTCAGCGTGATCGCCCTGTTCACGCTGGTGATGGGCGGCATCTACGGCGGGGTCTTCACCCCGACCGAGGCCGCCGGCGTCGGCGCCGCCGGCGCCTTCGCCTTCGCGCTCGCGCGCCGGCGCCTCGGCTGGAGGACGCTCTACGGCGTGCTGGCGGAGTCTGCGCGCACCACCTCGATGCTGTTCGTGATCCTGATCGGCGCGATGATCTTCGCCAACTACATCAACTACACCAGCATGCCGGGCGACCTGCGCGACTTCGTCAACCGCTTCGAGCTCAGTCCGATCACGGTGATCGCCGCGATCTGCCTGATCTACGTCGTGCTCGGCTGCGTGCTGGAG
The DNA here is from genome assembly GCA_049582365.1 of Burkholderiales bacterium. GTDB lineage: Bacteria > Pseudomonadota > Gammaproteobacteria > Burkholderiales > SG8-39 > DAHVFK01. The sequence goes on along the minus strand of JBAUTW010000509.1, from coordinate 285 downwards.
AGCATCTCGATGATCCTGCTCACCGTGCCGGTGTTCTACCCTCTGGTGCAGCACCTCGGCTACGACCTGGTGTGGTTCGGGGTGATCGTGGTGGTGGTGACCGAGATCAGCCTGATCACGCCGCCGGTGGGGATGAACGTGTTCGTGCTGAGGACCCTTCTGCCCGATGTGCCTACCGGCACCGTATTCCGCGGCGTGCTGCCGTTCATCGTGGCGGACTTCTTCCGCCTCTCGCTGCTGGTCGCCTTCCCGGTCATCTCGCTGCTGCTGCCCCGCTACATGGGC
>JBAUTW010000508.1:0-3767 GCA_049582365.1 Burkholderiales bacterium | reverse complement strand
GGCAAGGCTCGCGCCCATGCCGCGCTCGGCCTCGAGGCAGGGCACGACCTCGCAGCCTTCGGCCGCGAGGGCGCGCGCCGTGTCGTCCGCTCCGGGGCGAACGACCGCGATCACGCGCTCGAGCCTGGACTTGAGGTGGCGCGCGGACTGGACTGCAATCGGCACGCCGTGCGGCAGACGGTGGCGCAGCTTATCCGAGCCGAAGCGCGAGCCGGAACCTGCGGCGAGCAGCAGGCCAACGAGGTCCAGGGTCAGGCTTTCTGGGGCGCGACTTCGCAGGCCGAAGGCGCGAAGCGGCTCTGTTCCTTCGCCTCCCAGTCGGGGGCGGCGACGCCGTGGCGCGCGGCGGTCATCTCAGCCAGAATCGCCACCGCGATCTCGGGCGGGGTCTTGGAACCGATGTACAGGCCCACGGGCCCGCGCAGGCGGGCGATTTCCCCCTCAGACAGGTCGAACTCGTGCAGGCGCTTGCGGCGTGCATCGTTGTTCTTCTTCGAGCCGATCGCGCCGACGTAGAACGCGGCCGACTTCAGCGCCTCGAGCAGCGCCATGTCGTCCAGCTTCGGATCGTGAGTCAGCGCAACCACCGCGCTGTGGCCGTCGAGGTTCAGGGCGGCGATCACGTCATCGGGCATGCCGCGCTCGAGCGTCACGCCGGGAAAATCCCACGCACCGGCGTATTCCTCGCGCGGGTCGATCACCACAACGTGATAATCGAGCATGCGGGCCATTTCGGACAGGTAGCGCGTGAGCTGTCCCGCGCCGATCAGCACCAGGCGCCAGCGCGGACCGTGCACCGTGGTCAGCACCTTGCCGTCGAACTCGAGCGCGTCCTGCCACTGACCCGGTTCGAGCGTCACGCGGCCGCTGTCCATCTCCAGGCGCCGGCGCACCAGCTGCTGCTTGGAGATCGTCTGCAGCAGCTCGCCGATCCCGCTCGCCTCGCCTACCGGCTCGAGCACCAGCTGAAGCGTGCCGCCGCAGGGCAGCCCCCAGCGCGTCGCGTCCTCGTTGGTGACGCCGTAGGTCATCAGCTGCGGGCGATCGGCCGCCACCGCCTTGGCGCGTACCTTCTCGACCAAGTCGTCCTCGACGCAGCCGCCGGACACCGAGCCGGAGATCTGGCCGTCGTCGCGGATCGCTACCAAGGCCCCGACCGGCCGCGGCGCCGATCCCCAGGTCTTGACGATCGTCCCGAGCGTCGCGCGGCGGCCGGCCTTGCGCCAGTTCTCGGCGCTGCGCAGTACTTCGATGTCGACGCTGTCCATGTCTCTCTCCGGCGGTGGGGCTATTGGGGCATTTTATGCCTTTATCGTTGCGGCGCCGGCGGAAAAATCAAGGCCACGCGGCAACCGCGGCCGCCAGCCCGCGGCGCGCCGATCTCGATCTCGGCGCCATGCAAGCCGGCGATCTCGCGCACGATCGCCAGCCCGAGTCCGCTGCCGGTGCCGGTAGTGCCGGGAACCCGGTAGAAGCGCTCCAGCACCCTTTCGCGCTCGGCGGGCGGGATCCCGGGGCCCTCGTCCTCGACCTCGAGCAAGGGGCGGCCGTCTTCGCTGCGCAGTGCGGTGCGCACCGTGACGTGCCCGCCGGCGGGCGTGTGCTCGAGGCTGTTGTGAACCAGGTTCGCGAGCGCCTCGCGCAGCAGGAAGGCATCGCCCAGAACGCGCGCCTCGCTCAGGTCGAAACCGAGGTCGAGGTCGCGCGCCATCGCGCGGTGCACCCATTCGTCGGCAGCGCCCTGCACCATTTGCCTCAGGTCGACCGGTCCGAGGCCTGCGGCAAAACCCCCGCCGGGCTCGGCGCGAGCCAGCGCGAGCAGCTGGTTGGCAAGCCGCGCGGTGCGCACCGTCGCAAGGTGGACCTGCTCCAGCTCGGCGCGGCAGGCCTCCGGAACCGGCTGCGCAAGTGCCAGCTCGGTGTGCGCCTGCAGGCCGGCGAGCGGCGTGCGCAGCTGGTGCGCGGCGTTGGCGAGGAAGCGCTGCTGGTTCTGGTTCGCTTCCGCGACCTCCTCGAGCAGCGCGTTCAGCGCACTGACCAGCGGTTTCGCCTCCTCCGGCGCGCTCGCCGCTTCGACCGGACGCAGGTCGCGCGGCGAACGCTGCTTGATCTCCTCGGACAGAAGGTCGAGCGGTTCGAGTCCGCGCTTGACCCCGAACCACACGATCAGCAGCGTCGCGAGCGCGATCAGCAGCGTCGGCACCAGGCTCGAAACCACGATATAGCGCAGCAGCCGCTCGCGTTTGTTTGTGGTCTCGGCGACCTGCACCATGCAGCGCTTGCCATCGCAGGGGACCAGCACCGCCACGACGCGCAAGTCCTTGCCGGCGTACCTGCCATCGTAGGCGATGATGTGATCCTGCGGCGTCTCGTCGGGCGGCGGCGGCGGCAGGCCCTCGTCGCCGGCGATATCGCTGCCGTCGGGCGCGGCGACGTGGAAATAGATCGCATCGTAGCGGTCAGTGCGCAGCATGCGCTCTGCGGCGCGCGGCAAGTCGAGCGCATATTTGCCGCCCTCGACCTCGATCCGGTCGCCCAGCGCCAGCCCGACGTCGATCAGCGCCTGATCGTACGCCGCGGTGGCCGGCTCGATGGTCGGGAAGTACGCGATAACCGTCGCGAGCGCGAGCAGTGCGGCAACCGGCGGCAGCAGCTGCCGCAGGAGCTGGCCCCGCAAGCTCTGCGCCGTCATCTCAGCCAGCCTTGTGTTCCTCGAGCATGTAGCCGAAACCGCGCACCGTGCGGATGCGAATGCCCGCCGGCTCGAGCTTGGCGCGCAGGCGCGAAACGTACACTTCGATCGCGTTCAGTGACAGCTCTTCTCCCCAGTTCGCCACCGCCTGGATGATGACTTCCTTCGACACCACGCGCTCCACCTTGGCGAGCAACACTTCGAGCACCGCCCATTCGCGCCCCGCCAGCTCGAGCGGCTCGCCGTTGAGGAACGCGCGCCGCGCCACCGTGTCGAGCAGCAGCGGACCATGCACCACCTTGGGCCCGGCCTGGGCCTGGCTGCGGCGAATGAGGGCCCGCACCCGCGCCGCGAGCTCGGACACGGCGAAGGGCTTCGCGACGTAGTCGTCCGCGCCGAGGTCAAGGCCGTGCACCCGGTCGTCGACCGCGTCGCGCGCGGTCAGCAACAAGACCGGAACCCGTTGTGCCTGCGCGCGCAGCCGGCGCAGCACTTCGAAGCCGTCCATTCCCGGCAGGCCGACGTCGAGGATCACCAGGTCGAAGCGCTCCTGCTCGGCGGCGAGAATCGCCTGCTCGCCGCGCGCGACGACGTCGACCGCGTAGCCCTCGGACTCCAGGATGCGCGCCACGCCGCGCGCGAGTGCGGCGTCGTCTTCCACAATCATGATGCGCATGGCAGAGCGGGGACAAAGCGGCTGGAGGGCCGCTATTCTGCCACGCTCTCGCGCGTCAACCCGCGCTACGCTGGTGGTGCTCCAGCAGCATATAGCCAAAGCCGCGCACCGTGCGGATGCGGATGCCCGCCGGCTCGAGCTTGGCGCGGAGGCGCGAAACGTACACCTCGATCGCGTTCAGCGACAGATCGTCGCTCAGGCCTGCGACCGCCTCGATGATGGCTTCCTTCGAGACCGTGCGCTCGACGCGCTCGAGCAGCACCTGCAGCACCGACCACTCCCGCGCGGCCATCTCGAGCGGCTCGCCGTTGAGCCACGCGCGCCGCGCCGCCGTATCGAGCACCAGTGGACCGTGCACGATGCGCGGCCCGACCTGTCCGCGGCCGCGCCGGCCGAGCG
>JBAUTW010000507.1:0-2173 GCA_049582365.1 Burkholderiales bacterium | reverse complement strand
GCGTGCATGTGGGCGATGGTTCGATGCAGGTATTCGAGATTGTGCCCGCGCTGCCCCGATCCCTGGGCGACCAGGCGTGCCGTATGCGCGAGGTCCAGGTCGCGGGCGAACTGCCGGTGGCGCGGATCGGCGACGAACGCTAGCGCGCGCACCGCGCGCCGTGCGTTAAGACGGACTTGAACCAGCCGCGGCTGGTAGACGCGGTTTCGCATTTCGCGCTGCCATAGCCTGGCCAGCACCGCCGGCGCGCTGGCGGCCGCTACACGGAATGCCATTCCCCAGCATGACCCACCGCGGCGCAGTCCCATTACCAGCCCCGGCCGGTCGGGTGTGCCGCGATGGCGGTGCGAGTAGATGCAAAGCGAGCGGTGGTAACCGAATACGAAGCCGGGCGCCTTCGCCCGGTAACGAAAGCCCGGCGACCACATCAACGAGCCGTAGCCGAAGACCCACAAATCGCCCGGCGGAAGCAACGGCAGCAGTTGCGCGACGGTCATTTCTGCCCGAATTCGCCCTTCATTTTGTTATCGTAGCCGACATCTCGTTGCCGCCCACACCCTGAACGATGCGAAAGACGTGGCTGGTAGTGCCGCTCCTTTTCTGGGCGCTCGGCGCCTCGGCGCAGGAGTTGCGGCCCTCGCCGGGCACCGCGGCGCCGGCGCTCGAGCTGCCCGGCGTGGATGGCCGGATCCATCGCCTAGAGGCTTACCGGGGCAAGGTGGTGCTCATCAACTTCTGGGCCAGTTGGTGCGAACCATGCCGCGAGGAGATGCCCTCAATCGAGACACTGCGCCGCTCGCTGAACGGGGAGCCATTCGTGGTGCTGGCGGTCAACGTCGGCGAAGGAGCGCAGGCTGCGCGCCGCTTCGCTGATGCCGTACAGCTGGGTGCGGCGCTGCTCCTGGATCGAGACGGCGCCACGGCCAATGCCTGGGGCGCACGCGCGCTCCCGAGTACCTTCATCGTCGGCCCGGACGGTACGATCCGCTACCGCTACGTCGGCGCCCTCGACTGGTCGTCCCCGGACGTGCGCAGAGCGATCACGGGGCTGATGCCGCGGCGACCGTCGCTTCAATCCGCGTCTGCACTGCGGTAGTTTGACCCGGATCAAGGCCCCGGCTCCGGTCCTCCCGGACACTTGACGCATGAGCGCCGAATCTATTCCGGACGAGTCCGCGGTGTGGGAGGCCCTGCGCACCGTCACTGACCCGGAGGTCGGGGAGAACGTGGTCGATCTCGGGCTCATCTATCGCGTCGAGTGCGGGCCCGGCCGGGTAAGCGTCGACATGACGATGACTTCGCCCGCGTGCCCGATGAGCGGCTCGATCGCCGCCGAGGCCGAAGACGCGATCCGCAACGCGTGCGCCGGCGCGCAGGAAGTGAACGTCGATATCGTATTCGATCCGCCCTGGACCCCCGAGCGGATGAGCGAGCAGGTCAGGCAGCGCTTCGGCTGGTAGCGCCGCAATGAGCGACCTGGCACCGGCTGCGCGCGCTCCCTTGCTGGTGCTGGGATTCGTCGCCCTGCTGCTGGGCGTCGCCGGCGGGCTGGTACGCCTTGGCCTTCCGTTGCCTGCCACCACCGCCGGGATTGCTTGGCACGGTGCGCTGATGGCGAGCGCCTTTTTCGGCACCCTGATCGCGCTCGAGCGGGCGGTCGCCATCGGACGCCGCTGGGCCTACCTTGCACCGGCCGCATGCGGCGCCGGCGGCCTGGTCTTGCTGGCGGGCTATGCGCGCACGGGATTCGCGCTGCTGGTCGCGGGAAGCGCGGTGTTCGTCCTCGCATCGGTCTCGATCTGGCAGCGACACAAGGCGCCGCATACCGGCCTGCTCGCGCTCGGTGCACTCGGTTTGCTGGCGGCAAATCTGGGCTTGCTGGCGGGCCTGCCGGCGGAGTCATCGGTGCCGTGCTGGATCGCGTTCCTGGCGCTGACCATCGGCGGCGAGCGGCTCGAGCTCTCACGGCTGTCGCCAGTGCCGAGCGCCGCGCGCGCGGCATTCGCCGTCCTCGGCGTGGCGTTGCTGCTGTCGGCGTTCGCGGCGCTGGCGGCGTTCGGGCCCGCGCTGCGCGTGCTCGGCGTGCTGCTCGTCGCCTGCGCGGCCTGGCTCGCGCGCTACGACATTGCCACGCGCACGGTGCGCGCCGCCGGCCTGACGCGCTACATTGCGC
>JBAUTW010000506.1:0-3939 GCA_049582365.1 Burkholderiales bacterium | reverse complement strand
GCGCGCAGCGTGACCTCCCATTCGGCATCTCCGACCCGGATCGCGAGCCGGTCGCCCGGATTTACTTCCTTCGCCGGTTTCGCGCGCTCGCCGGCGAACCTTACCCTGCCCGCCTCGATCGCCTGCTGCGCGAGCGAGCGCGTCTTGAAGAAGCGCGCCGCCCAGAGCCACTTGTCGAGGCGCATCAGGTCTTGGCCAGCACTCCCGCCGGGCAGGAAACGCCGGTGCCGCCCAGGCCGCAGTAGCCGCTCGGGTTCTTGCCCAGGTACTGCTGGTGGTAATCCTCGGCGTAGTAGAACGGGGGCGCGGCGCGGATCTCGGTCGTGATCTTGCCGAAGCCCCGCTTGAGCAGCTCATTCTCGAAGAGCTTCTTCGAGGCCAGCGCCGCCTTCAGCTGCTCCTCGCCATAGGCATAGATCGCCGAGCGGTACTGCGTACCGGAATCGTTGCCCTGGCGCATGCCCTGGGTCGGGTCGTGCCCCTCCCAGAACACCTTCAGCAGCCCGTCGTACGAAATGACGCCCGGGTCGAACACCACCAGCACCGCCTCGGTGTGGTTGGTGCAGCCGCTGCACACTTCCTCGTAGGTCGGGTTCGGCGTCGCGCCGCCGGCGTAGCCGACCGCGGTCGAGTACACCCCCGGGATCTGCCAGAACAGGCGCTCGGCGCCCCAGAAGCAGCCCATGCCGAACACCGCCTGCTGCATCCCGGCCGGGAACGGGGCTTTCAGCGGATGACTGTTGACGAAATGGCGCTCGGGCACCGGCATTTGCGCCGCACGCCCGGGCAGCGTGCGCTCGGCGGGCAGCAGCGTCTTCAGTTTCTGCATCAACGAGAACATCTTGGCCCTCCGGTGTAGGTTGCCCGCAGCAGGGCTTTATTGTACGTTCGAGCGCGTCTTCAGGATTCACTCTGCTCGATGAAAATCTGCATATACGGCGCCGGCGCGGTCGGCGGCCTGATCGCCGGCTGGCTGGCGCGCGCCGGGCAGGATGTATCGGTGCTCGCGCGCGGGGCCAACCTCGAGGCGATCAGGCGCCACGGGCTGCGCCTTCGATCCGGGCCCGATGGCGAGCTGCAGGTCGCGCGCGTACGCGCCGAAGATGATCCCGTGCGCCTGGGCGCCCAGGACTGCGTGATCGTCGCAGTGAAGGGCCACGCACTGCCCGAGGTGGCGGCGCGCATCGCTCCGCTGCTCGGATCCGGCACCAGCATCGTTACCGCGATGAACGGCGTGCCGTGGTGGTTCTTCGATCGCCTCGCCTTCGGCGCCGGCAACTTGAGGCTGACGAGCCTCGATCCCGGCGGCGCGCTCTCGCGCGCGATGCCGACCTCGCGCATCGTCGGCTGCGTGATTCATTTCGCCGCCTCGACCCCCGAGCCGGGCCTGGTAAGCCACGCCATGGGCCGCAGACTGATCCTGGGCGAGCCGGGCGGGGTCAATGGCGAGCGCACGCGTGCGCTCGCCGAGGCCTGCGAAGGCGCCGGCTTCGAGGTGCTGCGCAGCGACGCGATCGAAAAGGATTTCTGGGTCAAGCTGCTCGGCAACGTAAGTTTCAACCCGGTTTCCGCGCTCACCTTGGCGACCTCGGACCGCCTGATCGCCGACCCGCTGGTCAAGGCCTACATGGTCTCGATCATGCGCGAGGTGCTGGCGATCGGGCGCGCGGTCGGCGTCGACGCCGACATCGATCCGGAGGCGCGCATCGACATGGCGCGCGTGCTGGGACGCTTCAAGACCTCGATGCTGCAGGACATGGAAGCCGGCAAGCCGCTCGAGATCGACAGCCTGCTCGCCGGCACGCTCGAGGTCGCGCGCCAAGGGGGCGTCGCCGCGCCGTACACCGAGAGCCTGCTGGGGCTGATTCGCCTGCGCGCCGAGACCAGCGGTCAGTACCGGCGCTAGCGGCTGCGCAGCTTCGGGTCGAGCGTGTCGCGCAGCGAGTCGCCGAACAGGTTGAAAGCGAATACCGCGAGCGTGATGGCGAGCCCGGGGAAGATCGCGATCCAGGGCGCGCTCTCGGCGTACTCCTCCGCACCGCCCTGCAGCATCAGGCCCCAGGCCGGGGTCGGCTCCTGCACCCCGAGCCCCAGGTAGGACAGCGTGGCCTCGAGCAGGATCGCCTGGCCGAGGAAGGTGGTCAGCATGATGAGGAACGGGGCCATGCAGTTGGGCGCCATGTGGCGCAGGATGATCCTCGTGTGGCTGAAGCCGAGCGCGCGAGCCGCGTCGACGTAGGGAATTTCGCGAATCGCGAGCGCGCTCGAGCGCACCACCCGCGCGCAGCGCGGGATGAGCGGAATGGTGATGGCGATGATCACGTTCTGCGCTCCGGTGCCGTAGATCGCCACCACCGCGAGCGCCATGATGATCAGGGGGAAGGCGAGAAAGACGTCCATCACGCGCTGGAAGATCAGGTCGAACCAGCCGCCGAAGTAGGCGCTGGTCACGCCCAGCACCAGCCCGGCGAACGACCCGATGAAGGCGCAGGAAAAGCCGATGAACAGCGCCGTGCGGGCGCCCCAGATGATGCGCGACAGGATGTCGCGCCCGAACTGGTCGGTACCGAGCCAGAATTTCGCGCTCGGTGCGAGCTCCATGAACTCGTAATGGGTGGTGACCGGATCGTAGGGCGCGATCTGCCGCGCGAACACCGCCATCAGGATCATGCCGATCACCAGCAACGCACTCACCGTGCCGAGCGGTTGCTGGCGCATCAGGGTCAGCACGGCCTTGCCGAGGGGCTGCCGCGCCGCGGCAAGCTGCGAGTCGATGTCGGCGCTGGTGACGGCCATTGCGGAATGCCCTTCTAGCGGTAGCGGATGCGCGGGTCGAGCCAGGCGTACAGGATGTCGACCAGCAGGTTGACGAACAGGAAGATCATCACCACCAGCATCACCAGCGCCTGGGTCATGCTGTAGTCGTTGTTGGTGACCGACTCGACGAACAGTTTGCCCAAGCCGTTCAGGTTGAACACCTGCTCGGTCACCACCAGGCCGCCGATCAGGAATGCGAACTCGATCCCGATCACCGTGATGACCGGCAGCATCGCGTTCTTGAGCGCATGGCGCCGGATGATGAGCTTGTCCCACAGCCCCTTGGCGCGCGCGGTGCGCACGTAATCCTCGCGCAGCACCTCGAGCATGGCCGAGCGCGTCATGCGCGTCGCCACCGCCGAGTAGCGGTAGCCGGTGGCGATCGCCGGCCAGACGATCAGCGCCAGGTTCTTCATCGGATCGACCCAGATCGGCGTGTAGGTGATCGGAGGCATCCAGGGCGCACCGAAAAAGTGCTGCGTGCCGATCAGCAGGCCGAGAATGATCAGGATGCCGAGCCAGAACGACGGCATGGCGATGCCGGCGATGCTGATCGCGCGCACCACGTAGTCGATCCAGGTGTTCTGCTTCACCGCCGAGATCGTTCCCAGCGGCACCGAGACCAGGATCGCCACGATCGTGGCGACGATCGCGATCTCCATCGAGAGCTGGAAACGCATCGCCATTTCGGAGACGATCGGCTGGCCGGTCCACATCGACTTGCCGAAGTCGAAACGCACGATGCCCCAGATGAAACTCCAGAACTGCACCAGCTTCGGCTGGTCGATTCCCATTTCGTGCCGGCAGATGTCGAGCGCCGACTGGTCGAAGTAGCCGCCCGAGCCCGCCAGGCGCAGCTCGCAGGTGTCGCCCGGGATCAGGCGCAGCAGGGTGAACACCAGCACCGCCGCCCCGAACAGCGTCGGGATCATCAGCAGCAGGCGCTTGAGGATGTAGCGGTACATCTTCGGGTTCCCAATACGACGCCGCCCGCGGCGTTGGCCGCGGGCGGCGCGTTCCGGCTAGCAAGCCCTACATGTCAAGCCAGACATTGTCCAGCGACTGGTTGAGGTAGTGGCTCGGGCTGATCTTCCAGCCCTTCACGTAGGAGCGGTGCGGGAT
>JBAUTW010000505.1:0-2174 GCA_049582365.1 Burkholderiales bacterium | reverse complement strand
GCCCAAGGCCTGGCTGGCGCAGGCGAGCGACACGGCCGATACGCACCAGGCCGCGGAGAGCCCGTCGCCGTCGGGGTCCGGGCGCCCCAAGAGCTACGCGGTCCCCGCACTGGAAATCGTCAGTTTCGATGCGTTGCTCAATCTCTACGACCGCCATGCCTTCCGCGGCAACGATTTCTCGAGCAACCTGACTTCGATCAGGGACAATCTGCACGGCAACTGGCAGGTGGACAACGACCCGTACAAGGTGAACCAGATCGGGCACCCGTACCAGGGTTCGATGTACCACGGCTTCGCGCGCTCGGCGGGCCTGAGCTACTGGGAAGCGGCGGGATACACGTTCGCCGGCAGCATCATGTGGGAAGTTGCGGGGGAGCGTACGGCACCCTCGATGAACGACCAGATCGCGAGCGGAATCGCCGGCTCGTTCTTCGGCGAGGCGCTGTTCCGCATGGCGAGCCTGGTGCTGGAGCAGGGCGGAGGCATGTCGCCGTTCTGGCGCGAGTGGGCCGCGACCGCTATTTCGCCGTCGCTGGGCTTCAACCGCCGCGTGATGGGCTACGACTCCATCTTCTCCAGCAACGGCGCGCCCTACTACAGCCGTCTTTCGCTGGGCTTGAGCGGCCAGACGCAGAACAACCCGGGCGCCTCGACCCAGGCGAGGCCGAACGAGGCGCTGCTGGATTTCTCGCTCGATTACGGCATGCCGGGATCGCCCGGCTACGAGTACACGCGGCCGTTCGATTACTTCACCTTCCAGGCCACCGCCTCGAGCGCGAACCTGATCGAGAACGTGATGACCCGCGGGCTGCTCTACGGCAAGGCTTACAGCGCGGGCAGCAACTATCACGGCGTCTGGGGACTCTACGGCAGCTACGATTACATTGCGCCGCAAACCTACCGCATCTCCAGTACCGCGTTGTCGCTCGGCACCACCTGGCAGGCATGGCTGACGCAGGACATCGCGCTGCAGGGCACCGGCCTCGTCGGCGCAGGCTACGCGGCGGCCAGCACCCTGCACGGCTCCGCCGCGGGCGACTACCACTACGGGGTCACGCCGCAGGCCCTGCTCGCGCTGCGCATGATCTTCGGCGACAAGGCCTCGCTCGACGTCACCGCGCGCGAGTATTTCGTCACCAACGCGGCCGGCACCACCGCGGGGCACGACAACATCATACGCACCGATCTCGCGTTCACCTGGCGCATCGTGCGCCAGCACGCAGTCTCGATCAGATACCTGTGGAACCGGCGCGATGCGACCTACGCCAGCCTGCCCGACACGACGCAGAGCCGCGCCACGGTCGGCATCTACTACACCATGCTGGGCAACGACCGCTTCGGCGCGGTCGGAACGGCCCCGACTTCCACCATACTGCCCAAGCTCGAGTGAGCCGGGCGGATGCATGCGATACTTGGTCGCATGGCCTGGTCGACAGAGGCAACGTGGCTCGGCGTCGCGCTGTGCCTCAGCCAGTCGGCGATGTTCTCGGGGCTCAATCTGGCGCTGTTCAGCGTCAGCCGGCTGCGCCTGCAGGGCGTGCCGGGGGTAGCCGTTATCATTGCGCTGGTTCCCCGTCGGGACGCCAGACCATAACCCGGCATGCTGAAGGAGTCCGCCATGAGCAACGACGCAGTTCTGCACGACATCGACGCGCGCGGCGTGGCGACCGTGGTTCTCAATCGTCCCGAGGTGAACAATGCCTACGACGACGCGGTGATCCAGGGTCTGCTCGACGCGATGGACGAGCTGGGGGCGCGCGGCGGGCTGCGCGCCGTCGTGCTGCGCGGGGCGGGGAAGCACTTTCAGGCAGGGGCGGATTTGAAGTGGATCCGGCGCGTGGCGGGGCAGTCGGCGGAGGAGAACGAGCGCGCCTCGCGGGCCACGGCGCAGGCGGTGCGGCGGCTGAACGAGCTCGCGGTGCCGACGGTCGCGCTGGTGCAGGGCGGGTGCTTCGGCGGGGGGACGGGGATCGTGGCGGCGTGCGACGTGGTGGTGGCGGCGGACAACGCGATGTTCTCGATCGCCGAGACGCGCTGGGGGCTGATGGCGGGGATCATCCTGCCGCAGCTTGCGGACGCGATCGGGGCGCGCCAGGTGCGCCGCTACGCGCTGACCGGCGAGCGCTTCGGGGCGCAGGAGGCGCGGCGCATCGGGCTGGTGCACGAGGTGGTGC
>JBAUTW010000504.1:0-4095 GCA_049582365.1 Burkholderiales bacterium | reverse complement strand
CCTCGCGAGCATGCAGCGCCAGCTGACCGCCGACGCGCTGCGCGGCGCGGCGGGCAAGGGTAATGCGGCGCAGGCGATCGACGCCTGGGAGCAGCGCAACCGCGCGCTGCTCGGGCGCTTTCGCCAGGTGCTCGCCGACCTGAGGGCGCAGGGTGCGCTCGATCTCGCCATGGCATCGGTCGCCATGCGCGAGCTGCGCAACATTTCGGCCCGCCCCTAGCCGGCCGCGCTCAGCCCTGTGCCAACGCAGCGTCCAGCGCGGCGCCGAGCCGGTGCACGATCTCGTCGATTTCGGCCGCAGTGCAGATGAACGGCGGCGCGAGCAGCACATGGTCGCCCGCGCGCCCGTCGATCGTGCCGCCCATCGGGTAGACCATCAGCCCATGAGCCATCGCCTGCGCCTTGATCCTGGCGTGCAGGCGCAACGCCGGGTCGAACGGCTTCTTGGCGGACCGGTCTTCCACCAGCTCGATCGCCATGAACAGGCCGCGACCGCGGATGTCGCCCACGTGCGGGTGCTCGCCGAAGGCGATCTGCAGCCGCTCGCGCAGGCGTACGCCGAGCGAGCGCACCGCCTCGAGCAGGCGGTCGCGCTCGATCACTTGCTGCACCGCGAGCGCCGCCGCGCAGGCCACCGGATGGCCGATGTAAGTGTGGCCGTGCTGGAAGAACCCGCTGCCCTTTGCCAGCGCTCCGATGATGCGGCCCTGCACCAGCAGCGCACCGATCGGCTGGTAGCCGCCGCCGAGGCCCTTGGCGATCGCCATCAGGTCCGGCGCGATGCCTTCCTGCTCGACCGCGTGCAGGGTGCCGGTGCGCCCCATGCCGCACATCACCTCGTCGGCGATCAACAGGATGCCGTGCCGGTCGCAAATGTCGCGCACGCGGCGGAAATAGCCCGGCACCGGCGGCAGCGCGCCGGAGGTCGCGCCGCCGACGGTCTCCGCCACGAAGCCGATCACGTTGCGCGGGCCGAGGCGCTCGACCGCGTCCTCCAGCTCCTGCGCCAGGCGCTCGCCGTAGGCCTCGGGCGACTCGTCGGGCCGGCGGTCGCGGTACTCGTAGCACGGCGCCACGTGCGTGACGTCGATCAGCAGCGGCGCGAACTGGCGCCGGCGCCATTCGTTGCCCCCGACCGCGAGCGCGCCGAGCGTGTTGCCGTGGTAGCTCTGGCGCCGGCCGATGAAGTGACGCCGCTGCGGCTCGCCGATCTCGACGAAGTACTGGCGCGCGAGCTTGAGCGCCGCCTCGACCGCTTCGGAGCCTCCCGAGACGAGATACACGTGCGACATGCCCTGCGGCGCATGCGCGATCAGGTGGTCGGCCAGCGCCTCGGCGATCTCGGTGGTGAAGAAGCTGGTGTGCGCGTAGGCGATCTTGTCGATCTGCTCGTGCATCGCGCGCAGGATGTCGGGGTGGCCGTGGCCGAGACAGGACACCGCGGCGCCGCCGGAGGCGTCGAGGTACTCCTTGCCGTCGCGGTCCACGACCGCGATGCCGTGCCCGCCGGCCGCGACCGGCAGCGTCCCGCGCAGCTGCCGATGCAGGATATGGCTCAGGGCTTGCCCCGCTTGGCGACGAAGCCGTAGATCGCGGTGTGGTCGGCGCCTGCGCCGAGCGCGTGCGCCGCCTGGCGCCAGATCTCGGTGCAATGGTTCGCAAACTCGGCGCTCGCGCCGACTGCCTCGGCCAGATGCGCGGCGGTGGCGACGTCCTTGACCATCAGCCCGGTCGAGAATCCGGAGGCGAAGCTCCCGGAGAGCATGAACTGCTTCACCTTGAGCTCGGTGGTGTTGTTGCGCCCGCTCGAGGCGTTGAGGATGTCGGTCATCACCGCCGGGTCGAGCCCGAAGCGCTCGCCCGCCACCAGCGCCTCGGCGGTGGCGATCATGCCGGCGGCGGAAACGTAGTTGTTGAGCGCCTTCATCGCGTGCCCGCTGCCGAGCGGCCCGGTGAGGAAGATCCGGCCGCCCATCTTCTCCAGCATCGACCGCACGCGCTCGATCAGCGCCGGATCCCCGCCGGCCATGATCGCGAGCGTGCCGTCGACCGCCTTCTTGACCCCGCCCGACACGGGAGCGTCGACCAGGCCGATGCCCCGGGCGGCGAGCTCGTCGCCGAGCGAGCGCGTGCCGACCGGGTCCGAGGAGCTCATGTCGAGCACCAGCATGCCCTTCGGCAGCCCGGCGCCGCGCACGCACTCGCGCACCGCCCTGCCGTCGGGCAGCATGGTGAGAAACACCTCCGCCCCCACGGCCGCTTCGGCGGCGGAAGCGCAGTTGCCGGCCCCGTTCAGATCGTAGCTGCGCAGCGTGAAGCCGGCCTTCTCGAGGTTGGCGGCCATCGGCCGCCCCATCTGGCCCAGGCCGGCGAAGGCGACGGTGCGGACCGGGGTCACACTGCGCGGTCCTTGAAGACTTCCTTGGCGCAGCGGAACGCCACCACGGCCGCCGGCACGCCGCAGTAGATCGCCACTTGCAACAGCACCTCGCGGATCTGCTCCTTGGTCAGGCCGTTGTTGAGCGCGCCGTTCAAGTGCAGCTTGAGCTCGTGCTCCTTGCCGAGCGCCGAGAGCATCGCCAGATTGAGCATCGAGCGCGTCTTGCGGTCCAGGCCGGGGCGGTTCCAGACGTCGTTCCAGCAGTAAGTGTTAAGCAGTTCGACGAACGGCGCGCTGAAATCGTCGGTTCCCGCCATGGCCTTGTCCACGTACTGCGCGCCGAGCACCTCGCGCCGGGTCTTCAGGCCTGCGTCGAAGCGTTCCTTGTGGGGGCGTTTGTCCATGCTTTCTCCTTCGGTTGGGTCAGACCAGATCTTCGTAATGGATACCGGCGCGCCGCAGCAAGGCGTCGAACTCGAGTCCGCCCGGGCGCGGTCCGTCGACGACCGCGGCGTTGCGCGCCGGGTTGGTCTCGAGCACCGCCTGCGCGACAGGCAGATTTTCGCCCTGCATGGCGTCGCTGGCGGCCTGGATCTCGCAGGCGCGCTGCAGCGCCCAGTAGGTGCGGAACGCCAGCGGTATGCCGGGGCAGGCGACCAGCAGGCCATGGTTGCGCAGGATCAGGATCGCCTTGGAGCCCAGGCTCTTCACCAGCCGCGGCTGCTCGGCGAGGTCGGTGGTGACGCCCTCGAAATCATGGTAGCCGACCTGACCGTAGAGCAGTGCGCTGTAGAAGTTGTCGTAGCGCAGGCCCTCTTTCTTGCAGGCCACCGCGCTGCCGGCGGTGGTATGGGTGTGGATGATGCAGTGGGCGTCCTCGCGCGCGGCGTGGATCGCGCTGTGGATGACGAAGCCCGCCTTGTTGACCGGCGCCTGCGTGCCGTCGATCGTGTCGCCCTTGGCGTCGACCTTGACCAGATTGGTCGCGGTGACCTCGCTGTACCAGAGGCCGTAGGGATTGATGAGGTAATGGTGGTCGGAGCCCGGCACCCGCGCGGTGATATGGTTGAAGATGAGCTCGGTCCATCCGAACCAGTCGAAGGCGCGGTAGAGCGCGGCGAGCTCGAGGCGGGTCTGCCATTCCTCGCCGCTCATGGCCTCGGGCTTCAGGCGCAGCAGTTTTTCGCTCAGATCCATGGCCGGTTCCCTCCGGAGATGAGCCCCGGAGTGTACCGCTCCGCGACGCGCCGTTGCGCGCCGATTCGCAGCGCCGCTAGCGGGTCCGCGCCGAAAGCGGGGGCCGGACCGAGAGCGAATTGACGACCGCGCGCACACCCTCCACTCGCCACGCGATGCGCTCGGCAGCCTGCGCCTCGTCGTCGCGCTGAACCACTCCCGAGAGGCGCACCCGGCCGTCGCGCGTGGTGACCCGCATGTCCGAGATGGTGAGCTGCGTGTCCATCAGGAGCGCCGCAGTCACCTTGGCGCTGACCCAGGCATCGCCTGCCGCCTCGGCCGGCCTGACGCGGTCGCCGCTCGTGCCGCGCCACTCATCGGCGGACACGTGCCGGTCGGGATTTGGAGCGTGGCGTTGCGCGCCGTCCCCCGGGTCGCCGCGCGCGGCAGCGCTCGTTAGCGCGAGAAAGACGGCCAGGAGGAGCGATATTCTTGCCGGCATGACCCGAGGAGAGCGAAGTTCGTGCCAGGAGCCAAGA
>JBAUTW010000503.1:0-3091 GCA_049582365.1 Burkholderiales bacterium | reverse complement strand
TCGGCGAAGCGGTGCTTGGGCGGCTTCTCGATGTTCTCGGAACGATACGGGACCGCGGGGCGCCGCTGCCCGCCGATACGCCGCGACGCGGCATCCACGGTCCGCCGCCATCGTTGCAGGAAGAGATGTCCGCGACAACGGTGTTCGAGACCGGGATCAAGGTGATCGACCTGCTGTGTCCGTTCGTCCAGGGCGGCAAGACCGGCCTGTTCGGCGGCGCGGGCGTCGGCAAGACGGTGCTGATCATGGAGTTCATGCACGCCATCGCGTCGCTGCACCAGGGCGTATCGGTGTTCGCCGGCGTGGGCGAGCGCATCCGCGAGGCGCACGAGCTGTGGCGCGAGATGCAGGCCGCGAAGGTGCTGCCGAGCACGGTGCTGGTGTTCGGCCAGATGGACGAGTCGCCCGGCGTGCGCTTCCGCGCCGGCGCGACCGCGCTGACCTACGCCGAGTACCTGCGCGACACGCTCGGCAAGGAAGTGCTGGTGCTGATGGACAACGTGTTCCGCTTCGTGCAGGCCGGGAGCGAGATCTCGGGGCTGCTTGGGCGCATGCCGGCCACGGTGGGCTACCAGCCGACGCTGCTGACCGAGGTCGCCGACCTGGAGGAGCGCATCGCCTCGACCCGCAGCGGAACCATCACCGCGGTGCAGGCGGTGTACGTGCCCGCCGACGACATGACCGACCCGGCGGTGAGCGCGATCCTGGCGCACCTGGACACGCTGGTGATCCTGTCGCGCGAGCAGACCGGGCGCGGCATCTATCCGGCGGTCGATCCGCTGCAGTCGCAAAGCCACCTGCTCGACCGGCGCGTGGTCGGCGACCGGCATTACGAGGTCGCGCGCGCGGTGCGCGAGCACCTGGCGCGCTACCGGGAGCTGGAGGACATCATCGCCATGCTCGGCCTGGAGGCGCTGTCGGGAGAGGACCGGCAAGTGGTGCAGCGCGCGCGCCGCCTGCAGCGCTACCTCAGCCAGCCCTTCCACGTCGTCGCCGAGCACACCGGCATGCCGGGGGTCTCGGTCCCGCTCGGGCAGACGCTCACGGACTGCGAGGCGTTTCTGCGCGGCGACCACGACGCGATGCCCGAAGACAAGTGCTATATGCGGGGAGCGATGGCGTGAGCGCGTTTACGCTGCACCTGCAGTCGGCCACCCAGTACGTGAAGCTGGACGACGTCGGCAGCTTTGTCGCACGCGACGCCTCGGGCGCCTTCGGCCTGCTGGCGCGCCACGAGCGCATGATGACCGCGCTCGCCTTCGGCCTGGCGCGAATTCGCAGCACGGCAGGCGCCTGGCACTACGTCGCGCTGCCCGGCGGTCTGGCGTATTTCGCCGACGGCGAGCTCTTCGTGTGCACGCGCCGCTTCGTGCTCGGCGACGACTATCGCACGGTGTCGGCGGCGGTGGGGCAGACGCTGCTCGCCGAGGAGGAGGCGCTCAAGGGCCTGAAGCAGAGCGTCAACCGGCTCGAGCACGAGATGGTGCGCCGCCTGTGGCGCCTGAACTGGCGCGAGGTCTGAGGCCGTGCCCGAAGCCGACGGCAAGCAGCTGCGCAAGGCGATCGAGCGCGAAGCGGGGCGGCTGCAGCGCGCCGAGCGCGAGCGCTCGCGCCTGATCGCGCAGACGGTGTACCTGGGAAGCCTGGCGCTGATGTTCGTGGTGCCGGTGGTGGCCGGCGCCTACCTCGGGCGCTGGATCGACGGCCTGTTCGCCGGCTACTCGATCCGCTTCACCGTCAGCCTGATCGTGCTCGGCGTCGCGACCGGCGCGCTGAACGTCTACCTTTTCGTGCGGGAGCGGCGCTGATGGGAAGCGGCGAATCCGCATTGTTCCACCTCGGGCCGCTCGCCATCAGCCTCACGGTAGTGACGACCTGGGGCATCATACTGGCGCTGGGCGTATTCAGCCTGCTGGCGACCCGGCGCCTGAGCGACGATCCGGGCATGCTGCAGAGCGCGCTCGAGGGCGGAGTGCTCGCAGCCGAGGCGGCGATTGCGGGCGTGTTTCCGCAACGCCCGCGCATGCTGCTGCCGTTCGTCGCCACGCTGTGGGTGTTCCTGGTCGCGGCCAACCTGCTCGGCATCGTGCCGGGGCTGCATTCGCCCACGCGCGACCTCTCGCTCACCGCGGCGCTCGCGGTCCTGGTGTTCCTCTCGGTGCACTGGTACGGCGTGCGCTCCGACGGACTGCGAAACTACCTGCGCCACTACCTGTCGCCCAACCCGATCATGTTCCCGTTCCACATCATGAGCGAGCTGTCGCGCACCGTCGCGCTCGCGGTACGCCTGTTCGGCAACATGGCGAGCCTGGAAATGGCGGCCCTGATGGTGCTGCTGCTGGCCGGGTTCCTGGTCCCGGTGCCGGTCCTGCTGCTGCACGTGATCGAGGCGCTGGTGCAGGCCTATATCTTCGGCATGCTCGCGCTGGTGTACATCGCGGGCGGTATCCAATCCCAGGAGTTGACCAAGGAAAAGAAGGAGTCACGAACATGACCGCAACAGCATGGCTCGTCATCGTTTCAAGCGCAGCGGCGCTGCTCGCGATCGCGATCGGGGTGATCGGCCCGGCGATCGCGATGGGGCGCGCGATCTCGCAGGCGCTGGACGCGCTCGCGCGCCAGCCCGAGCTCGAGAACTCGATCACCCGCACGCTGTTCATCGGCCTGGCGATGATCGAGTCGCTCGCGATCTACGTGCTGGTGATCGTGCTGATCGTGCTGTTCCGCAATCCCCTGCTCGAATACCTGCTGAAGTGACGCCATGCAACTCGATCTGACCAGCTTCGTCCTCGAGCTGATCAATTTCGCGGTCCTGGTGTGGATCCTGCACCGCTTCCTGTACAAGCCGGTGCTGGCCGCGATCGACCGGCGCCGCGCCGCGGTCGAGAAATCGCTGGCGCAGGCCAAGACGGCGCGCGACGAAGCCGCGGCGCTCAAGACCCAGGTCGAGGAGCGGCTCGCGAGCTGGGAGCTCGAGCGGGCCGAAGCCAAGGGCAAGCTCGCGGCGGAGCTCGCGGCGCAGCGCGAGAAGGCGCTGGCGGAGACGACGCGCGCCGCCGAGCAGGAGCGCGCCCGGCTCGCGGCGCTGCAG
>JBAUTW010000502.1:0-6269 GCA_049582365.1 Burkholderiales bacterium | reverse complement strand
GCGCCGCGCCGCTGCCATCGACCCATTACTACCGCAGCGCCGAGCTGGATGTGCGCCCCGGTATCAAAACCCATGTCGAGCCCGAATACCCGGAGGCCGCAGCGCGCCGCGGCCTGTCGGGCAAGGTCGTGCTGCGCCTCTACATCAACGAGAACGGCGCGGTCGAGCGGGTCGAGACCCTGCGCGCCCGACCGGCGGGCGTGTTCGAGCGCTCCGCCGAGCAGGCCTTCCGCGCGGCGCGCTTTACCCCCGGCATGAAGGGCAAACACCCGGTCAAGACGCAGATGACGATCGAGGTGAGCTTCGACACCCCGCCGCCGGTGCCTCCTGCCGGCTGGCGCTGAGCGCGTTCGAGGCTACTTCCTCGCCGCCAGCTCGCGCGGCAGCGTGAACACCACGCTCTCGCTGATGCCGTCGAGCTGAGAAACGCGGGCTGCGCCGAGCTCCTTCAGCCGCGCCAGCACGTCGTTCACCAGCACCTCGGGCGCCGACGCGCCGGCGGTGACGCCGATGCGGCGTTTGCCGGCGATCCATTCCGCCCGCAGGTCCGCGGCGCGGTCGATCATGTAGGCTTCGGTGCCGATGTTGCGCGCCACTTCGCGCAGGCGGTTCGAGTTCGAACTGTTGGGCGAGCCCACGACGATCACCACATCGCAGCGCGGCGCCATCAGCTTCACCGCGTCCTGGCGGTTCTGCGTCGCGTAGCAGATATCGGCCTTGTTCGGCCCGCGTATCTTGGGGAACCTGGCCCGCAGCGCGGCCACCACCTGTTCGGCATCGTCCACCGAGAGCGTGGTCTGCGTGACGTAGGCGACCTTGGCGGGATCCGCGATGCGCAGGCCGGCGACGTCGGCCGCCGTTTCCACCAGGTGGATGTGCGAATCGGCCTGCCCCATGGTGCCCTCGGCTTCCGGATGGCCGCGGTGCCCGATCATGACGATTTCGAGCCCCTGCTTGAGCATCTTCGCCACCTCGACGTGCACCTTGGTCACCAGCGGGCAGGTCGCGTCGAACACCTTCAGTCCGCGACCCTCGGCATCGGCGCGCACTGACTTCGCCACGCCGTGCGCGCTGAAGATCACGGTGCTGCCGGCGGGCACTTCGTCCAGCTCGTCGACAAACACCGCGCCCTTGGCGCGCAGGCCGTCGACCACGAACCTGTTGTGGACGATCTCGTGCCTGACGTAGATGGGCGCGCCGAACAGCGCCAGCGCACGTTCCACGATCTCGATCGCGCGCTCGACGCCGGCGCAAAAACCGCGCGGATTCGCAAGCAGGACTTCCGTTTCCCGGGAATCGTCTTTCATCGGCCTATGTTGCCATCATCGGACGACGGCGAGAACCTCAACCTCGAAGCGGACCCGCCGCCCGGCGAGCGGGTGATTGAAGTCCACGAGCACGTCGTGGACATGCAGCTCGCGCACCTGCCCTGTGTGGCGCGTGCCGTCGGGAGCGGAAAACTCGATCAGCGCGCCCTCCTCCAGCGCCAGCTCGGGCGCAAAGCACGCGCGCGCCAACGACTGCACCAGGTCCTCGCGCCGCTCGCCGAACGCCTGCGTCGGCTCGAGCTCGAACACGTAGCTGCCGCCCGGCTCGGCATGCGCCAGGCACTTCTCGAGGCCGGGCGCGAGCTCGCCGCGGCCCAAAGCGAGCGTGGCGGGATTGCCCCCGAAAGTAGACAGCACTTCGTTTCCGTCCTCGAGTCGAAGACGATAGTGCAAGGTAATCACCCCGCCGTCAGCGTCTGCGTTCACCGTCGGTCCCCCGGTGCAGCAGGCTTTCGTAGATCAGCAGGCCAGCGCCGATCGTGATCGCCGAATCGGCCACGTTGAACGCCGGCCAGTGCCAGCCGTAGACGTGGAAATCGAGAAAATCGACCACCTGCCCGTAACGCACCCGGTCGATCAGGTTGCCCAACGCGCCTCCCAGGATCAGGGCGAGGCCGGCGCGAACCATGGGGTCGCCTGGCGATCGCACCAGAAGCACCGACACGACCACGATCGCGATCAAGGCCACCGCGATGAACAGCGGGGTCTGCCAGCCCGGCGCACCGGCCAGGAAGCTGAACGCCGCGCCCTTGTTGAACGCCAGCACCAGGTTGAAGAAGCCGCCCAGCGCCAGCCGCTCGCCGGGCGCGAACGCCGACACGACCGCCCACTTGCAGAGTTGGTCCACCAGCACCACGGCCAGCGCC
This sequence comes from Burkholderiales bacterium, assembly GCA_049582365.1. Taxonomy (GTDB): domain Bacteria; phylum Pseudomonadota; class Gammaproteobacteria; order Burkholderiales; family SG8-39; genus DAHVFK01. Next base: position 4,075 of record JBAUTW010000502.1, on the reverse strand, counting down.
AGCGCGAACCAGGCGGAGCGCCTAGGCATGCCGGCGCGCCTCGCCCTCGCCGTAAAGGTTGGCGACGCAGCGCCCGCACAGACCGGCGTGCGACCCGCCGGCGCCGACGTCCTCGCGATAGTGCCAGCAGCGCTCGCACTTGGTGAGCGTGCTCGGCGCGACGTCGACGCGCACCTCGGCCGCGCGATGCACACGCGCGGCCGAGGTGAGCATGACGAACTTGAGATCGCCGCCCAGGCTGGCGAGCAGATCATAGTCCGCGCCGTCGAGATGGAAGTCGACCTCCGCCTGCAAGGACGAGCCTACCTTTCCCTCGGCTCTCAGGTCTTCAATGCGCTTGCGCGCAGGAGCGCGCAACGCGCGAAGGCGGCTCCAGCGCGCCATCAGCAGCTCCGGCTCCTCGAGCGCGGGCAGCGCGTGCCAGGTATGGAAGAACACGCTGTCGTCGCCGCGGCCGGTGAACACCGCCCACAGCTCCTCGGCGGTGAAGCTCAGGATCGGCGCCAGCAGGCGCGCCAGGCTGTGGGTGACGTGGTGGAGCGCGGTTTGCGCCGAGCGGCGGGCGTGCGAGTCCGCGCCGCAGGTGTAGAGGCGATCTTTGAGAATGTCGAGGTAGAACGCGCCCAGATCCTCGGAGCAGAAGGTCTGCAACTTCTGCACTACGAGGTGAAATTGGTACCGGTCGTAGTCGCCGACGACGTCATCTTGCAGCTTCTGTGTCATTGCCAGGGCATAGCGATCCACTTCGACCATCTCCGCCAGCGATACCGCGTGACGGGCGTGGTCGTAGTCCGATGTGTTGGCGAGCAGGAAGCGCAGCGTATTGCGAATCCGGCGGTAGGCCTCGACCACGCGCTTCAGAATCTCGTTCGAAATCGCGAGCTCGCCGCTGTAGTCGGTGGCCGCCACCCACAGGCGCAGCACCTCGGCGCCGAGCGTGCCGGACACCTGCTGCGGCGAAACCGTGTTGCCCTTCGACTTCGACATCTTGCGGCCTTCACCGTCGACGGTGAAGCCGTGGGTAAGCAGCGCCCTGTACGGCGGCACGCCGTTCATCATGCAAGATACGAGAAGCGACGAATGGAACCAGCCCCGGTGCTGGTCGGAACCCTCGAGATAGAGGTCTGCGGGAAACGCGGTCTGTTCCTTGTGCGAGCCGCGCAGCACGGTGAAGTGGGTCGAGCCGGAATCGAACCAGACGTCGAGCGTGTCCTTGATCTTGTCGTAGCGCTGCGCATCATCGCCCAGCAGCTCGCGCGCATCGAGCCTTTGCCAGGCCTCGATGCCGCCCTCCTCGACGCGCTTGGCCACCGCCTCGAGCAGCTCGAGCGTGTCCGGATGCAGCTCGCCGGTCTCCTTGTGGATGAAGAACGGCATCGGCACGCCCCACTGGCGCTGGCGCGACAGCGTCCAGTCCGGGCGGCTGGCGATCATTCCGTGCAGCCGCGCCTGGCCCCAGGCAGGATAGAAGCGCGTGGCCTCGATTCCGCGCAGCGCGGTGCTGCGCAGCGTCTCGGCCGGCTTGACGCCGCCGTAGCCGGGAGTCGCGTCCATGCCGGCGAACCACTGCACCGTGGCGCGCAGGATCACCGGCGTCTTGTGCCGCCAGCAGTGCATGTAGCTGTGGACATAGGGCGCCTTGTCGAACAGCGCGCCGCGGCGCTCGATCTCGGCCACGATCTCCAGATTGGCGTCCCAGATCATCGCGCCGCCGAACAGCGGCAGCGATTTCGCGAACCTGCCGTCGCCCTGCACGGGAGTCAGGATCTGCTCGTCCGTCATTCCGTAGCGCCGGCATGACTCGAAGTCCTCGACGCCGTACGCAGGCGCCGAATGCACGATCCCGGTGCCGGTATCGAGCGTCACGTAGTCTCCAAGGTAGAGCGGCGACAGCCGGTCGTAGATCGGGTGGCGGAACGCGATCCCCTCCAGCGCCGAGCCCTTGCAGGCGGCAAGCGTCGTGCCGGCCAGCTTGTAGCGCGCCAGGCAGCTCTGCTGGAGGTCGGCGGCAAGGATCAGCAGGCCGCGCTCGGTGTCCACCAGGTGGTAGGTGTACTCTGGATGCGCGTTCAGCGCCTGATTGGCGGGAATGGTCCACGGCGTGGTAGTCCAGATCACCGCAAAGCCGGGCTTGTGCGGCAGTTTCGGCAGTCCGAAGGCCTTCGCCACCTGGGCCGGCTCGGCGAACGGAAAGCCGACGTCGATCGCCAGGTCCTTGCGGTCCTCGTATTCGACCTCGGCCTCGGCCAGCGCCGAGCCGCAATCGAAGCACCAGTTGACCGGCTTGAGGCCGCGGTAGACGTAACCCTTGCCCAGCAGCATGCCCAGCGCCCGGATCTCGTCGGCCTCGTTGCGGTAGGCCATCGTGAGATAGGGGTTGTCCCAGTCGCCCAGCACGCCGAGGCGCTGGAAGTCGACCTTTTGACGCTCGATCTGCTCCGCGGCATAGGCGCGGCACAGGCGCTGCGTTTGCTCGGCCGAGAGGTGCTTGCCGTGCTTCTTCTCGATCTGCACCTCGATCGGCATGCCGTGACAGTCCCAGCCGGGAACGTAGGGCGCGTCGAAACCCGCCAGAGTGCGCGACTTCACGATCACGTCTTTCAGGATCTTGTTGACCGCGTGGCCGATGTGGATGTCGCCGTTGGCATACGGCGGGCCGTCGTGCAGTACGAAGCGCGGGCGCCCCTTGGCGATGCTGCGCAGGCGCTTGTAGACGCCGCGCTGCTGCCAGTCGCGCACCCAGCCGGGCTCGCGCTTGGCGAGGTCGCCGCGCATCGGAAACGGGGTATCGGGAAGATTCAGCGTGCTCTTGTAGTCAGCCATGCTTGGCAAAAAACTCCTTTGCTTGGGCCACGTCACGCGCGATCGCCGCGCGCAGCGTGCTCAGATCCGGGTACTTCGCCTCGTCGCGCAGCCTCTCGATGAACCTGACGCGCAGGTGCCGACCATACAGCTCTTCGGCGAAATCGAACAAATGCACTTCAAGCAGCGGCACCGCAACCTCGTTCACCGTCGGCCGCCTTCCCACACTGGCGACGCCGGGCAGCCATCGCGCGCCGTCGCTCGCGTCGGCGCCGCAGGCTTCGACCACGTAGATTCCGGCCAGCGGCGGGCGCCTGGGCAGCATCAGGTTGGCGGTGGCGAAGCCGAGCTTGCGCCCGAGCTTGGCGCCGTGCGCCACGCGCCCCGAGAGCGCGTAAGGGCGGCCGAGAAGCCGCTCGGCGCGACGGAAATCCGCAGCCAGCAGCGCTTCGCGCACCGCCGAGCTCGAGATCCGCTCGCCGCCGAGTTTGACCTCAGGCATGGATTCGAGCGCGAAGCCGTGCTGGCGCGCCGCGCGCTCGAGCGTCTCGAAATCACCCGCCCGGCGCGCGCCGTAGCGGAAATCGCGCCCCACCAGCAGCCACGCCACGCGCAGGCCGCGCACAAGAACCTGCGCGACGAAGCGCTCCGGGTCGAGCGAGGCGAAGGGGGCGTCGAAGCGCGCGACGTGCACGTGCTCGATTCCGGTCGCGGCGATCAGCTCGAGCTTCTCGCGCAGCCGGCTCAGGCGCGCAGGCGCGGCGTCGGGAGCGAAAAACTCGCGCGGGTGCGGCTCGAAGGTCAGCGCGCCGGACTCCACGCCGAGGGCGCGCGCCTGCTCAACCACGCGCTCGAGCATCGCCTGGTGGCCGAGGTGCACGCCGTCGAAGTTGCCGATCGTGAGCGCGTGCGCGCCTCGGACGGGCAATACGGAGCCGTGCGTGACGACCATCTGGCGCGCTTAAAATGATGAATTGTAGCGTCTTTTCCGCAGCGCAGCGAGCGCGCTCAGGCGCGCGCGACGCGTGCCCGCAAGAGCGGCGCGAAGGCGAGCAGCCCGAGCAGCGGCCCGGGTAGCAGCAGCCAGGCCACGCGGTCCCCGATCGCCGGCAATAGCGCGGTGGCGAGACTGATCGAGAACACGGTGATCAGGAAGCCGACGCTGTTCTGCAGCGCGAGCGCGCTGCCGAGCAATTCCGGCGGGCAGGCACGCGCCGAGAGGGCCGAGAACTGCGGCGAGTCGGTCACCACCGCCACGCCCCAGACCAGCAGC
>JBAUTW010000501.1:0-1579 GCA_049582365.1 Burkholderiales bacterium | reverse complement strand
GGACAGCGATCGCAGCGCAGCGTAACCTCGAAGCGCAAATCCGCCAGCAGAAGAAGAGGGATGGGCGAGCCTCAGGCCAGCATCAATTCCACGGTGGTGCCGCTGGCGAGCAGCACCGTGATGATGGTCGACGACCAGTCGACCAGCCGCGCCATCCTCGAGCAGGTCCTGCGCACCCTGGACCAGCGCATCATGGTCAAGTCCTTCGCGCGCCCGATCGACGCCGTCGTGTGGGCGACGCGCCACGTCGCCGACCTGGTGCTGGTCGACTTCGCGATGCCCGAGATGAACGGCACCGAGCTGGTGCGGCGGCTGCGCGCGATGCCCGGCTACGAGCACGTGCCGATCGTGATGGTGACCGTGAACGACGAGCGCGAGGTGCGCTACAAGGCGCTCGACGCCGGAGTCACCGACTTCCTCGCCAAGCCGGTCGACGTGCGCGAATGCATGGCGCGCTGCCGCAACCTGCTCACGCTCAGGCGCCAGCAGCTCGTGCTGGAGGACCGCCAGAAGCTGCTGGAGCAGATGGTGGAGAATTCGGCGCGCGAGCTGCGCGAGCGCGAGCGCGAGAAGCAGACCCTGATGCAGCTCGCCGCGGGCGCGGCGGCCAAGCCCGCGCCGCGCACCCGCGTCGCGCGCTCGCTCGCCTACTCGACGCGCCACCAGAGCCCGTCGCGCGGCCTGGCGCGCTTCGTGCCGCGAAAATCCCTCGGCCGCGTGCGCGGCTAGCAGCACAGCAAAAGAAAGGAGGGCCGCGGCGAACCGGGGCCCTCCTTTGGCTGCAAGCTTCTGATCGAGGGCTTGGCCCTGCTTCGGGGCTTTAGCCTTTGAGGCAGCCGCTCACGAACTTCTTGCGCGCGTCGCCTTTCAGCTGCTTCTCGCCCGCCTGCTTGTTGCAGTCCTTCATCCTCTGCTGCTGCGCCTTCTGTTTCGCGCTCGGCTCTTTCTTGTCGGCCGCCACCGCCACCGACGAAGCGGCGAACGCCAGGCACAGCGCTGCGATGATGCTTTTCATGTCTCGCTCCCTTGATTGACAAACCCAAACAACATGTTGCGGCGCAACAGAAATCGCGCCGTGGGAGCTACAACGCGCGGCCGGAGCGGCCGGTTGACACCAGCCTGACGGCTAGAGGAACTTCTCCGCGCAGACGATGATTTCCTCGTTCGTCTTCCTGTCCAGGCACTCGCGCGCGTCCTCGTAGGACTTCGCGGTCAGGTGCCGCACGACGGGCTTGATGTCGGCCGTGGGCTCGGCCTTCGCGTCGGCCTTGGCCTCGGCCTTTGCCGGCAGCTTGAGCGGTGCGGTGGCCTTCTCCGACTGCGCCCAGGCGGGCGCGGCGAGCAGCGCGGCAAGGGCGGCAAACAGGGCGATGCGCTTCATGGCATGCCTCCTACCATTACGTCAGAAACGCCATGGTGACACAAAACCGCCTTGGACAAAAAGCCCAACAGGTCACACATTTGGCGCAAACTTCTGGGAAACCGGGTCAGATACCGATTTAGCACCTTGGCCATGAGCGCCGAACTTGATCTCGACCACCTGCGCGGCTGGGTCGGCCGCAGCGAGGCGCTCGAGGAC
>JBAUTW010000500.1:0-3822 GCA_049582365.1 Burkholderiales bacterium | reverse complement strand
GCTCGGTATCGATGCGACGGGCAATGTCGTGTGCCGCGACTGATTCGAAACCAGAGCGGGGAGATGGCGCCATGAACAACGGATACAAGGCTCGAATCGTTCCCGAGATCGCGGCGGTCGTCGTATGCCTGATGCTCGGCTTCCTGGGCATCGGCACCGCACACGCGTTTGGTTTTGCCTGCGTGGAGGGCAAGGCGCCGCTACCGCATGCCAAGAAGAAGACATGCGTGCCCTGCGGGCACGCGGGACAGCCGGCCTGCGAGGCCTTGCGCAAGGGCCCGGAATGTGGCGCCTACCTGCAGAAGATCAACGGCATCTGCGAGGCCAGGGGCGGACAGGGGCAGAAGCAATACAAGAAAGGCCTGGGGTTCATAGGCTTCGACTGCAAGCCCGGATACCAAAAGGATCCAAACAGAAAGGGATTTTGCACCGCCTGCGGAGACCTCAATCAGCCCAGTTGCGAGGCTGCGCGAAAAGGGCCCGCGTGCGCGGAGGGCTTGAGGCCCAAGACGATGGGCATCTGGGGCAAATGCGTTCCCGACGACGCGGTTGAAAGGGAGCTCAAGAAACAGGCCACCGCGGAAATAAAAGAACATCTGCAGGACATCGTGGATATCGTGATCAGGGCGAGAAACGAAGGCGCGAATCAGGCGAGCGTGCGCTCCGCGGTGACGAGCTACAGGGAGGTGGCCAAACCCGGCGCGAAGACGGTAACCGCCGTTGACATCCAGCCCCTGGTGTTGCATGGGACCATGGGCACGAGGAGCCTCAGCAGCAGCGGCGGCGGCGGTGGCGGTGGCGGTTTCAGCAGCTGGACGCTCGGAGCCGGCGGGGACGCCAACGTGGGGGTTGGGGTGAGTGTCGAGACCGGCCTGGCGCTTCCTTTCGCGGGCCAGGGCAGAAAGGGATATACGCAGGTCAGCACGGATTTTCAGATCGGGTTCGGAGGCTCGGCTGGCGTCACCGTCGGGCTGTCGACCAGCGCCTACGACAGGCAGGGCGGCAAGGCGCTCGGATACAAGGTGAGCGTCGGCTCCGTGGTGGAAATGGTGAAGAACCTGAAGGACCTCGCGCAAATCGTGGACAACTTCAAGAAGCTCGGCGCGGTGCAACCGGATCTGGCGATAGGCGTCTGGTTCAATCGCGCGGCGGGCGGCGGCGTGGGCAGCTTTCAGGGCATTACGGCCACTATCGGCGGGGCAGCGGGTCCGAACGTTGGTGCGACCTACTCCAACGCACAGACCTTCCAGTTCTGATCGGATATTCCCGGTCGCTGTTGCTGATCGAGGTTTGGTCGGGAGACAGGCAGCCGAGCAAGTGCCCTCATGCGTAGATTGAACCTGAGCAAGGCCTTCACCCTGATGGAATCGGGCCCCGTCGTCCTGGTCACGACCTACGACGGGAAGAAGAACAACATCATGACTATCTCCTGGACCATGGTGCTCGACTTCACCCCCGCGTTCGCTATCTGCACCGGCGAGTGGAACCACTCCTACGCCGCGCTGCGCAAGACCCGGCAATGCGTCATCGCCATCCCCACCGTCGACATGCTGGACAAGGTGGTCGGCATCGGCACCTGCTCCGGCGCCGAGACCGACAAATTCGCCAGATTCAAGCTCACTCCCGTGCGCGCCAGCCGCGTCAAGGCGCCGCTGATCGAGGAGTGCCTGGCGAACATCGAGTGCAAGGTGTTCGACATCGTGAGGAAACACAACATCGTCGTCCTCGAAGGTGTCGCGGCCCACATCGACCCCGCGCGCAGGGAAAAGCGCACGCTGCACGCCGTCGGCGACGGCACGTTCATCGTCGATGGGCGCAGGCTCGACCGCAGGAAGATGATGGCGTCAAAGATTCCGCAGAGTCTCTAGACAGCAGTTACGCCGCCGCCGCGACAGACCAGGCCAGGATCAGCTGCGCAGCGTAATAGGCGGGAGCTCCCCAGGCCTTGTTGCGCAAGCTCCTCGCGACAAACCGGTCGCGCGCCACCGCGACGTCCGAGGCCGCGAACATCACGGCGCCGAGCAGCACCTGCCAGCGCCCCGTCGCCGCGCCATAGCCTGCCGCGGCCGCGCACATGACGAGAATGGTCGCGAGATAGGCTGCCACCGGGCCCCTGTCGCGCGCCCCGAGGTGGGGCCACAGCCAGCGCCCGAGCGCGATCCCGACGCCGAGCGCAGGAGCGAGGGCGACCAGGAACGCGTCGAGCGAAAACGCGCCGGTGCAGAAGGCCAGCGCGAAGCAAAAATGAGCGATCAGAAAGGCGCCGAGACCCGCCAGAAAGGCGCCCGGGCGCCTGGACAGCAGCGCCGCGTCGCCGAGCCAGCTCAGGACCAGGGCGGCGAGGATCCACCGGCCGTAGGGCGAGGCGGGCGCATCGAGCGAGAGCGCGACCAGCACGAACGCCGAGCTCGCGCCCAGCTTGAGCACGGCGTGCGCGACCGGTCGCGCGAACCGTTCGGCGAGCAGCAGCCCGGCGACCGCGGCCAGGCAGGCGAGGGCGAGGGCCTGGGTCAAATGCCGAAACTACGGAGCCGATGATTGGGGTACATCACGCTGACCTTAATCATGTCTCCTCCCCTGATGGTAGGCTTTCGGCCAAATCGAGCTTGATCGTGCACGACAATCGGAACCTGACACAAGTGGATATATGGATAGCGCGCGATGTCTGATCTGAACAAGAGCTACTGGAACGACACCAGCGTCAGCCTGCGCGTGGTGGAGCTGCGCGCGGCGGGGTTCGATCCGGCGCAGGCGGCGAAGAAGAATGCGGTGGTGACGGTGGGGAGTCCGTATACGAACGCACACCGCTGCAACAACCGGGTGCGGCGGGTGGCGGAGCTGGTGGTGGAGGCGGTCGCCGCGCGCGGGGGACAGGGGCTGCTGGTGGGGGCGCCGGCGGTGTCGGATGCGCTGACGCAGGGCAGCGCGAACGCGGGCTACAGCCTGGTGTCGCGCGAGCTGGTGGCGGATTGCTTCGAGACGGGCCACTACGCGCATCACGCGCAGGCGATGGTGGTGATCTCGGGCTGCGACAAGAGCGGGGCGGCGGCGATGATGCCGCTCGCGCGCACCAATGCGTTCGGGCTGGTGATTTATCCCGGCACGAGCTCGCCCGGGCACGTGGATTTCGGGCCGTGGGCGGCGAAGGGCGACAACCTCACGATCATGGACCACGGCGAGGCGCAGGCAGCGTACGAGGCGGGGAAGATCGGGGAGAGGGAGCTGCTGCAGATCGAGCACGCGATCATGCCCGGCAGCGGGACCTGCGGCGCGATGTTCACCGCCAACACGATGAGCACGATCGCGGAGGCGATGGGAATGATGCTGCCGCGCGGCGCGTCGCAGCCGGCGGATGTCGACGCGGCGAGCGACGTGCACGCCGACGTGAAGGCGCAGGTGCGGGCGAGCGTCGACGCGCTCTACGCGCTGATGGCGAGGGGGCTGCGCCCGCGCGACATCATGACGATCGAGGCGTTCGAGAACGCGATCGCCACCGCGTATGCGATGGGCGGCTCGACCAATATGTACCTGCACCTGCTCGCGATCGCGCGCGAGGCGGGGGTGCCGCTCTCTGTCGAGCGCATTCACGAGGTGGGCGCGCGCGTGCCGCTGATCGCCAATCTGCAGCCGCACGGACCGTACGCGATGGTGTCGCTGCACAAGATCGGCGGCGTGCCGGTGGTGATGCGCGAGCTGCTCGAGCACGGTTTCCTGCACGGCGACGCGCTGACCGCGACCGGCAGGACGGTGGCCGAGAACCTGCGCGGCGCGCCGCGTCTCGCGGAGCTCGGCGAGCAGGACATCGTGCGGCCGGTGGCGCGC
>JBAUTW010000499.1:0-1944 GCA_049582365.1 Burkholderiales bacterium | reverse complement strand
CGCCGGCGGCACGAAGGCGGCGCCGTAGCGGTCGTTGCCGAGCGGCTTCATCTCGACCTCGCGCCAGTCCGCCTCGGACTCGGCGCGCCAGCGCAGCTTCGCGCGCAGCAGGTCGTGGCCGTCGGTCAGGCAGTGCGCCTCGATCTCGACCCGCTCGCCCGCGATGCGCTTGGCGGCGAAGCGCCCGCCGTCGACGCACGGCAGCACGGCATCGATCACCGCACGCACGCGGCCGTCCTCGTCGCCTGTGCGCGGGCCCTTGGTCTCAGCCATGGGGTTCGTGTTTGAGCACGAGGGTGGAAAGCGGCGGCAGGGTGAGGCTGATCGAGTTCGGCCGGCCGTGCGCGCCGACCGGCGCGGACTCGACGCCACCCAGGTTGCCCCAGCCGGCGCCGCCGAAGTCGTGCGCGTCGCTGTTGACGATTTCGCGCCAGAACCCGGGCTGCGGCACGCCCACCACGTAGTTGGTGCGCGGCAAAGGCGTGAAGTTGCACACCACCAGCAGCGGCGCGCCGGCGCCCGGCCTGGGCTTGCGCAGGAATGAGATCACGCTCGACAGCGCGTCGCTCGCGTCGATCCATTCGAAGCCTTCCCAGGAGAAGTCGACCTGGTACAGCGCGGGCTCCTCGCGGTAGACCCGGTTCAGGTCCTTGACGAAGCGCTGCAAGCCGGCGTGCTCGGGGCGCTCGGTGACCCACCATTCGAGCTGGTCGTCGTGGTTCCACTCGCGGCGCTGGCCGAACTCGTCGCCCATGAACAGCATCTTCTTGCCCGGGTGGGCCCACATGTAGCCGTACAGCACCCGCAAGTTGGCGAACTGCTGCCAGGAATCGCCCGGCATCTTGCCGATCAGGGAGCCCTTGCCGTGCACCACTTCGTCGTGCGACAGCGGCAGCACGAAGTTCTCGTTGAAGGCGTAGATGAGCGAGAAGGTGAGCTTGCCGTGGTGGTACTTGCGGTTGATCGGATCCTCTTTCATGTACGAGAGGTTGTCGTGCATCCAGCCCATGTTCCACTTCATGCCGAAGCCCAGCCCCCCCACGTACACCGGCCGCGACACCATCGGCCAGGCGGTTGATTCCTCGGCGATGGTGACGATGTCCGGATGGTCGCGGTAGGCCGCTTCGTTCAACTGGCGCAGGAAATCGATCGCCTCCAGGTTCTCCCTGCCGCCGTAGCGGTTGGGGACCCACTCGCCTTCCTTCCTCGCGTAGTCGAGGTACAGCATCGAAGCCACGGCGTCCACGCGCAGGCCGTCGAGGTGGTACTTGTCGAGCCAGAACATGCCCGAGGACATGAGAAAGCCGCGTACCTCGTTGCGGCCGTAGTTGAAGATGCTCGAGCCCCATTCGGGGTGGAAGCCCTGGCGCGGGTCGGCGTGCTCGTACAGGTGCGTGCCGTCGAACAACGCCAGCCCGTGCGCGTCGGTCGGAAAGTGCGACGGCACCCAGTCGAGGATCACGCCCAGGCCCTGCTGGTGCAGGTGATCGACGAAGTACATGAAATCCTGCGGCGTGCCGTAACGCGCGGTCGGGGCGAAGTAGCCGGTGGTCTGGTAGCCCCAGGAGCCGTAGAACGGGTGCTCGGTGATCGGCATCAGCTCGACATGAGTGAAGCCCATCCAGTTCATGTATTCGGCGAGCGCGTGGGCGAGCTCGCGGTAGGACAGGAACCTGCCGTCCTCGCGCCGCCACGAGCCGGGGTGCAGCTCGTAGATCGCCATCGGCGAATCGAGGCCGTTCCTCGCCGCGCGCGTTTTCATCCACTCGGCGTCGTTCCACTCGTACTCGAGCGTCCACACGCGCGAGCCGGTGGCCGGGGGATGTTCGGAAAAGAAGCCGAACGGATCGGCCTTGTCGACCACGTACCCGCCGACACTGGAGTGGACGCGGTACTTGTAGGCCTGGCCGCGCCCGACGCCGGGCAGCTTGCCCTGCCACACGC
>JBAUTW010000498.1:0-2408 GCA_049582365.1 Burkholderiales bacterium | reverse complement strand
CGCTCGGCGCTGCGCGCGGCGATGATTCCCACGGTCAACGGCATGATGACCGTGGGACTGGTGCAGCTGCCGGGAATGATGACCGGCCAGATCCTGGCGGGGTCGTCGCCGCTGGTGGCGATCCGCTACCAGATCGTGGTGGTCTTCATGCTGGCCGCCGCCACCGCGATCGGCGCCCTGATCTTCGTCCGCCTCGCCGTGCGCAGCTATCTCACGCCCGCGCACCAGCTCAGGCGCTACCTGCTGTAGCGGGAAAGCGATGGACCTCGCGCAGCTGGTGCAGACCTGGGGCTATCCCATGGTGTTCCTGGGCACCCTGCTCGAGGGGGAGACCGTGCTGCTGCTCGCGGGCCTCGCCGCGCACGCAGGCTACCTCGAGCTGCCGTGGGTGATCGCGGCCGCCTGGGCGGGCGCGGTGAGCGGCGAGCAGGTCTGGTTCGCGCTCGGGCGGCGCCGCGGCGAATGGTTGCTGCGCCGGTATCCAGGGCTGAAGTCGAAAGCGCAGCGCACGACCGCGCTGCTCGCGCGCTACAACCTGCCGCTGATCCTGTCGCTGCGCTTTCTGTACGGTCTGCGCACGGTCGGGCCGATCGCGATCGGCATGAGCCCGCTGCCCTGGGCGCGCTTCACTGCGCTAGACTTCGCCGCCGCCGCGATCTGGGCGGTGGTCGTGGCGTCGGCGGGCTACGCGTTCGGCCAGGTGCTGCAGATGTGGCTCGGCGACCTGAGGCGCATCGAGCACGTGCTCGCACTGATCCTGATCGCCGCGGGGGCCGCGCTGTGGTGGTTCAGGATCCGCACCTCGCATCCGAAAGGAAAATGAAGAATGGCACTACCCCCCGAGCTGAAACCGGGCCTCGCCGGCCACGCCGAGCTGACCGTGGGCGAGGAGCACACCGCGCCGCGCATCGGCAGCGGCAAGGTGCACGTGCTCGCCACGCCGGTGATGATCAACCTGTTCGAGGCCGCGGCGCTCGCCGCCTGCGAGCGGCTGCTGCCGCCGGGCCACCAGTCGCTCGGCACGGTGCTGAACGTGCGCCACATCGCGGCCACGCCGGTGGGAATGAAGGTGCGCGCGCGCGCCGAGGTGACCGGGGTGGAGGGGCGCACCATCTTCTTTCGCCTCGAGGCGCACGACGAGCGCGACCTGATCGGCGACGGCACGCACGAGCGCGTGGTGGTGAACGTGGCGAAGTTCGACCAGCGCGTGCAGGCCAAGCTCGCGCCGCGTTAGTAGGGCCGTACGCCGAACAGCCAGGCGTGCGAGGCCATCATCCCGCCGTACAGGATCAGGCCGAAGGCGACCCGCACCAGCCCGATCTCGCCCGCGGCGAAGCGGTTGCGGCCTTGAGCGATGGCGACGAAGGGGACGTTCGAGGTGAGCGCGGCGAAGCGCTGCCAGTCCTCGCCGTGCGTTTTCGCCTTGCGCATGTCCTGCAGCCGCGTGCCGGCGGCGGCGAGCAGGAGGAATGATCCGAAGAAGACCGTGGCCTTGAGCTCGCCGCGCGCGAGGATGTGCGCGCCGGCCCACAGCATGATGCCCCACATCACCGGGTGGCGCGTGACGCGGATGATGCCCTGCGCCGGGTTCGGGCGCGCGAGCAGCTTGCCGGCCGCGACCGCGGTCGGGTTGGGCGTCAGCACGCCGCAGGCGATGAGGATGAACGAGAACGGCATCACCGCCGAGGGCAGATGGCGCAGGCCCGGCCACAGGAACGCAAGCGGCGCGGCGCGGTAGGCGAGCGCCATCCACACGATCGCGCCCAGCGTCGCGAGCGAGAACAGCCCGCTGTAGGGACCTTCGCCCAGGCGGCCGACCAGCGCCGCGCGCAGCGGCGTGCTCGGCAGCACGTGCAGCGCGAGGAAGGCGGCGCAGGCGACCACCAGGTTGAGCATCGGATCCATGGCGAGAGTCCAAAAAGAAACGAGGATATGCGATGCTCTCGGCTGCCGACAAGCGGGATCGACCGATGCAGCTGCCCGACAATCATCCGCAACGCTTCCTGCTCGCCAACGAGGTTCACGCGCGCCCGCACGAGCCGCTCAAGGCGCCCGAGCGGACGTTCTACCTGGCGCTGCTGGTCGACGCCGCTGCGCGAGAGCGCGAGCCGGCGCACGTCGCCGCGCTGTGCGAGCGCTACGGCAAGCTCCCGCCGCCGGCGGAAACCATCCATTTCTCGGTCGACCTCGGCCCGCTGCGCCTGCGCTGGGAGCGCCACACCGAGTTCTCGAGCTACACCTTCTACGTGCACGGAGCCGGGGCGAAGCCGTTCGCCGATCCGGCGGCGGCCGCCGTGCCGCCCGAGTGGCTGGCGGGAATTCCGGGCCGCACCGTGGTCGCGCTGCATGCCGAGCTGGTCGAGCGCGGCAAGCCGATGCCGGGCGGCTCCGAGATCGCGGCCGCGTTC
>JBAUTW010000497.1:0-3143 GCA_049582365.1 Burkholderiales bacterium | reverse complement strand
GCCGAATACGGTCACCAGCTTGACCGTCGCGTCGCTGGCGGTCGCGTTGAGCGTGCCGTCGACATTCGAAGTCAGGTTGATGTCATGGCCCTGCAGCACCGAGCTGCCCGCGATGTCGATCGTCGCGTCGGAGAAGCTGTTGATGAGCGCGCCGCTGATGGCCGACATCCCGACGCCGGTGGTGGTGACGCTCACGTCGGAGTGCGCCGTGAGGTTCAGCGCACCGGCCGCGGACAGGTTCGCGCCGGTCAGCACGATCGAGGCGTGCAGGTCGTCGAAAAGTCCCGCGGTGATGTCGGACGCAGGCGGCGTCGGAGCGGCCTGCTCGGAGGTGATCGCCAGGTCGTTGTTGCTCCCGGTGACGCTGAAGTTCGCGTCCGAGGTGATCCCGGAATTGCTCTTGATGCTCAGGCCGAAGTCGACCGAGGAGGCCGCGGCGGTGTCGAGCGTGACGTGGTCGGCGGCAGCGTACTGGTCGCCACCGGCGAAATCGATGCTGAGCTTGCTGCCGTTGGCGTTGACGAACCCGTCGAGCAGCGACAAGGTGCCCAGGTCGATGTGGATCGTATCGGACACGGCCGCGTCGCCGCCCAGGGGCAGGCCGCGCGCGATGTTGACGTTGACGTCGCCGGCGCTGCTCAACGTCGCGGAGCCCGCCACGTTGCTGGTGCCGGTCTCGTACAGGTTGATGGCGTTGGCGCCGACCGCCTTGAGCGTGAATTCGTGCGCGGTCGAGACCGCATAGGAGATGTCCGCCGACAGCAGCAGCCGCGGCTCGATCGCCTCGAGCATGTAGCCCTTGCGCCGCTCGGGCGCGGCGCGGCGCACGCTGACCGGTCGCGCGATGCGTTCGAATGCGTCGCGCAGGAGCTGACCGAGGACGGACGGCCTGAAGACCTTGCGGCTCAAGAGGGCGGCGGTTTTTCTCATGGCGTGCTCCGTGGCGCGACTGACGCGGGGGCTGCGGTTTGATTCGACGCGAGGGTGGGAACGGTGCGGATTCGTGCGCGGGGGCGTGCGCGCGCGAACCCAGACAAATCGAACGAGTACCCGGTTGCCAGGACTCTGACCGCCATCTCCGCCCCCAAAAATGCTGCCAATTGCGGCCGTTAAGCGCTGCCGCGCGTTCCGGCTTGTGACCTATTTAACGCCAAGTATGTGATGTTTTCACGACCGTGATAAGTCCTTTTTGTAAAGGATCTTTTGCATATAGCCCAACGCTGTTCCGGAACTGACTTCAGATCGAGCACAAGATCAAAGTTCGAACCGCATGAATCGGCACGCGTTCCGCGCATTACCCCCCTAACACGATGCGCACCCAATCTTGCCTCGGCGAAAGCATCCGCCGGCCGCCCGACGCGACGCGGTTTTACTTAGTGAGACGGGGCTTGCCTAGAAGACGCCGTAGTAGCCGCTTTTGAGGACCGCGACGCGGTCGCCCTCCATGCGGTAGTCGAAACCGACGTCGAACAGCAGGTGGTCGAGGCTGGCGAGGTTGTCGCGCACGAAGGCCGCGATCGGCGCCGGGTAGCGCAGCCGCTCGAGGAAGTACAGCAGCTGGTGCACGTCGACGCCGGAGAAGTACACGCAGTCGTGGGTCTGCTTGTTCGCCACGCAGATCGTCTTGCAGCCGCGCAGCTCGGGCACCAGGATCGTGTCGAGCGGCAAGCGGGTTTCGTCGAAGTAGGCCGAGTTGCAGATCTTTTTTGCCGCGTCGTCGAGCTGCGTCGCGGCGTCGAAGAAGAAATAGAAGTTCTCCAGCCTGGCGCCGCCCTCGCGCATCGCATAGGCGACGCCCGAGGAAACCGTGCTGCCGGGGTTTCCGACGTACATGTGCACCACGTCGATGTCGCGCCGGCCCGCGGCCAGATCGGCATCGAGATCGAGCGAGAACATGAAGTACGGCAGGCTCTCGCTGACCGCCACCCGGCACGGCGCGAGCGGTCGGATCGCCTCCAGCACGCGCGAGATCGACACCCGCCGTTGCCGCCGCTCGTAGTCGTAGAAATAGAACTCCCACGCCAGTCGCTCGCCCAGCAGCTTGACCCCGAACACGGTGCGGAACGGGCCGATGCCCTCGCGGATGGCGTCTACGATCTCGAACGCGCGCGGGTCGATCCCGGCGTGCTCGAACGACTGGAACAGCAGGTTGATCGAGCGGAACTTGTCCTCCGCCGGCTGCGCCGGACTGTACTCCCACAGGCAGTAGTTGAGCGCCGGGTCGCGGCTGCTCGAGTACTCGAAGCGCTCCGCGGCGTTCACGGCGCGCGGCGCAAGCGCTCGTTGAAATGCGGCAGGCCGGAGACGCCGTAGTACAGGTTGAAGAAGTCCCTGCCGTCGCGGTGCAGGCCACCGGCCAGGTGGCCGAGCACCTTGGCCTTGATCTGATCGTAGAGCGCCTGGAACTGGCCCGGGCGCGCGCCGTAGAGGTCGCGCATGCGGTACAGCACCGGCTGCAGGTCCTTCACCTGCAGCTTCGCGTTGTAAAGGTTGAGGTCGAACGATCTGCGGCCGTTGCCGGGCTCCTGCACCTCCAGGTATTGCAGGCGCTCTGCGGGAGCCTTGGCGGCGGCGAGGGCAAGCACCTCCTTCGCCAGCGCGAGCGAGGTCGGCGGCCCGCCGCGGTAAACATGCTGCGCCAGCCGCTGCTCGATCTGCGCCGCCGTCAGGAACGGATGCCACAGGTATTCGCTCGTCACCTCGGTGCCGCCGCCGAGCTGCCACTTGAACGCCAGGTGCAGCAGTGCCGGCTCACCGCGCTCGTGCGCGCGCCGTGCTTCGTCGTCGGATACCTTGCGCTCCAGGTACAGCTTGCACACGATCCGGTCCGGATCGCCTTCGAAGCCGAAATGCGCGCAGCTGGTCATCTCGAAGCGCTCCTGGGCGGCGGCGCGCAGCGCCGCGGGCATATCCAGGCGCTCGCAGATGGCGAGCAGGCGCGCGCACGGGTCGCCCAGCAGATCGCGCCGGTCGACCGTGAGCAGGAAACGGTTCGCCAGCAGCCCGGCCGCCGAAATGCGGAACGAGCGCTCGTACTGGTGCGGCACGCCGAGCTCGCCCACCAGGCGCAGCAGCAGCGACCCCTTCTCGCCCGCCTCGTCGGCGGCCATGCGCGTCGCGCCGGCGCCGGGAGGTTCGCCGGC
>JBAUTW010000496.1:0-5186 GCA_049582365.1 Burkholderiales bacterium | reverse complement strand
GCTCTATACGGCGAAGGTGCAATCCGACGCCGATATCGAGCGCGCGATCCGCGCGCGCACCGACACCGTCTACCACCCGGCGGGCACCTGCCGCATGGGCAGCGACGCCGGCGCGGTGCTCGATCCGGAGCTGCGGGTGCGCGGCGTCGACGGTCTGCGCGTGGCCGACTGCTCGGTGATGCCGAGCCTGATCGGCGGCAACACCAACGCGCCCGCGATGATGATCGGCGAGCGCGCCGCCGAATTCATCCGCCGTGCCGCTCGCGGCGGCTCATAACCGCGACAAGGACTCCCGGGAGACGACGTGAATATAATGCGCCAGCCATGCTGGAACTGTCCGCACTCGCCGTCGTCGCCGGCGCCACGTGGTTCTGGGTCGACAGCCTGCGTGCGCGCGAGCGTGCGGTGGCGGCCGGGCGCGCGGCGTGCGGGCGCTACGGATTGCAATTCCTCGACGAAACGGTGGCGTTCGTGAAGCTGCGCCCGGTGCGCGACGACGAGGGGCGCCTGCGCCTGCGGCGCACCTACGCGTTCGAGTTCTCCGACACCGGCGACAACCGGCGCCAGGGAGTGATCGTCACGCTCGGTGGCGAGCTGGCCGATGTCCAGCTCGAGCCGTACCGCATCCAATGAGCAAGTGGCTCGAGGGGCGCGTGATCGAGAACCGGCACTGGACCGAGGCGCTGTTCTCGCTGCGAGTCGACGCGCCGCGGCTGGCATTCGAGGCGGGGCAATTCGTCAAGCTCGCGCTGGACCTCGACGGCGAGCGCATCGCGCGGCCGTTCTCGTTCGTCAATCCGCCCCAGGCGCCGCAATACGAGTTCTACGGCGTGCTGGTGCCCGGCGGGCCGCTTTCCCCGCACCTCGCGCGCCTCGCGCCGGGCGATGTTATCTATTTGTCGCTCAATCCGTCCGGCTTCCTGGTGCTGTCTGAAGTGCCGGACGCCGAAACGCTGTGGCTGGTGTCGACCGGCACCGGGCTGGCGCCGTTTCTGTCGATTCTGTGCACCGAGACGCCCTGGCAGCGTTACCGGCGCGTGGTGCTGGTGCATGGCGCGCGCTTCGCCAGTGAGCTGGTCTATGGAGAACTGCTGGAGGAGATCGCGCGCGAGCGGGGCGCCGAGCGCTTTCGCCGCGTCACCTTCGTCAGCCGCGAGCAGGCTCCCGGGTCGCTTTTCGGGCGTATCCCGGCGGCGATCGGCGACGGGCGGCTGGAGGCGGCCGCGGGCGTGCCGCTGCGGACCGAGAGCTCTCAGGTGATGCTGTGCGGCAACCCGGACATGCTGCGCGATGCGGCCGCCGCGCTCGCAGCGCGCGGCATGAAGAAGCACCGCCGGCGTTCGCCGGGCCAGATCACCGTCGAGAGTTTTTGGTGAAATAGTTCACGCGCACGGAGATTCCTCCGCGCAAGCGCATTTGGGGTTACGATTCCGCGGGGAGCCGCGAACCGCGGGAGGGACGGCTTGAATACGAGAGACTCGAAATGAGCGACTCTGCGCCGCTGCGGGCCACCGTGACCGAGCCGGTTGCGCCGGCGGCGACGGACCCGGCACTGCGCGCCGAGGCGCCCGCCGCGGGCTACGGCAATCGTAACCGCTATACCGAGCTCGAGCACCAGGCGATCCTGGCCAATGCGTCGATCGGCATCGCGTTCACGCGCGAGCGCAAGTTCTCGCTCTGCAACCCGAAATTCGAGGAGATGCTGGGCTGGGGTCCGGGGGAGCTGATCGGCCAGCCGGGCGAGGTCATTTACACCAGCGCCGAGAGCTATGCCGAGCTGGGACGGGTCGCGGTGCCGGTGCTGCGCGAGGGCAAGCAGCTCGACCTGGAATGGGAATTCAGGCGCAAGGACGGCTCGACCCTGCTGTGCCGCGTGATCGCCAAGGCGATCAACCCGAGCCAGACGCAGGCCGGCACGATCTGGATCGCGGAGGACATCACCGAGCGCAAGCGCCACAGCGACGAGGTCAACCGCCTGCTGCGCGAACAGGAGGCGATTCTCGGCAGCGCCTCGATCGGCATCGTCTTCATCAAGGACCGCCACGTCGTGCGCTGCAACCGGCGCTACGAGGAGATGTACGGCTACGGCCAGGGCGAGATGGACGGCAAGCCGACCAGCATTCTGTATGCCCAGGAAGACACTTACCGCACCGACGAAGACACCTACGGCGCCCTTGCGGCGGGCAAAACCTCCAGGCGCATCGGATTGCGCCGGCACAAGGACGGGAGCACCTTCTGGACGCGCATCGACGGGCGCGCGGTCGATGCGCGTCATCCCGGAAAGGGCTCGGTATGGACGGTCGAGGACATAACCGAGCAGCGGCGCGCGGAGGACGAGCTGGCGCGCCTGCTCGCCGAGCAGCAGGCGCTGCTCGACAACGTGGTCGTGGGCATCGGCTTCGTGCGCGAGCGCGTCATCCAACGCTGCAACCAGCGCTTCGAAGAGCTGTTCGGCTACGCGCCCGGCGAGGGCCAGAACCTGCCGGCGCGCGCCATTTACTTCACCGACGAGGAGCATGCGGAGCGCGGCGCGGCCTACGCCGAGCTGGACCAGGGGCGCGCGCACCAGCGCGAGCAGTTCCTGCGCCGCGCCGACGGTTCCGGCTTCTGGTGCCGACTCTCGGGCCGCGCGGTCGAGCCCGGCAACCCGGCCAAGGGCTACGTCTGGCTGTTCGAGGACGTCACGCTCGGTCGCGACACCGAGGAGCGCATGCGCCGCGCGCTCGCCGAGCAGCAGCTGATTCTGGACAACGCGACGGTAGGCATCACGTTCGTCAAGAACCGGGTCTACCAGCGCTGCAATCCGAGGTTCGAGGAGATGTTCGGCTACGGAACGGGCGAGATGATCGGGCAGAGCACGGCGATCATCTTTCAGAGCGCGCGCGACTACGAAGTTGCGGGCGAGACGCGCTACGAGTCGCTGGCACGCGGCGAGCGCTCGACCGACGAGCGCCAGCTCAGGCGCCGCGACGGCACGCTGATCTGGTGCAAGATCGTCGGGCGCGCGATCGATCCGGTCCGGCCGCACGAAGGCACGATCTGGATCTACGATGACATCAGCGCCGAGCACGCCGCACGCGAGTCGCTCGAACAGGCCGTATCCCAGCGCACGGCGCAGCTTGCGGACGCGAACCGGATGCTCGAGGCGGAGATCGCCGAGCGCAAGCAGGCCGAGCAGCGCGCGCAGCACCTGGCCGACCACGACGCCCTGACGGGGCTGCCCAACCGGCGCCTGCTCGAAGACCGCCTGACGCAGGCTCTGGCGCTAAGCTACCGCAATCGAGAGCAGACCGCGGTCATGTTCGTCGACCTGGACCGCTTCAAGACCATCAACGATTCGCTCGGCCACGCGGTCGGCGACGTTCTGCTGAAGGACGTGGCGAAGCGCCTGGTGACGCAGCTGCGCGACGTCGACACCATCTGCCGCATCGGCGGCGACGAGTTCGTTGTCGTGCTGCCCGAGATCAAGCGCGCCACCGACGCCGCGCACGTGGCGCAGAAAGTGATCGAGCAGCTGTCGTTGCCGACCCAGGTCGAGGGGCGCGAGCTGCACGTCACGCCGTCGATCGGCATCAGCGTGTTCCCGGAGGACGGGCGCGACGCGGAGACGCTGATTCGCAATGCCGACGCGGCCATGTATCACGCCAAGGAGATGGGGCGCGCCAACTACCAGTTCTTCACCGACCAGATGAACCTCTCGGCTTCGCGCCGGCTGGCGCTGGAGAACGACCTGCGGCGCGCGCTGCAGAAGGGCGAGCTGCGGGTGCACTACCAGCCGATCATCGAGCTCAAGGGCGGCTGCGTGGCCGGACACGAAGCGCTGGTGCGCTGGCAGCACCCGTCGCGCGGTCTGGTGCCGCCGTCCGAGTTCATCCAGCTGGCCGAGGACACCGGGCTGATTCTCCAGATCGGCGAGTGGGTGCTGCGCGAGGCCTGCCGCTGGGCTACCTTCATCGGCGTCGACCGCGGATTGCCGGTGTCGGTAAATCTCTCGGCGCGCCAGTTCGGCGATCCCACGCTGGTCGGCACCGTGGCGCAGGCGCTCAAGGACAGCGGGCTGCCCGCGGGCCTGCTCGAGCTCGAGATCACCGAGTCGACGGCGATGCAGCACACCGACGTCACGGCCGCCACGTTCGCCAAGCTCAAGCAGCTCGGGGTGTCGATCGCGATCGACGATTTCGGCACCGGCTACTCGAGCCTGGCCTACCTCAAGCGCTTCGCGGTCGACAGGTTGAAGATCGACCGTTCGTTCGTCGAAGGCATTCCGGCGGACAAGGATCACAAGGCGATCGTCGCCGCCGTGGTCGCGCTCTCGCACGCGCTCGGCCTGAAGGTGGTGGCCGAAGGCGTCGAGACCGAGGCTCAGATGGAGTTCCTGCAGACCTGCCGCTGCGACTACCTGCAGGGCTTCCTCGCCGGGCGCCCGGTGGACGCGGACGCCGCGGCGAAAGAGTACGTCTGAGCAAGCCGCTCCTGCACTTCTCGCATGCCAATGGATTCCCGGCGCCGTGCTACGCGCAGCTGTTCGACGCGCTCGGCAAGCGCTTCCGCATCGGCTGGGTCGAGGCGATCGGGATGGATCCGCGCTTTCCCGTCACGGAGGGCTGGCCGCACCTGGTCGAGCAGCTGATCGACACGCTCGAGCGCGAGTACCGCGGCGCGCCGGTGCTGGGCGTGGGGCACTCGCTCGGCGGTTACCTCAGCTTCCTTGCCGCGGTCAGGCGGCCCGAGCTGTTTCGCGCCATCGTGCTGCTCGATGCGCCGCTGATCGGCGCCCTGCGCGGGCGCATGCTCGGCGCGACCAAGCGGCTGGGGATCGTCGACCGGGTGACGCCCGCGGGCGCGACGCGCGACCGGCGCAGCCACTGGGACAGCCGGGCGGAGGCCAAGCGGCACTTCCACGGCCGCCGGCTGTTCCGCCACTTCACCGAGGCCTGCCTGGACGACTACGTGCGCCACGGCCTGGTGCGCTCCGGCGGCGCGCTCAAGCTGCGCATCGACCCGCAGGTCGAATACCAGATCTACCGCACCATCCCGCACGACATGAGCCGCCACTTGCGTGCGTTGCGCGTGCCGGCGGGATTCGTCGGCGGCGAGCACTCGGACGTGGTGCGGCGCGCCGGGCTCGCCACGACGCGGCGCCGCTTCGCGCTGCGCAAGGTCCCCGGCGGACACCTGTTCCCGTT
>JBAUTW010000495.1:0-3980 GCA_049582365.1 Burkholderiales bacterium | reverse complement strand
CGGGTGACCCAGCAGCGCGAGCAGCCAGACCGCGCGTGCGGCCCGCTCGCCGCTCTCGTGATCGTAGATCACCACCGGCCGCTCGCGCGCCACGCCGCGGCTGCCGAACAGGGCGCGGAAGATCGCCAGGAAGGCGCTCAACGGAGCCTCGGAGGAATCGTTCAGGCTCACGCCGTAGATGTCGAGATGCCGCGCGCCCTCGATATGCCCGAGTGCGAAGTCCTCCGCCGGGCGCAGGTCGAGCAGCGTGAACGCCGCGCGCCGCGCGCCCAGCGCATGCGCGTCGATCAGATATTTCGGCTCGGGAAAGTCCACGCCCGTCACGCCGCCCGCGTGGCGCCGCCGTCGATGCTGATGGTGGTGCCGCTGATGTACGTGTTGCGCTCCGAGGCGAGGAAAGCGATCAGGGGCGCGATCTCGTGCGGCTGGGCGAAGCGGCCGATAGGAATGTCGCGCAGAAATTCCTCCCGCGCCGCCTGCTCGGAGATGCCCGTCAGCGACGCCTTCGCCTTCACCATGTAGTCGAGCCGGCGCGTCTGCATCGGGCAAGGGCTCACGCCGTTGACCAGGATGCCGTCCCTGACGAACTCGTCGGCCAGCGCCTTGGTGAAGTTGATCAGACCGGCGTTCGCGACGCCCGCCGGCATGGCCTGCGTCTCGGGCTGCCGTCCGCGGTGCCCGATCAGGTTCACGATGCGCCCCCAGCGCCGGCGCTGCATGTGCGGGATCACCTCGCGGCAGCAGTGCACGATGCCGAACAGCTTCAGCTCGAGGCTCGCGCGCCACTCGTCCTCGGTCAGGCGCAGGAAATTGCCGGACGTCGCCGAGCCGATGCTGTTCACCAGGATGTCGATGCGGCCGAAGCGCTCGAGCACTTCGCCCGTCATGCGGCGGATCTGCTCGTGCTTGGTGCAGTCGACCTGCACGGTCAGCACCGCGCTTTGCGCGTCGCGCCCGATTTCCGCCGCGGCCTGCGCCAGCGCCTCCTTGCCGCGGGCGCCGATCGCGACCCGGCAGCCTTCGGCCGCGAGCGCGAGCGCCGCGGCCTTGCCGATCCCCATGCTGCCCCCCGTCACCAGGGCGCATTTTCCCTTCAAGCCCAGATCCATCCCTGCCTTTCGTCAACTTGAAGCGTCCACGCTATCGGACGAAGTTGCGGCTCACCGGGTTATCGAGCCGCGCTTCCGTCATCGGGGATCAGCCTCTTGCCGAGACTGATTGTTTCATCCTGCGCATAGCCGATGGCGCGATAGAACGCTACGGCTTCGGCGTTGGACAAGCGCACCTGGATATTCACCTTCGGGCAGCCGAAGTTCAACAATAATTGCTCGACCCGCACCATCAACGCACGCCCATACCCCCGGCCACGACAGTCCGCAGCGACCGCCAGGTAGTTCACCCACCCGCGGTGGCCTTCGTAACCCGCCATGACGGTCGCGACAAGCCGGCGATCCCGGGTGCCAACCAGGAACAACTCCGGTTGAATGGAAAGCTTGCGCGCAATGTCCTTGCGCGGATCGTTCCAGGGCCGCGTCAAGCCGCACTCCTGCCACAAGGATACGACCGCGCCCTCGTCGCCGGGCTGATAAGCGCGTATCTCCATATTGCTACGGCGCGACCACGCCGTTCAGCGACGCGCCCCTCTCCCAATGCGCGACGCCGCCGCGCAAGTACTGACGGTTAGCAGTCTGCGTACGATCACCTGGTAGCCGCCCCGACAAGGCACTCGCCCGGCACCTCAAACCCACCAGGCGATTCGAAGCTGCGCATCGAGCCTTCTATTTCGTTCCACACCGACTCGCGTTCCTGAGGGGGCAGGTGAGCCATCATGGCATTGAATGCACCGAAGGCTTCCCGGGCGACCCGCACGTAGTCGGCGGCACTGGGCATTCCGTGGGGCACCGGCACGGCGCGAACCTCGGGGTCGGAAAATCCGGCTTCACGGAAGAGGCCTTCGAGCACCCCGGGACCGCCAAGGCTGAACGGTCCGGGTTGCCCCGGAACGGGAGGAGGCAGTTGCGCGCGCCGGCGGATGATGGACGCTGGCACAGCACCCCAACTGTTTCGATCGGGCGTGGAAAAGACGACGACGGCGACCCGACCGCCCGCTTTCAGGGCACGCCGCCACTCGCGTAGCGCCGTCCCGGGGTGCGGCATATACATCAGACCGAGCCGACACAGCACGGCGTCAAAGGAAGCGTCGGGGAGATCCAGATGCTCGCCATCCATGACCCGCGCCTCAACCTGTTTGAGTCCGCGTTCACGGGCTGCCTGGAGCGCAAGCTCAACGATCCCTTCCGAGATGTCGGTCGCCAGCACGTAGCCGCCAGGACCAACCCGTTCGGCGGCGCTGAGAGCCGGTTCGCCCGCGCCGGCGGCGATGTCCAGGATGCGCTGACCGGGCAGAATACGGCTCAGGTCGAGCATCTGACGGGTAGCGTCGCCATACCAGCGATCCAGAGCGGAATTCCAGCGTCGCCATGCGGCGCCGTCCTTGTTCCACTGCTCTCGCTGTGCGTTCTTGTACTTCGCCGCATCGAATGAGGCTTGCTGTTCGGCCACGCAATTGCTCCTCTCGGTTGGACGTTGATGCCGCTTCGCGCTGCGGAACTCAGATTGCTCACTTGTGGTTGGTCCGCATGCGAGGGATGCTAGGAGCATCCAATTGTGGATGCAACCATATGGTGAGGCCGGTCTCCATGCGCGCATAACGGGCATACGGCACGGAGGTTTGCCGCGCGCTCGTTCATAATTACGCCTGCAACAGCGCCCGGGAATCGAATTGCTCCACGCAGACAGCGCCCGCAACCGGCTGGTCGGGATCGGCTTCGTTTCGCTCACTTACGTCTTTTTCACGCTGCTCGACGGCAACGCGAAATGGCTGATCCGCGCGCTGCCGGTGATCGAGGTGGTGTGGATCCGCTTCGTGTCGCACGCGGTGCTGTCGGCCGCGCTGCTGCTGCCGGTGCGCGGGCTTTCCCTGCTGCGCAGCAAGCGACTGCGGCTGCAGGGGCTGCGCGGGCTGATGATGGTCTCGATGACGGCGATCAATTTCACCGCGCTGCAGTACCTGCAGCTGACGGTGACCTCGTCGATCTTCTTCTCGGTGCCGATCATCATCGCGCTGATGAGCGTGCCGATGCTCGGCGAGCGCATGGACTGGCGGCGCTGGGTGGCGATCGCGGTCGGCTTTCTCGGAGTGCTGGTGATCGTGCGCCCGTTCGGCGCGGGCTTCCACCCGGCCATGATCCTGTCGGTGATCAACGCCTTCATCTACGCGATGTTCAACATGACGACGCGGCATCTGGCGGCCTACGATTCGCCCGAGACGACGCAGTTCCTGTCGGCGCTGGTGCCGGCGGTCGGGCTCGCGCCGTTCGCGCTCGCGGTGTGGGTGACGCCGCCCGACGCGCTGCACTGGACGTTCGTGCTGCTGCTTGGCGTGTTCGGCGGCGTGGGGCACTACTTCCTCGCCCTCGCCCACCGTTACGCCTCGGCCTCGACCCTCGCGCCGTTCATGTACCCGCAGGTGCTGTACATGGCGATCTTCGGCTACGTGGTGTTCGGCGACGTGCCGCACTGGCCGGTCGCGCTCGGCGCCGCGATCGTGATCGGCAGCGGCCTTTACCTGCTGCAGCGCGAGCGCAAGCGGCGCTAGACTTATCGGACTGAAAGGAAGCTACGCAAGCAATGAAAAAGACCGACATGGAAAGGCTCAAGGGCGCGCGCATCGCGGGCCAGTTGAAGCAGGCCGGCGCGCCCGCGCGCTACGGCAAGGACTCGGCGGCCGAGAGCCGGCGGGAGCGGCGCCGGCGCGAGCAGGCGCTCGGGCTGGTGCCGTTCGCGCTCAAGCTGGACGCCGCGCTGGTCGAGCGCCTGCGCGAGCATGCGCAGCAGCGCGGCGTCGCGCTCGAGGCGGCCGTCGCGGAACTGCTGCAACGGGCGCTCGACAGCTTGCCGTAAGCCCGGTTCAGCGCCGC
>JBAUTW010000494.1:0-1802 GCA_049582365.1 Burkholderiales bacterium | reverse complement strand
GCCTTCGCCCGCTCGGGGCGCCAGCGCCCGTCGTAGCGCGGCTTCTCGCCCCGCGCGCGCTGCTCGTTCCTGAGGCTATCGAGTTCTTCTTTCGTCGCCCAGCAATAGTAGGCGTGGCCCGCGGCGATCAGGCGCTCGGCGACCTCCTTGTAGCGCGCCAGGCGCTGCATCTGGAACACGGGTCCCTCGTCCCAGTCGAGGCCGAGCCACTTCATGCCGTCCAGGATCGCGTTGCTCGAGGCTTCGGTCGAGCGCTCGAGGTCGGTGTCCTCGATGCGCAGCACGAACTTGCCGCCGTGGCGGCGGGCGTAGGCCCAGGAGAACAGCGCGGTGCGCGCGCCGCCGACGTGCAGGTAACCGGTGGGGCTGGGAGCGAAGCGGGTGCGCACGTCCATGTAGGCGCGAATTGTACCGCGGGCGCGCGGCGCGGCCGATGCTAGGATTTGGCATGAGCGCGAAAACCTTCCAGCCCGACCGCATGACGGGCTATACGCTGCCGGTCTATGAGACCCGCACCCCGCCCGAGATCGCGCGCGGCGAGCAGACCGAGTACCCGGTGATCGTGGTCGGCGCGGGGCTGGGCGGGCTCACCGCGGCGCTCGAGCTCGGCGCGCGCGGCGTGCGCACGCTGCTGCTCGACGAGGACAACACGGTCGGCGCGGCGGGACTGTCATCGCGCGGCATCTGCTACGCCAAGCGCTCGCTCGAGATCTTCGACCGCTTCGGCGTCGCCGAGCGCGTGCGCGCCAAGGGCGTGACCTGGAACGAAGGCGACGTCTACGCCGGGCTGGAGCGCATGTACCGCTTCAACCTGCAGCCCGAGCGCGACCAGAAGTACCCGGCGTTCGTCAACCTGCAGCAGTTCTACGTCGAGCAGTACCTGGTCGAGCGCATCATGCAGACGCCGGCGGTCGAGCTGCGCTGGAAGAACAGGGTGGTGGACGTGCGCCCCGGCGCCGGCGGGGTCGAGGTCGAGGTCGAGTGCCCGGACGGGCGCTACCGCGCGCGCTGCCAGTGGCTCATCGGCGCCGACGGCGCGCACAGCGTGGTGCGCGAGAAGATCGGCGCGCAGGACGCCGAGTCGGCGCTGTCCGAGGACCAGTGGTGCATCACCGATATCAGGATGTCGCCCTCGGCCGAGGTGGTGCGCAAGGCCTACCTGGACAACCCGCTCAACGCGGGCGGCGCGATCTGGTACCACCAGATGGCCGACGGCATCTGGCGCACCGACTGGCAGGTGTCGCAGTACGAGGACCCGGCGCGCGAGACCGAACCCGGGCAGGTGACCGAGCGGCTGAAGAAGCTGCTTGGCCCCGACACGCCGTTCGAGCTGGTGTGGGTCGGCCCGTGGCGCTTCCGGCGCCGCTTTCTCGAGCACCTGCGGCACGGCAGGGTGCTGTTCCTGGGCGACGCGGCGGCGCAGCACTCGCCGTTCGGCGCGCGCGGCGGCAACCGCGCGATCCAGGACGCGAACAACCTGGCCTGGAAGCTCGCGCTGGTGCTCGAGGGCAAGGCGCACGAGGACCTGATGCAGACCTACGACGCCGAGCGCGGCTTCGCCGCGCGCGAGAACGTCGAGCACTCGTCGCGCAGCGCGACTTTCATCGGGCCCCAGACCCACGGCGAGCGCCTGGTGCGCAACGCGATTCTCGACCTGGCGCGCGCCGACCCGGCCTTGCGGCCGCTGGTCAACGTCGGCCGGCTATCGGTCGCGACCGAGTACCTCGAATCGCCGCTCAACATGGCAAAGGGCGAGCCGCTCGACGCCCCGCCCGCCGCGCCCGGCTGCGCCGCGCCAGACG
>JBAUTW010000493.1:0-3134 GCA_049582365.1 Burkholderiales bacterium | reverse complement strand
CATCCATGCTTTCCCATTTCTCGATCGCGACGAACGTGTCGGGGCCGTACTTGGTCTGCATTTGCGGAGCGGGATCCGCATCGATCGCGGGGCCGTACTCGATGCACCCCTTCTCGGCGCGAACCGCGGGCACGTTGGCGCGGAAATGCTGCAGGATGTCCTCCCGCTTGCCCGGCTTGGCGGTGATGACGGCGACGACGTGGATCATTCGTTTCCCCTCTTCTTGTAAGGTTTCATACACACTTCTAGTGTTTACCTGTGCCCGGCTGCGGTTTAATCTGCGAGGCAGCCGGCGCACCCTGACCTGAAAGTGAATCTTACGCGATCGACCCTTGGCGCAACGTTCCGCGCGCTGCTGGCGGCGGCGGTATTCGCGCTTGCGGGCATGCCGCTCGCGGATACGCTGCACCAGCTCGAGCACCTGCGCCAAAACCGCGCGCCGGCCGAGCAGCCCAAGCAGGGCCAGGTCAAGCCGATCTGCGTGGTGTGTGCGGCGTTCAGCGCGGCCGGGCATGCGCTCACCTCCAACGTTCATTTCCCCCTCGCGTCGTACGACGTCGAGGCCACTGTCCCGGGACTGTCGTCCGGCTGGCTCCCGCGGTTCGTCCAGCCTTACCTCCAGAGAGCGCCTCCGCCTTTCCTCGTCAGCGCATGAGTCGATCCCCGGGCCGTCCGGGGAATTCCTTTTCGCACTTTCGAGGAGAAAGCAATGCAACGACCGGCATGGGCGCTGGTCGCGGCAACGCTGGCGTGCATCACGCCCGCGGCCGCGCGCGCCGACCAAGCCGCCGATCTGGCGCAGATCCGGCAGCAGATCCAGCAGTTGAAGCAGGAGTATGAAGCGCGCATCGCCGCGCTCGAAAAGCGCCTCGCGGCGACCGAGCAGCAGGCGGAGCAGGCGCAGAGCGCAGCGAAGTCCGTCGCGCAGCAGCAGCGCGGCAACGCGTTCAACCCGCCGATCTCAATGATCCTGCAGGGGCGCGACGCGAACCTGTCGCAGGACCCGGCGACCTATCGCATCGGCGGGTTCATTCCGAGCGGGGGCGAGGTCGATCCGGGCAAGCGCGGGATGAGCCTGGCCGAGTCCGAGTTGGTGTTCACCGCGACTGCGGATCCCTATTTCAGCGGCACCCTGATCGCCTCGCTCGCCCCCGACGGCGGGATCGACGTCGAGAACGGCTACCTGGAGACCAACAGCCTGTCGAACGGCTGGACCCTGAAGAGCGGGCGCTTCTTCTCCAAGATCGGCTACCAGAATGAGCAGCATAGCCACGCCTGGGACTTCATCGACGCGCCGCTGCCTTACCGCGCTTTCCTCGGTGGCCAGCTCGCCGACGACGGCGTGCAGGCGAAGTGGGTCGCGCCGACCGACCTGCTGGTCGAGCTGGGCGCCGAAGCCGGCCGCGGGCGCAGCTTCCCGGGCAACGACCGCGACAAGAACGGCGCGGCGCTCGGGACGCTGTTCGGCCACGTGGGCGGCGATATCGGCGTCAGCCAGAGCTGGCGCGCCGGGCTTTCCTACCTGCGCACCTCTCCAGACGGGCGCGCCTACGACGACGGCGGGGTGACCGACGCCTTCACCGGCCGCAGCAACCTGTGGCTCGCGGACGCGGTCTGGAAATGGGCGCCGAACGGCAATCCCTACTATCGCAATTTCAAGCTGCAGGGCGAATACTTCAGGCGCAGGGAAAACGGCACGCTCACTTACGACACGGCGGGCGCGGCGCTGCCCGGCGCATACGCCTCCAGCCAGTCGGGCTGGTACGGGCAGGCGGTGTACCAGTTCCTGCCGCGCTGGCGAGTCGGGCTGCGCTACGACCGCCTGGATTCCGGAACGGTGGACATCGCCCAGGTCGATTCGGGCGCGCTCTCGGCGTCGGTCTTCCCGCTCCTGCAGCCCTACACGCCGACCCTGCAGACCGCGATGGTGGACTACTCGCCGAGCGAGTTCAGCCGCCTGCGGCTGCAGTTCGCGCGCGACAAGTCGCGCCCGGACGCGACCGACAACCAGATCTTCCTGCAATACATCCTCAGCCTCGGCACCCACGGGGCGCACACCTGGTAGGACATCGACATGAAAACCCGAATCCTGTTGTTCCTCCTTGCGCTGCTGGCGGCGGGCCCCGCCTCGGCGGCGCTCAACGTGCTCGCCTGCGAGCCGGAATGGGGCGCGCTGACGCACGAGCTCGCCGGCGACCGCGCCCGCATCTACGAGGCGAGCACCGCGCTGCAGGACGTGCATCACATCCAGGCGCGCCCGAGCCTGATCGCGGCTGCGCGCCGCGCCGACCTCGCGGTCTGCACTGGCGCTGAGCTGGAAGTCGGCTGGCTGCCGGTGCTCGTGCGCGAGTCGGGCAACGACCGCATCCAGCCCAACGCGCCGGGCTACTTCGAGGCGGCGCGCTACGTGAACCTGATCGAGATCCCGACCCGCCTCGACCGGCGCGAAGGCGACGTTCACCCCGAGGGCAACCCGCACATCCAGACCGACCCGCGCAACATCGCCAAGGTCGCCCAGGCGCTCGCCGAACGGCTGGCACAGGTCGACCCGGCGAACGCGGCCGCGTACCAGGCGCACTACCGGGCGTTCGATGCGCGCTGGCAGCAGGCAATCGCCAGATGGGAGCGCGAGGCGGCGCCGCTCAAGGGATTGAAGGTGGTGGTGCATCACCAGGCGTTCGACTACCTCTTTCGCTGGCTCGGCATCCAGTCGGTCGGCTCGCTGGAACCCTTGCCGGTCGTCGACCCCACGATCTCGCACATGACCGCGCTGCTCGAGGCGCAGAAGACCGACCCGGCGAAAATTGTCGTGCGCGCCTCGTTCAACGACCCACGCGCCTCCGAGTGGTTCGCCGGACGCGCTCACATCGAGGCCGTGATGCTGCCGTTCTCGGTCGGCGGCGACGACGCGTCGAAGAACCTGTTCAGCTGGTATGACGACATGCTCGCGATCCTGCTCAAGGCGGCCGGCAAATGAGCTTCGCCGCCGTCGACCTCGGGCTGGTCTGGCCGGCGCTCGCTGCCGGCCTGCTCGTGCTCGCCACTCACGTGCCGCTCGGCATGCAAGTACTCAGGCGAGGCATCGTGTTCATCGACCTCGCGATCGCGCAGATCGCCGGCTGCGGAGTGCTCGC